>JADFZU010000003.1:0-89618 GCA_015232365.1 Magnetococcales bacterium | reverse complement strand
TCTTTTTCTGAGAAGGCCGACTGCCGCAAAAATGCTTCGTTGATCAGATCGGCCAACATCAGTACCAACTGTTGTTTTGGCGGCAGTGAGTCTTTGCCTAAAATTCTGGCCATACGCTCAAGCCGGGTCTGCTCTTCAAGGAGGGTAAGAAATCGCCTGCGGTGTTCATCCCATTTTGGTGCACCCTGTTTTTGCCACCATTTAGCCAGGTCATTGGCATCTTCAGAGTAGGATATCAGGGGGTCTATTGCCGGATAGAAACGGGCTTGAGCACGTCTGCGGTCCAAGGCCCAGAAGTTGCGGACATAACGTTTGGTGTGGATGGTGACCGGTTCGGAAAAATCACTTGAAGGCGGGCTTACCGCTCCGATGATGGTCAAAGAGCCGCCCTTGTCTGCCAGGGTTCGTACCCGTGAGGCCCGCTCATAAAACTCTGCCAGTCTGGTGCTGAGGTAGGCGGGATAACCGGCCTCGCCTGGTAGCTCTCCCAACCGCCCTGAGACCTCACGCAACGCCTCAGCCCAGCGGCTGGTAGAGTCGGCCATCAGAGCAACATGCAGACCTTGATCTCGAAAATATTCTGCCACTGTCACCCCAGTATAGATACTCGCCTCTCTGGCTGCCACCGGCATGTTGGAGGTGTTGGCTATAACCACCATCCGCTCCATTAGCGGCCGGTTGGTACGGGGGTCTTCCAGGTGGGGAAACTCATCCAGCACCCCGGCCATTTCGTTACCTCGCTCTCCACAGCCAAGATAGATTATAACATCGGCGTTACACCATTTAGCCACTGTTTCCAAAAGTACGGTTTTGCCAGTACCAAAACCACCGGGAACCATGGCTTTGCCACCACGAGCTGTGGGAAAAAGGCAGTCGAGAATTCGCTGTCCGGTGAGTAGTGGTGGCCCGACTCCCAACCTTTTTGAGACCGGGCGCGGGGTTCGTACCGGCCAGTAGTGGCTCATGGCCAACTCATGTTCAACACCATCTTTATCAAGAAGAGTACAGATGGTCTCCACATCTGAGTAGTTACCACTCTCTGCTATAGCTATAACTTTGCCATTCTGGTTTGGTGGTACCAGGCATGGGTGGGTTGTTGTCAGCTCCGGGTTTGTTATAACCAGCCCAAAAGTTGCTCCGGCTTGTAAAACATCTCCTAACGCTACCGTCGGCGTGAAATTAAAAATTGGGGGGTCGGGGAGGTTTTGACCAGGATATAAAAAGTCTCGGCCTTCACCATCTAAAGAGCGGAGTAGTCCGTCAAAAATGTTGCCTAAAATGCCTGGACCCAGACGTACGGATAGGGGGTTGCCCTCGCCCATTACCGGATCTCCAGGACGCAGTCCGGTGGCATCTTCATACATCTGGACGGTAATCTCTTTTTTATTTAGACGGACAACCTCGCCAAGTAGTTTTTTCTTACCAACCAAGACCGACTCATTTATCTTGAAGGGTTTGTTAACTATGGCTTTCATGACAGGGCCAGAGATCCAGTGGATGATAGCATCATTCATGATTGTTTCCCGGTAGCAGCTATAAGGCCCAAAAGTTGAGCGTCTATGGAACGGGTGTCGGCTAGCAATATGTCTAATGTGCCGTCTACCCAAGCGTTTTTGCAGCCTATTTTCAGACCGGCTACAAGCTTGTCTTCACTTTGAAAATCAAGTGATTGTGCGGTTTTTTTGCTTAAGCACTTTTTCAGGTGGGCAATGTCACCTTCATCCAGTGGTGCAGGTGATATAATCTGCCAATGACCTTTTGGTAAAAAGCGTCCAGCCTGTTTGGCTATATAGTTTAGCCATGCTCTTCTGGCGGTTTGGTCTTGCCAACGTCGTACAAGGGCTTTTTCAAGGATCTTACGGCTCTCTTTCAACAGGGTTTCAGACTGCTGCAACTGCTGTTGCCGCTGCTCGGTTTCCTGTCTGGCCCTGACGGTATTCTCCACTTCAGTCCGCATTCGTCGCTCTTGGGCTACCACCTCTTTAACCCGTTTTCTGGCTAGTTGATGGGCGTTTTTTACAATTTGCTGAGCCTCACTGCGAGCCGCTTCCAGTATCTCTTGCTGTTTGGCGTCCCGGTTCTGCTCAACAATTTTTATAAGCTCATTCATGCGGTTGCTAACTGGGTTGTCGCTCATTGGCCCAACCCCAATTTTGCCCGTAGCAGGCCAGCATAATCTGGTAGTGGGTGGCGGTTCTGTATGTCGCCAACCACATGAGTTAAAACAGATGTTGAAGTCAATATTTTCTCCAGTAGGCCGGGGGTGATCAGCTCCGCTACCTCAGATGTAATAATCAACAGTTCAGCCTCCTGCATGGCCTTTTCAACGGCACGCTCCTCACCGCCTGGTTGTGGAGTTATGACGTTGACTCCAGCCAGAGACCAGCCAGCAGCAGATATTTCATCACCTATAAAGAGCAGGGCAGGCATCTATCCCAACCGGTTTAGAATCAAAATGGAGATAATCAGGCCGTAGATTGCGATTCCCTCGGCAAGTCCAATCAAAATCAGCATCCTGCCCATCAGTTCCGGTTTTTCAGTAATAGCCCCCACCGCGGCAGCTCCCACTTGACCAACTGCAATTCCTGCCGCCAAAGAGGATAGGCCGGTAGCCAGAGCTGCTGCTATATAGCCCATACTGGGATCAAAAGCACTGGCCACTTTTTCACCATGTGCTGGTGCTGAGGCCAATGCCTCCATGTTGCCAAAAAACCAGGTGACAACACCAGCAAGAACAGCGGTAAATAGAGTGAGAGCAAAAGCCATTTTGGTGCGTGGTGACATAAAAGCCTCCTAAAAAAATATATAAAAAAACAGACTAGATTGGCGGTGCCGGAAGGGGTCTAAACGGCCTGCCGGTACCATGTAAAAAACGGACAAAAAATTCAAAAAGAATCAAACGGGTGGTCTGTACCGATACCACCAGCCCCTCTAGAGCAATAATCAGAACATTGCCAAAAAAGAGTATTATATAACTGAGGACAATACTTTCAGGAAGCTCAGTCAGAGTCATCACCGCCATGGATAGCCCGGCATGGGCCAGGGCAAAAGCTCCAACACGGGCAAAGGAGAGGGTATTGACCCCCAACTGCATTAGCAGTTCAATAAGGTGCCCAACTCGACCTAAAACCTTTAAAAAACTCTTGTGGCTGAGGTAGTTTCCTATAAGAAACCAGGCAAGACCGCTAGCAGCAACCAGCAGCCCGTCTTGATGAAAAAAAGTAGCAGCCAGCCCAACATATAAAATAGTTATTCCACCATCAGTAAGCAGCCATTTTTTACCGTTACCAGACCAGAACTCCCCAAGAGCATCTAGAGACATCCCGACTATTATCAGTGAAAAGCCTAAAAACATGGGTAGAGCGAGGACTGTCAACGGCTCTTGGGTTGGGTGCAGCCATAGTGGAGCAAAGATATCCTCACGACTGAAAATGCTGCCAAACAAAATACCAAAAAATATAGCCGACACTCCGCCGGAGATAAGCAACCAAGCTGCTGCAAACCGTTTTCTTAAAACAAGACCGGCCAGAGCTAATACCGCCCCTTGGCCTACATCGCCAAACATAAAACCAAAAAGAAGAGGAGCTATCACCGCCAGCAACTGACTGGGGTCGGCCTCGTTCCGGCCTGGAACCCCAATAAGCCGGGGGAATATCTCAAATGGTTTAGCCCAACTGGGGTTGACCAGTAAGATTGGTGGGTTTTTAGCAAGGCTTTTGTCAATATCCACCAGAGCGTTAATACCGGCCTTTTCAAAATAGTTGTTGATGGAGCTTGCCGTTTGACCGTCGGTCCAACCTTCAACACGAGCTAACTGCTCATTGGAGGCTGCACTCTCCATAACCGAAAAAAACCACTCCAACTGTTTGGTGGTCTGTAACAGGCTGGATACTGCAAATTTTTCTCCTATCCCATTTAGCTGTTGCCACAGTTTGCTCTGGCTCTGTTGGTTGCTCTCCATTCGCTGCACCGTCTCAACAAGCAGATCTTTTACATCGCCGTTACACCATTTTGGCATGGTAAACTCCCTGCCTTGTGCTGCAACCACCCAGTCGTCAAGAGGCTGGATGGCATTGGGCAAGCCTACTGCCACTAAAAAGGTGTTATCTTCCCCGCTTATTACTCTTAGCAAGGTTGACGGTTCTATGGGAGGAGGCTCTTTTAGAATCTCTGGTACAACAAAGAGACTAGAGTTTAAAATCCGCTCTTCACCATCAGAGGCTGGGTTGGATATGTTGGAAAAATCCAGGGTGCTCTCTCCCAGATGGGTGAGCATCTCAAAGAGTAGGGCCAGGTCAACGCCAACTCCCTCTATCTCCTGGAGTTGCTCAATAACCGGCTCTGCCTCTTCACGCCAAGATTCAAGAGCTAGAACAGTCTGGTCCAGCAGGTTTAACGCTCTGCTGTTGGGGATCGTTTTGGCTGTAGAGGAGTCCTTGGGCCAGTAGGTTTGGAAGCGGTCGGCCAGCTCCCGGTAACGGCTTAGGCGTTGGGCCAGCTCTGGAGTTAAGGTGGGGAACCTGTCAAGTTTTTCCAGCTCAACACCACTCTCCAACTGCACACCAAAAACCCGGCCAAGTGCTGCCATGGCTTGTGGTAGCTCTTCTAGAGAGCATAGTAGTTGAAAGCGGTGGGCTGGTTGTGGCCTGGAAATCATCAACTATCTACCTCATGTTCATCACCAAAAAGCAGTCTGCTTGCCAGATCACCTCGCAACCGTTCATAGTCCAAAGCCAGTAGTAGCAGATAGACAAACAAAGCTCCAGGGGTAGCTGCAAAACGGCGGAATCTTAACTCTAAAGCGTATTTTAAATCTTGCCGGGCAGAGCTGCCATGATCTGGATCGTCAAGAGATATGAAATGCTGGTAATGGTGTTGAATCAGGGTTATCAACTCTTCAAGTTGCTGCTGATTTTTTTTTGTAGGCCATAGACTACGCCACTGTTTTAACCAGCTTGAGAGACCATCCTCTTCAGATAGCTCAAAGAGCTTTTTACACCAGCCGACTGCCGCTTTCCACTCGGTAGGAACCCAAGATTCCGCCTCTTGAATAAAAATAAAGAGATGGTTTTTTAGAAGATCTTCCAGTTCATGGATGTCAACGTCGTCATCGACGGCACTTACCCACGGGGCCATGGACGTTTCACGGGTATTTTTAAGAAAAACGCTAAAGCTGGCAGATGACTCCAGACGGTTCCAGGCGGCTGAATCCAAACGCTCGCCATATCTGGCCTGCATTCTGGCTTGAACATAGACAAAACCACGCATTAATTTTTTGCAGCCACTGTTAAAGGTTCTCCATGGGTCAATTTGGCTGCCAACTCTTCGACAATTTTTTCTAAATCAATCTTGGCTATCTCTGGACTGTTTTGTGTTGCCAGGTTGTTGTTGCTATGTTTAGATTTGTTGAGAAACTTTTTATTTTTTTTAGAACGTTTTTTGATAATCCTGCTTATTCGTTGATCGGCTCTGGCAGCAATTTCTACCCCTTTGTGCTGGGCAGAAAGTATAATAGCCTCACCATCTTGGCGACTCTTGGCAATAGCCAGTAGTGCACTCTGCTCTGCCTCTAAAACCCGGTTTATAGCAACTCCAGTTGTTAGAGTTGCTCCATCCCGTTTTTTGCTGCGGTCACTCATCTTTACTCCCCAATAATCTTTACCAGAACCCGTTTTTTTCTGCCGCCATCAAACTCACCATAGAAGATCTGTTCCCAAGGTCCGAAGTCAAGCATACCATTAGTTACCGCAACCACAACCTCTCGCCCCATAATCTGTCTTTTTAGGTGTGCGTCGCCGTTATCTTCACCAGTGTTATTATGTTTATATTGGGATATTGGCTCGTGTGGGGCAAGGTGCTCCAGCCATTTTTCGTAGTCTTGATGGAGGCCGCCTTCATCGTCGTTGATAAAAACTGAGGCGGTGATGTGCATTGCGTTGACTAAGATCAGCCCCTCTTGTATACCGCTCTGGGCCAGGCACTCTTCAATTTGGCTGGTTATATTAATGAATTCCCGGCGATATTTAATGTTAAACCACAGCTCTTTACGAAAACTTTTCATGTTACTCCCGGTATTGATCTCCGACATTTTGCAGTTAACTTGACAGTTATGGAGTTGATCATGTTTTTACTATCATCATCCACAAGTTTAGCATAATATTTTTACAAATAAATGCCATTATTTGAAATAATTTACAAAGAGGATTATTGGTTGATATGGATTGGGCAGAGAAACTTGACAACATTCAGCCTTTTTATGTTATGGAGGTTCTGCGTAGAGCTGATGAGCTATCTACTCAGGGTCGAGATATTATTCATCTTGAGGTTGGAGAGCCTGATTTTGCCACACCAGAACCTATTCTGGCAGCAGCCCGCAAAGCACTGGATATGGATCAGACCAAATATAGTCTGGCTACCGGCAGTAAGCAACTTCGAGAGGGAATAGCCAGATGGTATATGAGTCAGTATGGTGTTGAGGTCTCACCGCAGCGTATTGTCATCACCTCCGGCAGTTCCGGAGCTTTCATGCTGGCCTTCGGTGCTCTTTTGAACCCTGGTGATAGATTCGCAATTTCAGATCCGGGTTATCCATGCTATTCCAATATGATCCAACTTTTAAACGCTGAGCCGGTTCGCATTCCTGTTGGACCGCTGAGCAACTATCAGCTCAACGCTGCTCTCTTACAGCCGGAGTTGAAAAAAGGCTTGCGGGGTGCTCTAGTTACCTCCCCATCCAACCCGACAGGCACACTGATTTCAGAGCAAGACTTTTCTGAGGTAACGACCCTGATTGAAAATCATGGCGGTTTGCTGATCTCTGACGAAATCTACCACGGCATTACCTACGGTCAATCGGCCCAGACCGCTCTTGAGTTTTCTGACCGGGCAGTGGTTATCAACGGATTTTCCAAATATTTTGCCATGACCGGCTGGCGGTTGGGCTGGATGATTGTCCCAGAAGATGCTTTAGGGGCGGTGGAGATGTTGCAGCAGAACCTTTTTATAAGTGCTTCGTCAATCTCCCAATATGCAGCCATGGCAGCTTTTGAGTGTGGTAATGTTTTTCAAGAGCAGCTAGAGAAATATAATAAAAACCGGGTTTTTTTGCTGGATGCATTGACAAAGTCAGGCTTTGAAATTGCTGTGGAGCCGTTGGGGGCATTTTATATTTATGCCGATATTTCAAGGCTTTTAGAGCAGACCGGGATTGCCGACTCCAGGCAGTTTTGCAACATGCTTCTGGATGAGGCTGGAGTTGGAGTCACTCCTGGTCTTGATTTTGGTCAGCACCGCCCTGGAGAACATCTGCGCTTCTCCTATGCAACATCTTTTGCAAATATTCAAGATGGGGTAGCTAGGATCAGCGAGTTTATTGAGAAACATATTAAATAAATCAACATACTATATGCTTAAAAACCAAAAAACCATGTATGACCGGTACTAAAAAACTTCTAAAAAGTGTCTCATATAAATGCTATTTGACTTTTGAGACAAATAGTGTCACAGTATCTAAGAGTCATGTGAGATGTTTTACTAGGAGTCAATAAAATGAATATTGGTTATGCAAGATCATCAATACTGGAGTCGCAAGCTGATTTTGATGCTCATATAGAGAGGCTTGAGAAGGCTGGTTGTGATAAAGTTTTTTCTGAACAGACCAGCAGCGTAGGTTTGCGAGAGCAGCTTGAGTTGGCAATTCACAGATCCGGCAAGGGGGATGTCTTTACGGTTGCCACCCTGGCTAGCCTAGCCCGTTCAACCAGCCATTTGGTAAAGTTGACTACCAAGTTTTTAGAGCGTGGTGTTCGACTTGTTGTTCTGGAGCCAGGGTTGGATAGCGGTACTCCAAACGGCAGGCTCATGATTGCAACGCTGGAAGCTGTTGCCAAATTTGAGAATGATCTACTGTTGGAGCGGCAGAGAGAGGGGATAGCTAGAGCTAAAGATGAAGGAAAATACCTTGGCAGAAAACCAACAGCCAAAGCCAAAACCAAAGAGATTCTAGATCTTAGAGATAAAGGGTTTGGGGTTACTGATATTGTCAATAAATTAAATATCAGCAGAGCCAGTTATTATAGGATTTTGAAAGCCCAAACCGATATATATGGATAAAGTTTTTGGTTAATCTATCTAATTTTTGTCAACTTGGGCTAAATCTATCTCAATTTTATTGAGTTGTGCTGAACCTGCATCAGTTTTGTTAAACTGTGCTGAGTCATAACCGCACATATTCATAACACCCAGAACCTGATCCCTTAAACCTTGAGCCTCAGGTTTTAGTGCATCTTGCTCGAGAATATCCATCAATGTCATTAGCATCATTGGAGCAGAGGTAAGCATGTCAATGGTCTGCATCTGGTCATCACCCTCTCCATGAACCGTAAATGCCGGTATGTCATCATCATCTTTTATTGTTATGTCAGCCATTATCTAATCCTTAATTATGGGAATTAATCTTTTTTTGTTCGTATATTCTCTATCCAGTTGTTGCCAAGAGCACAAAGCCGGAAAATTGTAGCTCTCCAATGTGGCTTTGAAGATAGAGCAGAAACTTGCTTGAGACAACCGCTAAAGGGTATAAACCTTGAATCGTAAGTTCGAGGCAAGCATTTGGCACAAACCATTGATTTAGTCCCGAATATTTTATGAGTATTGAAAAAGTAGCCAAGATAATAAACCTGCTGGATAGAGAGTCAGCCGAGGGGGTTATTGACTATATTTCCAGCAGGGACCCGCCTCTTTGCCAAGCAATATGCTCCTCTCTATTTAGATTTGAAGATCTGTTAAAACTTGAAGATAGTGATCTGAAGACTCTTTTGCAGGAGATTCCAAACCCACTGCTGCCAATAGCATTAAAAGGGGCCGACAGGCAGTTGGTGGATAAAATTATTAAAAATATGTCGCAAAGGGCCGGGGCTATATTAACCGAAGAGTTGACTATGTTGGGACCAAAGCCACGTAGTGAGGTTGATGAGGCACAGAGAACTATAACCGCAGTAGTAAGGCTGTTGGCTGACCAGGGGAAGATTTTCCCCCCTTTTATGGATAAATCTGCATTTATAAGATGAAATGTTGTGCTTCTAGTTTACAAACCAAACCTTCGCAAAAACAGCCTGATGGCTATAAGCATCCCTCTAAATAGAGCTGTTCTTCCTTTGGCAGTCAGGCCTATCTGTATGCCACGTTTCCATAGAACAAAAGAGACAATTGCATAGAGTATAACCAGAATTATTATAATACGCATGATCATTTATTACATATTATCCATACACTTATAGGCAGCAGCAGTTTCTACCACTTTTTTTGGCCTTGTAGAGATTGCTGTCAGCCAGCTTGATAAGATCTTCAATGTTGCTGTCGTTGGTTGATTCGCCAATGCCAATGGAGACAGTTATTGAAGGTAGGCTGGTGCCTTTTGTGCTTATAATAGGTTTTATCTCTGTTGCCTTGCGTAGTCGTTCGGCAACGTGGAGTGCATCATTTGCTGTTGAGTCCGGCAGCACAACAGTAAACTCTTCGCCACCATAACGGCCAGCAATATCTCCAGGGCGAATCTCCTCTTTTAATACATTAGCCAGTGCAATTAGTGCCTGATCGCCACCTTGATGGCCGTTGTTGTCATTATATTTTTTAAAATGATCCACATCAATCATGATAATAGAAAACGGATTGCCGCTCATCTGGCTACGGGTGTAGATCCTGTTGATTATTTTATCCAGTTCCCTTCTGTTAATCAATCCGGTAAGCCCATCGAGCTGACTTAAATTTTTAAGATTTTCTACCTCTTTTGTGCGGTCTATAAACCGTTCGTTGTCCAATATTATCCAGTCAGTCAGGATAAAGAGCAGATTTTGTGAGACGTGAGCCGACCTGCGAATCAGTCCCCACATTAATTTTCTGGGAATGACCAGAAGGTGACAAGGGTTGCAGGCAGTAACTATTGCTGTGGCTTTTGTCTCACCCAAAAGAGACAACTCCCCAACTGTTTCACCACTCTTGACATAGCGAATTGGTGTATTGTCGAGCTTCTCTAGATGTATTGATAAAACTCCATCAAGAACCATATACGTATTGCTATTGTCACTACCAATATCAATTACGACCTCATTGGTATCGACAAGAATAACATCGCAACGTTCAATATCTTTTTGATAGACTTTCGGTGCAATTCTCTCAAAAAGTTTACAGTTTTTAATTATGTCAATATGTTCAGTAATTTTAGGGTTTGGTAGTGACATGGCTTGTCTGATACCTTTTTACTGTGGAGTCTGTTTTTTATTACATACAGAGATTGAAATATCCGGTTTAAAAAGTGCTTTCATCATTTTTTATATGGTTCGTGTTTAAGTTGCTAGTATTTTCCTGCTCTAAATCTTGAGTCAGAGTATAGCACAAATATAATTTTTCATTAAAAATTGTGCAAAAGCATGAAAATATAACTTCAGGAGAGGCATCACTTTTTAATTAATTGATGTTGTAGTACAATTACTATTATGTCCAGTATGGTTATAAGTTGAGAATATTAAAAAAGTTTATCAGGCTTTTGGCGGAGTATAATTTGCCTAATGGTTTTAATGTTTTGCTAAAATAATTAGGATATTTATAAGATGATTGATAGCTGCAATAAATCTGAAATGACCAAGTTTCGTAAGATGAATAGTTCTATTGGTTCATTCGGCTTATGGTCTGTTCGCAACTGGTCGATTAAAGTAAAAATTCCTTTCATTTCCTTTCTTGGTGTTGCACTTATTCTTGCTGTTACAGTTCTATTTTTTCTCCCTTATGTCGAAAAACGGGTGATGGAGGGGGAGAAGAAGGCAACAGTGCAGACTGTGAGTGTGGTCTACGGTATCTTGGACCATTTTCAGCAGTTGGAGAGTAGTGGAGTCTACAATAGAAAAGATGCAAAAAAACAGGCTATTGATCTTATAAGGCAGATCCGTTACCGGAAAAATGAGGTTTTTTTGATAATAGATGAGACCCCGGTTATGGTGCTGCATCCTCTTATGCCAGAGCTTGAGGGTAAAGATTTAGCTTCAATATCTGACCCAAACGGCAAGTTTATTTTTAGTGAGTTTGTCAAAGCTTCTAAAAGTCTGGAAGGTAGGTTTGTTGAACACTCATGGCCTGAAGCTGTCGTAGAGGAAGGTGCTCTTCTGAAAAAAATATCTTATCTAAAGGAGTTTAAACCCTGGGGTTGGATTGTTGTAAGTAATATTGACATGAAAGAGGTTGAACGGGTTGTCGCTGGCCTCAGGTTGATCACAATGGCTATGGCGGCCTTTTTTGCTGTTGTCACTATGTTGGTAGCCTATATAATCGGCCAGAGTATCACCAAACGCCTGGTAAAAGTGATTGCTGGACTGCAAGAGGTGGCTCAAGGTCGTGGCAATCTTGACCAGACCCAGTGTATTGCAATCAACTCGTCTGATGAGATTGGAACTCTCTCTTTCGAGTTTAATGCGTTAATGGACTCTATCAGTGACCTTAGCCGCTTTCGCAAAGTGATAGAAGAGGATGAGACCTGCGATGAGGTCTACTCCAGGCTTTGGGATGTGCTTGTTGTTGATATTGGCTTTCCTACCGTGGTTATCTATGAGGTGGATGAGGGTCATGATGTAATGAAGGTGGTCTACCCTCTGAACCTTCAAGAGCAGGATATCCACTGTAGTCCAGATATAATGGAAAAGTGTGGAATGTGTAAAGCCAAGAGAACAGGTCACCCAATCTCCTCACTGGCTTTTAATAAAGTGTGTAAACAGTTTCTCCATCTGGATGAGGCCATGGAACATGTCTGTATTCCAATGGCTATAGGAGGAGGAATTATTGGTGTAGTGCAGTTTGTCTTAGATGATCGTAAGGAGAGGTTTGATAGAGAGACAGTTGCCATTCAAATTGATAAAGCATCCCAGTTCATTAAAGAGGCGTTACCTGTTGTTGAAGCAAAACGGTTGACAGCCTCCTTGCGTGCTTCAACTCTGGTTGATCCCATGACCGGTCTGCACAATCGGCGTTTTCTCCAAGAGTGTGCCAACAATTTATGCTCTGGTAGTAAACGCCGGGGCAAAAAAATCGGCTTGTTGATGTGTGATCTGGATTTCTTCAAGCAGGTGAACGACACCTACGGTCATGATGTTGGTGATGAGGTGCTGAAAAAAACTGCCACTATACTTCAAGAGACAGTCAGGCAGTCTGATCTGGTTGTCCGTTTTGGCGGCGAGGAGTTTATTATTATCCTGGTGGATATAGAGGCTGATGAGGTGATGGGGCTAGCCGAAAAACTGCGTAAACAGGTTGAGTCGACAGAGTTTCAGGTAAAAGGCCAGTCGCCAATCAAAAAAACCATCAGTATTGGAATTAGCATCTATCCTGAAGATGAGGATGGGTTTTGGAAAACTCTTAAATATGCTGACGTTGCTCTCTATAAAGCCAAAGAGAGCGGGCGGAATAAATCTGTACGCTTTACCAAAGATATGTGGGATGATCAGCAGTATTAATTTGGCTGCTAGCCCGGGTATAATTTGTGCGTCATCCGGTCTAGAGGGAAAATTTAGCTTTTGCAAGTAGCAGCTCTTCAGGGGTATTGATATTAAAAAATGGGTCGCTGCCATCTTGGGAAAATGCAAACTCCACCACCTGATGTGGATTAGCCGCCAGCCAATGTTTAATAGCCCGTTGATCATCATCTAACGCCTTGCTGATGAGTGGCAACACCTCTCTGGGCCATAGGCCGATAACATGGTGGTGTCGCTGACCACTTTTAGCTATAACAACCTTTTTTTTGTCAATAGTAATTTTACTGCCTAGCCCCTTGAGCAGATCAAGTGGAATCATTGGGGTATCACTGGGAACGGTTAGAAACCATGGTGCGTTATAAACAGTCATAACCGCCTCCAAACCGGCAAGAGGTCCAGCTCTGTCCTGGCGTAGATCAGGAACTACTGGAATATCCGCCATTGCAAAGCGTTCTGGGTTGCCGTTAGCACTTATTACCACCTTGTCAACTTGAGGAGCTAGACGTTTGTAGATGTGGTGAATCAGGGTTGTATCGGCAAATGCGAGCAGGCTTTTCTCTCTGCCTCCCATACGCCGTGACCTCCCTCCAGCTAGTAGTACAGCAACGGTTTTTTCCACTCTGTTTCCCTTGGTTAAGTAGCTGTTTGTCAATGACCAGTATAGACACTATGAGATATTACGGCTAAAGCTCTTCATCTTCCAGCTAACAACGTCAACAGTGAAAAAAGATCTTTTCCACAATAAATACTGGCTCTCTTTTTAACTCAATTAGGTGTATACTAATCTTATCAACAGAACATTTAGTATATATAAAATTCCAAGGATCTCTGTCTCTATTGCATCTAAAATGTGTAAGAAGTTAAATTTTACCCGTGTTGGTTTTTGGAGGCTGCATGGAAGCATGTGATGATGGCAGATTGGTGGAGTTGGCACAAAATGGCGATAGGGCAGCCTTTTCCACTCTTTTAGAGCGTCACTATAGTGCGATTTATAAACTTGCATATCGTTGGAGCGGACTAAAAGAGGATGCAGAAGAGGTGGCTCAAGATGTGTGTGTCAAACTGGCAGGAGCTATTAATGGCTACCGGGGGGAGGCGGCATTTTCTAGCTGGCTTTACGGCATAACATTAAACGCTGCCAGGGATTTTCACCGGAAAAAAACTAGCCGGGATCAGAGGGAGGATACCGCCTGGGATCTTGACCAGTTTCAGGCTGCAAGCGGCAACCCCGAAAACTCTCTTTTTGCCAGCATGATAAGACGCTGCATCGCTCTGCTGCCGGACAGTTTGCGAATGGCAGTGCTTCTAGTACACGGCGAAGGTTTTAACCATCTCCAAGCAGGTGAGGCCCAGCAGTGTGCTGAGGGAACAATTTCCTGGCGACTTTCTGAAGCTAGAAAACATCTTACTACCTGTCTGGATATGGGAGATCGCTCATGAAAAAAACAGATCTCAAAGATACAGATATCAACAAAGCTTTAAATGCCGAACCGACTCCTCCTGCCAGTGAAACTGCTAAAAAGATGGCTATTCAGGCTGCAATGGAGGCTTTTGAACGACAATCTGAAAAAAAATTCCAAGGATCTACATCCAGTGGCAGTCTAATCTCTATAACAGCCCATATTTTTAAACTTATAGGAGATTGGATGATGGATATCAGTTCTAGACAGATGGCCGCAGCAACTGCATTGGCTTTAGCAGGTTTAGTGGTGGTTTTAGTCCCGCAGATTCAAAAGCAGGTTCCCGGTATGAGCCAGGATAATTTTGTCCCGGCCCAGCCCCAAAAGTTGACAAATACTCTTGCCAAAAAAGAGTTGTCGCAAAAACCTGAGGCGGTGGTTGTAGAGCCAGCAGCAGATATGCCTCAACCTGAGCCGGTTCCTATGTCAGGTGCAGTTGCCAAGAAAGTTGCTCCGGCAGTTGCACAACCACATTTTCTTCCACCAAGCCAGCCTGGAATAGCCCACAGTTATATGCCTCCACAGGTTGACTATGATGTCTCTGAGGGTGGAGGCATTAGTTATTTAGGCAGCTCTAGCATGGCTAGCAGTGCTCCTAATGCAGCCTACGCTCCTTCTGCTCCGGTTATGGCGATGAAGTCAGCCAGGATTGCCCGGCAGAGAGAGCAGAGCACCATGCTCTCTAAACGAATTGGTCTGCAGCAATTTGGTGCTACCCAGATTGTAGAGGAGCTGCCCAGGCTGGCCCATGGCCGGGATGATGTAGCTACGGTTGTGGTTGATGGTGAGGAGCGGGACCGTTTTGCAGAGTTGGAGTTAAATCCGGTCCATCTTACTACTGAAAAACCGGTATCAACTTTATCTGTTGATGTTGATACCGCCTCTTATAGTTTTGTTCGTCGTCAGATCAATGCCGGACGACTGCCTCAACCTGCTGCAGTTAGAGTTGAGGAGATGCTTAACTATTTCGACTATGATTATGCCGCCCCAACCGATAAGAGCCGACCATTTAAACCATCTGTAGCTCTCTATACCACCCCTTGGAACCCAGAGACCCGTCTGCTTCATATCGGTATCAAGGGTTTTGCTGCAACCAAAGCGGTTAAAAAGAGTAATCTGGTGTTTCTAATCGATGTTTCAGGCTCTATGGGGGCCAGGGATAAACTACCTCTTCTCAAAAACGGTTTAAAACTTCTTGTCGACTCTCTGAAGCCGGACGACACCGTAGCAATTGTTGTCTATGCCGGTGCAGCAGGAACAGTTTTAGAGCCTACCCCAGTCAAAGAGCGGCATAAGATAGTTACGGCTCTGGACAAACTGACAGCCGGAGGTTCTACTGCTGGTGGAGCCGGTATTAAACTGGCCTACTCTTTGGCAGAGGCGAACTTTGACAAAAGCGGTGTAAACCGGGTAATCCTGGCTACTGATGGTGATTTTAACGTTGGTACTACTGATGTTTCTGCCCTTAAAGGCTTGATTGAGCGAAAACGTAAAAGTGGAGTTTTTCTCTCAGTTTTGGGCTTTGGGCAGGGCAACTATAATGATCGCCTGATGCAGGAGTTGGCCCAAAATGGTAACGGTATTGCTGCCTATATAGATAACCTGAACGAAGCTCGTAAAGTTCTGGTTGAAGAGGCGACAGCCAACCTTTTTCCTATCGCCAGAGATGTTAAAATACAGGTGGAGTTCAACCCGGAGCGGATTTCTGAGTACCGCCTGATAGGTTATGAGACCCGTCTTCTTGGTCGTGAGGATTTTAACAATGATGCAGTGGATGCAGGTGATATAGGAGCAGGCCACACTGTGACTGCTATCTATGAGGTAGCTCTTGCCGATGGTGGTGGGAAGTTGGTTGAACCTTTACGGTATGGTAAAAAAATTGCTGAAAGTAAGAAATCCAGTGCAAATGTTGGAGAGTTTGCATTTCTCAAAATGCGTTACAAACTCCCCAATGAGACAAAAAGCCGCTTGATCAGTAGAGCTATTGATGATGGTGATCTTCTAAAAGGGGTGGAGGCTCTCTCTGACGATATGCGCTTTGCTGCTGCAGTTGCTGCATTTGGTCAAAAACTCCGAGGCGGAAAATATACTGGAGAGTATAGCCAAAAGGATATCATTGCTCTGGCTAATAGTGGTAAAGGTGCAGATCAATTTGGTTACCGGGCTGAGTTTATTGGTTTGGTCAGGTTGGCTGAGTCACTTAAATAAACAGTGTGTGAGTCTAATCATGGAAGATTTAGAAAATTCCAGATTAAATAATGAAATTACTGACAGAAAGAGCAGAGCGGCAGAGGCACTGCAAACCGGGTTATGTTTTCATCAGCTAGGGCAGATGGATAAGGCTATAAATTGCTATAAAAAGACTCTTGTTATCCAGCCTTAAAACAGCCTTGCATTATAAATATGGGGGTTGCACAGCAAACCTTGGGTAAATTTACTGAAGCTATTGTCAATGTATCAACTTTTTTTATCAATCATACTATTGGACATCTAAACAAAGGGATCATAGAGCATTGAAGTTTTGGTTATAAAGATTCTATTGGCTCAATATTTATCACAGCTAAAACTTCACTGCCGTTTCCCCGGTATTCAACCCTATCAAAAAATGCAGAGTTGGCCATGGCAATACCCCGGCCATGGGTATCAAAAATACGTGCAGGATCAAACTCCATAAATATTTGCCAGTCAAAACCATCACCTTGATCCGATATCAAGAAGCGGATCTCTTTATCGCTACGTTCAATTAGAATGGATGCAGTTTTATTGGCATATTTGGATAGTGCCAAGCGGCGGGATACTTCCTCTTCAAGAGCAGCCACGTCCATCCCGTCTTTTTGGGAGTAGGTGATGCCAAGGTTTCCGTGTTCAACAGCATTGAGCATCAACTCTTTTAGACCACCATAACACCTGTCTGGGAACGGGCAGGTTTTGGCTAAAAGCATAGCCAGGTTTCTGGCTTCTTCAAGGGTTTTAAAATGAAAAAGTCCGCTATGAATCAATCTAAAAGTATCTATGGTTTTATTGCTATTTTCTTTTAACTCATGCAGATGTTTCTGTTTTTCTAGTACTGATGAGACAACAGCCAATAGGTTTTGTGGGTCTATGGGTTTTGTCAAATAGTAGTGTGCACCAAGTCCCAACCCTTTGCTGATATCTTTCACAGCGGTCATTGCAGTAACAAATACCACGGGAATCAACTCTGTAGAGCTATCAGCTTTTAGCTGCTGGCATACTTCGTAGCCATCCATGACTTGCATCATGATATCCAGCAAAATAATATCAGGTTGTGGCTCTGCCTTCGCCAGCTTTAAAGCCAATTTGCCATTTTTTGCAAGACGTACTGTATATTCACCTTTTAGAGTGTTTATTAGTATGTCCAAATTTTCAGGCACGTCATCGACAATAAGAACCGATGGTTTTTTGCTTTTTTTTCCCACTACTCCTCTCCAAGCATGATCAGTTTAAAACCGTATCTCTGCAAGAGTGATGTCATCATCGTGAATAGAGGAGCCAACGTGGTTGTTTAGTAAAGATAGCAGCTCTTTAAAGTTTTCATCTGCCAGTGCCAATTGTTTGATGTAATCCTCTATTCTCTTATACCCAAACATCTCACGGTTGTTACCCCTTGCTTCGACAATTCCATCTGAAAAAATAAATATGCGATCTCCTGTTTCTAAAGGGATTTTGTTGGCGGCTTTGGCAGTATCAATGGAGCTAGTTACCCCTAGAGGCAGTAAGTTGGATGGTAACTGTTTAACAATATCACCTTTTCTGAGAACAACCCCATCAGGTATTGCTGCATTCCATATGGTAGCTATGTCTCGTTCCGGGGAGATTTCGAGAAAAAAAGCTGCAAAAAAAATACCGGTTGGTAGCCTGGCATAAAGCTGGCTGTTAATAACGCTTAAAATTGACTCCCCAGACTCCCCACGCATCGCTAGCTCATAGAGAATATATGTAACCAGTGGACCACCTATAGCTGCAGGAAGTCCATGACCGGTAAAATCTCCAAGCAGAACCAACTGCCGGCCATCAGGGGTAAACGTTGAAATGAGCATATCTCCAGCAGTCTCTTCTACTGGAGAGATAAGATAACGTAAATTACGGTTATCAAAAACATCTGCATCCCGCATTTTAAGGATAATTTTTTCGATCAACTCCCGCTCATAAAGCAGACGTTTGTTGTGTCTATCAAGCTGCTGTTTAGACTTTCGTAGCTCAAGGTGGGCATTGACCCTGGCTCTGACAATAGGGATGCTGATTGGTTTGGTAATATAGTCCACAGCTCCTAGTTTAAGCCCTTCAAGCTCATCATCTTCTCCAGTTTTTGCCGTAACAAAAATAACAGGAATATCTTTAGTAGCTTCAGAAGCTTTTAACCTTCTGCACACTTCAAAGCCATCCATTATCGGCATCATGATGTCTAACAGTACCAAGTCAGGATGGGGTTTTACGTTAGCCGCTTTTAATGCGACCTTACCATTCGGAGCTAGCCTGACTTTAAAATCGGGAAGTAGAGCACCTTTTAATACATCAAGATTCTCTGCTGTATCATCAACCACCAAAATAGTCTGTTTGTCAGTATTGCTATTTGACATATTGCTTATCCATACAGTTAGCAGTGTATCTGCTATTTGTGGCTATCTTGATGCTGTTTAATGATGTTTACGGTGTTCTGGCCTAATGTTGACAATATTTGCTACACCTCTAGATCTATGTCTTCAGCTTTAGCCCATTCTTGAAAAATTATTAAACTTTTTTCAAAATCATACTCTCCAAGTGCCTTTTGTATAGCGGAAAGCCTGGTCCTTCGGTTTTCGTTTTGCACTAACGGGATGATTTTTTTGACAACTCTTTCAACAGAAGAGTCATACTCTAGAAGAAGATCTACAGCCTGTTGAAATAACGGGGCCAGTAGATCAGGTTCTGCATCGGTATATTGCTGCATTGGTTCTGCTCTGATTGCTGCATCTGCCTGCGAAGTCCCAAGGTTGGCACTATCATCTGAACTTGTCAATATATCGGCTATATAACCATGTGCTTTATTGAACCTGGCTGAAAAGGAGAACCGGCTCCCTTCACCTGGTTTACTCTCTACTTTTATCTCCCCACCCATCAACTCCACAAGACTTTTGCTTATAGTCAGCCCCAACCCTATCCCGCCATATTTTCTGGTGGTTGATGGATCAGCCTGGAAAAAATCATGGAATAGTTCAGCAACCTCTTGAGAGTTCATGCCAATACCGGAATCTTGGATGGTAAATTTAAGAAGTGTGCTGCTATTGCTCTCTTCCAGCAGTTCAGTATAAATAGTTACATTGCCTTTTTCGGTAAATTTTATGGCGTTGCCAACCAAATTGTTTAGCACCTGTTCCAAACGGTGTGAGTCACCTTCTAGTTGTTTGGGAACATTCTGGTCTATCTCCAGCAGAAGTTTCAGACCTTTATCCTGGCATTTAATGTTGGAAGTTGCTACCAATTCGTTGAGTAGTTTATCTAAAGAAAAGTGAGAACTCTCCATAGATAATTTTCCCGCTTCAATTTTTGAAAAATCCAAGATGTTGTCGATCAGGGATAGAAGCGAGTTAGCGCAGAGATAAACTTTATCAAGATATTCTCTCTGTTCATTTCTCATATCTGTTTGCAGGCAAATGTGAGTCAAACCGATCACAGCATTTAGAGGTGTACGAATTTCATGGCTGATATTAGCTAGAAAGTTGTCTTTAGCCTGGCTGGCTTTTTCTGCCACATCTTTGGCATTGATCAATGATGCCTCTAAGTTTTTGCGTTGACTAATATCGGCTACTGTTCCCAACATTCTGGTGGCGTTGCCATGCTGGTCCCACTCTGTAGCTGTACCTTTAGAATTAACCCAGCGCACTTCACCGCCAGGGGTGATGATCCGGTATTCTAAATCGTATTCATTGCTTGCTCCAGAGCGGTAGCTTGCACCTGCCTCTAAAACCCGCTCTTTGTCATCTGGATGAAGTGTGGCAATCCAATCTTCACGGCACATAAACTCTTGCGTTGAAGAGTGACCGAAAACATCTATTCCTGCATTGTTTAGAACCTGTTCTCCGCTTATAAGGTTGACATCCCAAAACCCAAGCTTGCCATTTTGCAAAGCAATTTGCAGGCGGTCTACACTCTTTTTTTGGTGGTTTTTATTCTCTGTATCACTGATTAACTTGCGAAGTGTCAACTGGGTCTCTATTCGCATCTTTACTGTATTAGGATTTAATGGTTCATATATAAACTCATTTCCACCAACCTTCAGCCCCTCCAGCTCTGCATGGTTATCACCATTGGGGATGATGAAAATCACTGGAATATCTTCTGTTGGTTGGCTGTTTTTAAGTTGACGACAGAGTTTGTAGCCGTCCATATCCGGCAGTAAAATATTTAGCAGGATAAGATCTGGCTGTGGATCATTAGTAGACAGTTGTAGAGCAACCTGGCCATTTCTAGCTATAGAAACTGTATATATGTCTTGTAATATATTTTGCAAATCATCAAGATTTTTCAGTGTATCATCAACAATCAATATAGAGGTTTTTTTAAGTTGCTCACCCATCAGTATACTCCAGAGCAATATTGTGTTTGGCTGCATACTCTTTTAAACGTTTTTGGGCATCTTCAAACTCATATTGTTCAATACTGTTTTCCATCTCATAAATACAGTCAAACAGCATCTGAGATAGTGGGGTGTTTTTTAGATTTTCCAAGCTGCTTTTTACATCGGCATCAAAAATTTCCAGTTGGTTGTATATTGTTTTAATAAGGGCCACAGTTTCACTGTTGAGCTGCTCAGAATCCTCAATAAGCAACTTGGGGCTGGCTGCCTTTTTCTCTTCAGGTATGGCACTGGTTATAGCAGCACAGATTTTCGATAGCTCTGTGGTTGTCTCTGATAACAAACTCTCTATCTGCTCTTGGCTTGTATGTGTTTTGAATGCCGCCTCCAAACGTTTGGCTTTTAACTGTAGAGAGTCGGCACCAATGGTCGCTGCTACACCTTTTAGAGTGTGGGCAATGCGTTCGGCAGTTGGCATGTCGTTTGTGGCTAAGGCGTGGCGAATACTCTCTTCGGCCCCACCCTGGTTTGTTTTGAATTTAATCAGCAGACTTAAATATCCATTGATATTGCCAGCCATGCGTTTCAGGCCGGATTTGGTGTTTATACCGGGAATTTCCGGGATAGAGATCGGCTGCATCTCCTCTTCTTGAAGATCCTCGTTGACTTTGAAGTCTGGAGGAGCTTCTTTTTCTGCCGGTTTTATCCATTTAACAAGGGTAGAGAAAAGGTTGTCAGGGTCGATAGGTTTGGCTATATGGTCCTGCATACCAGCATCAAGGCAGAGGTCACGGTCGCCGGACATGGCGTTGGCGGTCATGGCCAGAATTGGCAGGTTGGCAAATCGTTGGTTTTTACGAATTAATCGTGTAGCTGTAATTCCATCCATTACCGGCATCTGTACATCCATCAACACTCCATCAAAACTCTCTTTTTCGATAAAGTCTATTGTCTCTTTGCCGTTCACAGCAAGAGTGACGGTTATGTTGGCCTGCTCTAACAGCTCAATTGCAACCTGTTGGTTGATTTCATTATCCTCTGCAAGAAGAATTTTTGCCCCAGATAGAGCAGTCTTGAAATTTTCACCATTATTAAAGCTTGCTGTCTCTTGCGTGCTCTTGTTTCCAGTTTTGCCAAACGCCTCCATTATGGACTCAAAGAGCAGGTTTTGGCTTATTGGTTTGACCAAGAATCCATCAACTTCCGCCTCATTTTTTGCTCGGTTGACTACGTCTTCTTCACCATAAGCTGTCGCCATTATGATCACTGGCTTCTGGTTTAAATCCAGAACGTTACGGATTTTAGCCGAGGTGGAAATACCGTCTAACTCCGGCATCATGTAGTCCATGATTATTAAATTAAAAGGCTCTCCAGCAATGTCTGCCTCTTTAACAGTGGCAATGGCTTCAACACCGCTCTTGGCAGTTGTCACATTGAAGGTAAAGGAGGCTAGATATTCTGAGGTTATATTTCGTGCACTTTCATTATCATCTACTGTCAAGACTTTCATGCCTCGCAAATCTTGTGTAGGGACCATTACTTTTTTAATTATCCGGCTTGATACCCCAAATCTGGCATCAAAAATAAATTTGGAACCGACTCCTGCCTCGCTCTCAGCAATTATTTTTCCACCCATCATCTCAATAAGCCGCTGTGAAATTGTCAGCCCCAGTCCGGTTCCGCCATATTTGCGGGTAATCGATGAGTCGGCCTGGGAGAAGGCTTGGAAAAGTCCAGCTTGTTGCTCAGGAGTCATGCCTATTCCGGTATCTTGTATGGTAAACTGCAACCGGATAGACTCTTCGTCCTTTTCTATAAGCTTGGTAATTATGATAACTTCACCATGATCTGTGAACTTGACGGCGTTATTGGCAAGATTGATAAGAATCTGTCCTAAACGCAGTGGGTCGCCAACCAGACATGGAGGAATCTCTTTATCGGTCTCCATGAGAAATTCCAAATTTTTCTCTTGAGCTTTAATGGAGATCATTGCAGAGGCGTTACCAAGAACCTCCTCCAGGGTAAAATCAATCGACTCCATATCCAGTTTACCAGCATCAATCTTTGAAAAATCCAGGATATCGTTGATAATGCGTAGTAGTGAGGTTGCAGAGCTATTAACCTTGCTGATGTAATCTTTCTGGCGAGTGGTAAGAGTTGTCTGCAGACAGAGATGACTCAAGCCAATTATTGCATTCATTGGTGTACGGATTTCATGGCTCATATTAGCCAGGAAATCGCTTTTGGCTCTGCCAGCCGCTTCTGCCTCCTCTTTGGCGATTTGCAGGCTGGTCTCAAGATTTTTCATAGGGGTTACGTCTGTCCGTATTGAAACATATTTAAACGGTTTTCCCCGGTCGTTTAAAAAGGGAACAATGGTTGCCCTTACCCAATAGGAGTCACCGTTTTTAGACAGGTTTTTCACCTCTCCATGCCAGGGTTTGCCACTGGTGATGGTCTGCCACATATTTTTGTAGAACTCTTTAGAGTGTTCATTGGATTTAACCATTCTATGATTATTTCCAATCAACTCTTCCCTTGTATAGCCACTAATTTTGACAAACTTATCATTGACGTAGGTGATGTTTCCTCTAACATCAGAAGTGGAGACGATTGCATGTTCATCCAGAGAGGATTTTTGGAAGTTGAGTTCACAAACCAGATTCTTGGCCTGCTGCTCTGCATTTTTGCGCTCTGTTATATCTGCATGGACCCCTAAAATACCAATAATTTCTCCTTCAAATCCAGGCAGAGGTATCTTGCTGGTCTCCAGCCAGATTTGCTTGCCATCAGACGTGCTCTTTTGCACTTCATAATTTAATATGGCCGACCCTGACGAAAGGACTATCATGTCATTCTGTTTAAAATTTCTTGCATACTCTTTCCAGGGCATGTCAAAGTCTGTTTTACCAATGATTTCGTGAGCATTTTTATAGCCAGCACTAGCTGCAAATAGTTTGTTGCAGCCAAGAAATTGACCTTGGATATCCTTCCAAAACACCTGAACTGGAATAGTGTCAAGGACCAGCTTCAACATGGAGGTTTGCCGTTGTACCTCTTTTTCAATCTCTATGTTCCGGTTGGACAATATGAGGTTTTTGTTTACCGTCCCCCGAATAAGAGCGGCCCCCAAGATGCTTAAAATCAGACCGGCTGAAAAAGCTATGCCCATAGGTAATAAAGATAGCTCTTCTGTATGAATTCTTTTTTTAATATTTAAGGTAAAAGTTTGCTGGGATGTGGCAAAAAGATCGTGATTTTCAAAAATTGTGGTAAAAACTGGTTTGTTTGGTTTGTCAGTTAAATCTTTTTTTTCAAAAAGTATTTGTTGTCTATCAGGGGTATTATTGTCCCGGACTATTAGTGACATTTCCATGTTTGAGGGAATTTTTACAGTTGCTAGATTGTTGGGATCTAACAGAAGTGCAATAGCCCCTCTTAACCGTTGTCTTCGCTCCTCAGTAGTTTTAGGGGAATTACGCCCAGCATAAATTGCCTGTATAAAAATATCTCCTTTAAACTTCGTTGTCTCTTCGTTTACAGAGAGCATTATGGGGCTGCCGCTTTTTATGGATTGTTGTATAGCGATAGAGATTGTTGGATGGGAGAGAGGGTCCCAGCCCAATAATGTGCTGTTTTTAACTGTGAATGGCTCAATAAACTGTACCGGCAGGTGCTGGTCTCTCACCAGGTGTTCGTCTAGAATTGGGCTTGCAGTCTCTATGTTTTGAAAACTGATGTAGCCCATATCACGCATTTTTTGCTTAAATATTTCTCTATTTTCTGCGTTAACTAACGGCATATAGAGCACCGCTTTTAGAAATTTGTTTCTTGAGAGCATTGATTCAGAAAGTATTTGAAACTCATCAGCAGTTACACTTTCAGAGACTCGGAATATTAGTGAAATATCATGTATGCTCTGCACACCAGTTACTAATGAATGGGTAAAGTTCTGCGATAAAGATTCTGACTCTTTGCCAAGAGACTTACGGTCCTGTTCAATGGTGTATATCCAGGAAGTGTAGAGCAGTAGAGCTGTAAAACAGATGCCTACAAAAGTGACAAATCTTGTTGCTTGTTTAGGAGTCAAAGTGAAGAGTTGACTCATTGTTGTATCCTTATGGCATTAATTAGAAAATCTTGCTTTAATTGAATACCTGCCTTTTCAAGAAGTTTGTGATTAACAAAAAAGCTCCAGCGTCGATTGGGTACTATGGGAATATCAGACGGGTGCATGCCATCTAAAATTTCCAAGGCTACCATTCCAGCCCACTCTCCCTGCTCATCAGGGATTTTAGTTTCAGCCAACATTGTGTAGGGCATCATCCAGTCATAGTTGGTTACGGTGAGTTTTTTGGCATTTTTATAGGCAAAATCTTCAGCCTGCTTTTTGTTCCAATTTTTGATGCCACCATTGTTGCCAATGATAATAAAATCATATCGCTGCCCTGTAAGGTATCCTGCCTTCCACTCTGCCAGGGTTTTCACAAAGTGGCTATCAACAGTAACTCTATTCCGAGCAAAGGTTTTTTTATACCAAAAATAGTCGATATGTTCTGTAGGTACATCAACAGATAGGTATAAACCTCTGGATGGGCTATTTATAGTCCGTTTTATCTCTTCTAAAATAGCTGTTACTGGAGCAATCTCTACCATTCCTGTGGCGTTATCATACGGGTATCCGTACTCTTCTATGCCCCAGTTTATTCCGCAAAATACTACTGGTATTTTGCTGTTTTTCAGATATGGCTTTACAAAATATCTGGAGGCGTTGTCGTCAGAGGCGATAATTAGATCTGGTTTGTTGCGTTGGACCAGAGCAAAGGCTTCTGCCCCCATCTTACGGCCAAAATCTTGGCTGGTATTGCGTTTGGTATCCATGTAGAATTTTTCAATTTTGCACCGGGATGCCAGAGTAGCATCCAACCCTCTGCCAATGCCATCATTCCACTCATAACCTTGATGGTATGATGAGACCCATAAACAGTTAGCACTATCGGCTTTTGAAGGTTGAAAAGTGCAAACTGCTATAGTGATGAGCAATATTGATAGTTGTCGGAGCAGAAACGATCTTTTTGTCATTTAGCTATCCGTTGATTTATTACACCCTGTGTTTGACAGTTGTGTTTTGCTGAATGCAAATCTACCTGGGTTGTTATTTTTAGATAGAGATAAATTCATGAATTAACAATAAAAAGCTATCTTCACTATAGCATTTTCCTGCATGTTTTGTCCAAACTAAAATTTATATGGAAATAAAGAGTTTTTTTGTTTGTGGGGTAGGGTGTGCGTACTGTTTTCCAATTGATATTGACCAACAGATTAAAAAACTATCATATAAACAATAAACCATAGTATATACAGATACTTGATCGAGGCGTACAGTATTGATTTTACAATTTGCACAGCATCGTTTTGTGTTGAAGCTTTCATATGTTGCTATTTGTACTATGGATGTTAACTGATAATCTGCTTTTTTTTGCAGGATATCACAATATTTAACATATGCAACTACCATTTTTTTTGTTTATAAACTAACTGATATGCTACGGCTTTCCTATGAATTGGCTAGTAGTATTTTGAAGATGTTGTTGTGCTGTTTAGTTTTCTGTGTGCAGCATTATATCCCGCTCAACAAACCATTGGCTGGCAAGGTCACAGTTTTTATACTCTTCATAAAAAGGGCCGCCGATGGTGTAGTGGATATTTGATATCTGGGAGATTGGTATTGCTGGATATACACCAGCTAAAAAATTCCAGCGTTGGTCAATGCTGCCTATAAGCTCATCGCTTTCAAGCCACTTGAATTGGTGTAACTCCAGGCCGCTGGCACTGTTGACATACTCTTTTGTTAAAGCTTTACAGCGGTTGCAGTTCATCAGCATTACGCTGGACCAATTCTTTTTTTGGTATTTTGTCTGGGTCTGGTTGAGAAATTTGGTCTCTTCTCTCGGTTCATGCTGGTGCTTAACAACCTGTACTGCATAGCGTTCGTCACGTAGTGACCAAAGCTTGGCAATATCATCAAGGAGCAACATATCATTATCCATAAAAACTGCCCAACCCTGAAAATTGCATAGGTAGGGAACCAAAAATCTGGAGAAGGCAAAATCAGTGGATTGTAGTGGATGTGGCTCTCTTGTCATTAAACCTTTTAGCTGGCTGAGCATCAGTGGAGTAATGGAGACAGGTTGCGAAGCTTGCCGCTGTACGCTGTGTGCCAAGACATTGTAGGCCACAGGTACGCGTTTATCATAGCCGATGAATAATCTAATCACATTTCTCTCCAGGCTTGTTTATCTTTGCTCTAAAAAAATTGATCTTTATAATGCTCTAATTATCTGGCTTGCTCCATGGAATATTTTCTATCTTTAACAGTTTTTCCATAAAAGTTAATGCTGCTGGTATTGGCTGGCTGCTTCTAAACCCCAACTCAATAAGGCCGCTACAGTCAGTAGATGGCAGGCTAAAAAAACTGCACATAGGAAACTTCCTGGTAAGGCTCTCCATAATCGGAACCAACTGACTCTCTTTACAGTTGACAAAATGAGAGGTTACCGTGACGGTTTTGTGGCCTGGTGGTTTTAGAATATTTGTTAGTATCCAGCTTATCATTGTTTGGGCCATATTGGGAAAGCCGGGCATAAAGTAGTGGTTGTCATGATAAAAACCGGGGATTTGACTTGCCGGATTGGGAATTAGATCGCACCCTTTTGGCAGGTCAGCCATCCTAATCCGGTAGGGTTCTGACTCCTCTCCAAAGCGGTTGCGGATCATCTTCTCAGCTTCTGGGTGCCTGGTAATGGGCCTGTTGAATACTTGGGCGGCAATCTGTCTGGTGCGGTCATCTTCTGTTGCTCCAATTCCGCCAAAACAGAAAACCGGAATTTCTGAAGATCTGCTGCATTTAAGGGTGTTGTGAAGCTCTTTGGGAGAGTCGCCAACATAGGCCACCCGTTTGAGTGAAATACCCAGGTTGGGGAATGTTTTCAGCAGGTAGGGCATGTGGGCATCTTGGCGATAACTGGAGAGGATCTCATCACCAATAATAATCGCCCCAGCTTGGGTGATTGTCTGTCGTTGCACTTTTTACTCTCTATCAGATTGGGCAACAATGTAGTATTGACATCCACCAAGTAGCTCATCTCGATTGATGGCTTTAAACCCAGCCTCCTGCAGATGGTTAAGCAGGGTAGGGTGAAGAAGACGGTGATCATCTGGTGGTCCTGCACGTTTCCCGCTATCATTTTCAGGGCAAGTATCACTTACTCCCCACTCCAGCACTAAAAGCTTGCCTCCAGGTTTTAAAATTCTCTTTATCTCTTGTAAGGCATCAGCAACCTTTACCTCGTGCATGGTAAAGGCGATAAATACACTATCCCATTGTCCGCTCTTCAGGCCGGTTTTACAGAGGTCGGCCTGGATGGTGGTAAGGTTTGGCCTCTCTCCTATATGTTTGTGGAAAAACTCCAAAACAGGTTTTTGCAGGTCAACTGCAGCCACCTCTCCATGGAGTGTTACCGCCTCTAAGAGAGCCTTGGTGAAAAAACCGGCACCACAACCTAAATCAACCACCTTAAGACCAGCCTTTACCCCCATTTGCTGCACAAGCTTTAGTGGATCTTCTATAAGACGCCATTTTGGATCTAATAATTTTTCAGCTTTGGCTGGGTTGAAAATATGTTGGGGGTGGTGGTGCTTACCCATAAAAGATGGCCTTAGTAAAAGTTGTCTTTAGCATAACACTAGAGAAGCTCCATATCGGTCATGTACTCTCTAATCTCTTGAGCTAAAAAGTATTTTTGGTCATATGACATCTCAGTTTTTTTAATCTTATCCAAGCCAGTCTGAGCTTTCTTATACAGCTCAAGAAACTCAGCTTGACCCTGGTCTCGTTGCCCTGGAGCGGTGTTTAAAATATCATTATAACTCTCTTCAAGCTCTAAAAATGAGTCCATAAGTCCTGCCAATATTCTTTCATGGAACTCATCTGCCTCCTTACCTACCGGGCAGACGTTAAATTCATCATTTCCATAAACCATTCATTTTTCCTTGGAATACCAATATATCATGTTAAGTCTGTTCAGTAGATACTACACAGTTTCTGCCTTGGCTTTTTGCGATATATAGTCTTTTGTCGGCAATTGTCGCAAACTCAGCCAGTGAATCTTCAATGGATGGACGTTTAAAGACAGCTCCTACAGATACGGTAACATATTTGTTGATTTCACTATACATGTGGGGAATTTTAAGTCCTTCAATAGAGGCTCTTATTTTCTCTCCAAAGAGGCCCACATCTTCATCGGAATTGCTGGATACCAGGACTCCAAACTCCTCACCGCCAACACGGAAAGCCAAGTCACCAGGGCGACGACATACCTCATTAAGCATAGCACCAACCTGCTTTAGAGCGTTATCTCCCTCAACATGTCCATAGTTGTCATTGAAACTTTTAAAATAGTCTATATCGATTAGCAGGTAGGTTATTGCTGTGTTTTCTCGCAACGCCCTTCTTACCTCTCTCTCAAATGCACTATCTAAATAGCGGCGATTGTACAGGCCGGTTAGCTGGTCTGTGACTGCTAGCTCTTGTAGTTTAGTGTTTGCAGATTTTAACTCTTGTTCGGCTTTTATTCTGGCGTTTCTTTCACGCATTAAATCAAGAGTTCGTGACGACATCCCATCGTACATCTGTAATACTGTCTCAATGAGAGTTCGCATAGAGCCACTCATCTGACGGTCAGCTATGGTTTTAGCCTCATTGATTGAAGAGCCTTTCTGTATAGCATCGACAGTAATTGCCATACGTTTGTCGTTATCAATAATATGAAAAGCCAACCAGCGAATCAGGAACTTTACAGTCTGCTCCACCACATCTGTTAAGGTGGTTTTGCCCTCGAGTTTTTTAAGTTCCATCACTTTCGGCAGGAACGAAGCGTGGCTCATCTGATGGGATACAAACCATGGGTCTTCACCAAAGTACTCAAACCAGATAGACTCTTCTTCGGTAAAATGTTCATTTGCATATTCAGCTAGCTTATCAAAAGCAAGGTTTGTCTCTGATGTATCAACACCAACCAAGGTACTGGCCAGAACGTTTAAAAGATTTGCCAGGATTTTATGCTGATCATCAATAGCCTTATGCCCAGTCTCAAAGTTTGAGCTCCAGGGGAATACCTCAAAGTGGTCTAGATCACTACTCATACCAAGTAACTCTCCTCAGGCAGGCCTGATCTTTAAATAAGTTATTAAAGAAACTGCATCAACTTCGTAGGATCTTAACACAGGGAAACATCAAGAGGGATGTTTTAATTTTGATATATGCTGCAGAAAAACCAAGGCTCAAGCAGACCGTACCTGTAGCTTTTATAGAGGTAGAAATTTAGATGTATATCCAGTTTCTATATATTACCAGCTAGCCGTCCCTGTGAGGGCGTAGGCCATATTCAGTAACAGCGAAAAGTAAAACCCCAAAAGTAAAAGATAGAAGTACTGTTTCCATGGGTAAACACCTCAATTTTGTAGGTTTGTAACTATTTTGATCTGTTCCCCTCTTCAAGGCTAGCACAATAAAAATATTGTTTAGCCGGATTATAGATAGCAAAAAAAAGTTTGTGTATTTAAAAATATTTATGCATGATAAATCATTTTTATGCTGCAAAGCGATGTAGAGAGGGCGGTAACTGCAAAATCAAATAGTTAATGTGGTTGGTTGTTGTCGATAGTAGGATTAAAAAAAATAATATTTTTTCTTTTTATTTGGTAACATATTGATTTTATGTAGCTCTTTGTTTCATTAATTACCAAAACAGAGAAAAACCTTGTAATAGGTCAGGCGTGGTGATTTTGATCATACGGAACAGCTTCTTGTTTCACCGAGCAAATCATGAAAAATCTTGCTAACAAAAAGGTTGATGCCACTTTCCATGATATATCTATGAGCTTATGATCACTTTGCCACCTTCTGTTTTAACTGGAATTGGTTGCAACCCCTCACCATCACACTCTCCAGAAACACAGGCTCCTGTTGCAGCTAAAAAACGGGAACCATGGACGCCACAATAGATCAAAGAGGGGTCTTTTGGGTCGAGAAAGTTACCAATTCCATTGGGGTTTAGAGGTGTGCCGGTAAAGTGGGTGCAGGCGTTTAAATAAGCCAGAATTTCTCCATCTTTTTTGAGGAGAAAGCCTCTAAAAGGTTTGTTGCCAGAGCCAAAAGTAAACTCCAAACCACCAACTTTGGGAATGGCAGACTCAAAACAGATTATGGTTCCAGGGTCAGGGGCTTGTGGGTGCTCATTCCATGGGGGCAGGCTCATAGTAGAATACTTACTCTCTTATCGACTTATTTCAGAATATAATTTTTGATGGTTAGCTGTTCATGACAAACTGGTCCAACACCTCAAAAAGTCGTTTTTTTCGTATCGGTTTCGCAATATGCAGATCACATCCAGCCTCCAATGTCCGTGCTCTATCCTCTGTCATTGCATTGGCAGTTAACGCGACAATTGGGGTTCTGTCAGAACCAATTTTATCCTCCCATTCACGGATTTTTTTTGTAGCCGTATAACCATCCATAACAGGCATTTGAATATCCATCAGTACAATTTTATAATCACCATTTTTGAACTTATCAAGTGCTTCAGCACCATTGTTCGTAATCTCTAGTTGATATGAGCTTCCTTTTAGGAACGCCTGAAGAACATACTGGTTTTCTACGACATCCTCAGCTAGCAACACAAGGTTAACCACTTTACTGGTTGGTGGTGACAAATCTGGTTTTTTGTGTTGTGCAGTGGAAGCATGGGCAATCTCCAGATCTTCTTGGTCAATAATTTGCTTAAAAGGGATAGAAAAAAAGAATGTGCTGCCATCTCCAAGTTGGCTTTCAACCCAGATCTTTCCTTGCATTGATTCTATCAGTTGAGAACAAATTGTAAGACCCAAACCTGTCCCTCCATACTGTCTGGTAACACTGCTATCTGCCTGGGTAAACGGTTTAAATATTTCCTTTTGACTTTCATGGGAAATACCAACTCCGTTATCAAAAACTGAGAACAGGTGGTGTCCCGCAGCAGTCATTGAAACCTTGAGTTGGATTTTTCCATATTCTGAAAATTTGATAGCGTTGCTTAGCAAGTTGAGCAGTATTTGACGTAATCTCTGGGGGTCGCCAATAATTTGTGACGGTACATTTCTATCGATGGTCTGTTCCAAAACCAACCCCTTATCCTGAGCTTGAACACTTAGAATTTGTGTTGTGCCATCCACCAGTTCTGTCAAATTAAAAGGGATGGACTCTAGCGTCATTTGCCCCGCTTCTATTTTTGAAAGGTCCAGAATATCATTGATAAGGGATAGCAGTCCTTCACTCGACTTTATTTGAGCGGAAACATATCGCTTTTGCTGTGGAGTATTGACTGTTTCTGACAACATCTCTCCCATGCCGATGATTGTATTTAGAGGAGTACGGATTTCATGGCTCATTGTGGCTAGGAATACACTCTTAGCTTGGTTGGCTTTTTCAAGGGCACTTCTCTCAGCCTGCAACTCTTTTTCCGACTCTTCCCGCTCCATAATAATACTAGCAAGCCTTGCCGCTGATTTTAGATCATTTAATTCAAGTGGGTTTGGTAGTGCAGGGTGATTGTAATACATTCCAAATGCCCCCAGTACTTTGCCTGAGGAGCTTTTAATAGGCTCAGACCAGCAGCTACGCATACCATGCGGGAGTGCTACATGTTTTATTACATCCCATTTAGGGTCTGTCTCAATATTTTCAACAATGACCAGCTCTCCAGTATAGGTGGATGTTCCGCACGAGCCTACATTTGGGCCATATACAAGCCCGTTTACTGCATCACAATACTCCTTGGGCAGGCTTGGTGCTCCGCCGTGGATAAGTTTATTGTCATGTAATTCAAGCATGGAGCAACGCATGCCTGGGTGCAGGCCCTCATACATCAATGCGATTGCATCGTAAATGTTTGGTGCAGGTTGGCCTACAGCAATCATCTCAAGAATATCAGCGTTTCTTTTGTTGAAAAATTCAACTTTTTTACGCTCTGATATATCAACATGGGTTCCTACTAAACGATCAGGTTTATCTCCTGGTTTGTGGTTTACCAAGAAAGCACGGGAGAGAATAAAAACTTCATGACCATCTTTATGCAGCATACGTATTTCAGCTTCAAATGAATTAGTATGCCCAGATGTGCAATCCTGAGCCTTCTCTATAACCCAATCTTTGTCATCTGGATGAATCAAGTTCTTCCATGTATCTATATTATTGTCAAGCTCACTTTCTTTATAGCCTAGCATGCTTTTCCAGCGCGGCGAGTAATAGACTTCGTCTGTTTCCAGGTTCCAGTCCCACAGTCCATCATTAGCTCCACGCATAGCCAGAGAAAACCGCTCTTCACTTTTAAAGAGCCTGCGGTTGATGTTGTGGAACGTAGTTATGATTCCTAAAACTACTGCTAGCACAATTGTCAAAATAATATAGATCTTGGTATAATCTATATCTGGCTTTTTTTTGTAGATAAACCCTTTAAGAGATATGTCGTTTGGAAGTAGGCCAAGTTCAGCATAGGTATCTGCTATGTGTTTCCACCGGTCCTCACTCATGTAACCTATTTCAATCATCCTCGGTAACATCAGATCTGTCATGCGGCCAGCTTCGTATCTATAGAACTCCGTAGGCAGTTTTGAAGAGTATGAGTTGTGAATCATGGCTGAAACCTCATCTTGGTTGGCCATGGCATAGCGCCAACCCTTGAGGCTTGCACTGCGGAACCTTTCTACCAAATCAGGGTCTTGTTTAAGTAGTTCTTCAGAAGTGAACAGGTTGTCGCCGTAGAAATCAATCCCGGCAGAGCGAGGAGAGTATATGTTGTAGCTGAGTCCAGCCTGGTCAAGAAACCAGGTCTCATAAGTAATATATGCAGACATTGCATCTACACGATTATTGATCAGGTCTTTGGGATCAAAGCTGTGCTCAAGACGGACAACTTGCTTCAGTTCCACACTCTTTTTTTTTAGAAAAGCGAGCAACTCATCCCCGTGAGGCTCAAGCATCAGACGCTTACCCTCAATAGATTTTATACCATGTTTTAATTTGTTATTGTGGGTGATCAATACCTGTGGCGAGTGCTGGAATATTACTGCAAGTGCAACAACTGGTTTTCCAGTATGGCGTTCTAACAACAGGCTGCTTGTACCTACACCAAATTGTGCGGTACCGTTAAGAACCTGCTTTACTACATCAATGCCAGGGCCAGCCTCAGTCAAAGTGACATCAAGTCCGGCATCCCGGTAGTACCCCTTCTCTTTAGCGGTGTAGTAGCCTGCAAATTGGAAGGCATGTGTCCACTTGAGTTGAAGAGTTACTGAATCAAGAGCAGTGGCAGAGTTTGATGTGATAAATAATAGCAAAAAAGTTGCTGTTATGATGGAGAGTTGCTTCACTCTCCTATGTCCTCATTCCATAATTCAGGGTTGTTTGCAATAAAAGTGCGCATCATGGATATGCACTCTAGATTTTGTTGTACTTCAACATCTACCCCTCGCTCTCGCAATAGAGACTCCTCACCGAGAAATGTTCTATTTTCGCCAACTCGTACATGAGGTATTCCATACAGAAGAATCGTGCCGCTGCACATAATACATGGTGAGAGAGTGGTGTATAATACAGACTCTTTATAGACACTTGCAGGTAGGCGGCCAGCGTTTTCCAGTGCACTCATCTCACCGTGTAATATGGCACTTTTTAGTTGAACCCGCTGATTGTGTCCACGGCCGATAATTTGTTTTTTGTGTACCAATACTGAGCCAATAGGTATTCCACCTTCAGACAAACTTTTTTTTGCCTCTTTTATGGCTTCAGTCATGAAAATATCCATAACACCTACTATTTCCAATTATTTAAAAAAACTAAGCAAAAGGCTAATGTTTTTGTATTGTAGTGACAAAGACCGATTGTCGATTGATTTTTTTACACTGTTTAAAACAAAAACAACATTTTATTACAGATCTTAATTATATATCACTATACACTTCTAGTGCAACATCGGCTAAGAGTAGTGATAGTGGAAAACTATAGATCACATTTTTTGCAGATATCTGGAACATATGGCTGGACCATCTCACAGGTGACGGCGTGATCTACCAAAATCCTGGCAACCTCTGAGTGTTCATCAACAAAACTTTTTATGGGTATACCGCTAAACAGCTCCCGCTCCAACTCTCCGGCAACCCGGACCACTATCAGCGGCTCTTTAGCAACATTTGCCACGGCTTCTGCCACCATACGGATGGAGTTGACATCTTCCATGGCAATGATTATTGCTCCGGCATCCTGGCTATGTGCGTGTTCAAGAATGGCTTGCTGTGCTGCATTGCCAAAGATTACTGCATCACCACGATCAATACCATGCTGGACAATCTCCCGGCTCTGCTCTATTGCCACGCAGGGGTAGTTTAGATCTTTAAGGTGGGCCATGACACTCTGACCCAGCTTTCCGTATCCACAGACCACAAAATGGTTGGTCTCCAGATCAAAGGGTATGCACCTTTCCACCCCGCAGACTACCAAGCGGTTTTTCTCAATATCCTGTATGTCAACAGGCTGATTAATGAACTCCTTTGGTTTCTGCTCCAGGAAGGATGTAAGTTGCTGCAGATTGTTAAGAATGAGAGGGGTTAAAGCCATGGAAATTGCTACGACAATAATCAAAATCTGGATGGTGTCTGCACTCATGATTCCAGCATCACTGGCCGATGCAAACACTGCAAAAGAGAAGCCGCCGCCCTGGGCTAGGGATAGGCCGGTTTTAAAAGCCACGTGCCAGGGTTTGGAAAAACGGATCAATAAAATGACTACGAAAGTTTTTATGATTATCAGGGCAGCGGTCAAGCCTAGAGCATCTCCAAGATGGTCGAGGAGAAAACTGACCTCAATTTGCATACCTACCGTAACAAAAAACAGTCCAAGAAGAATATCACGGAATGGGATCAGGTCAGCCTCGACTTGATAGCGGTATTTTGTCTCGGCTATCATAAGTCCAGCAAAAAAAGCCCCTAGTGAATAACTCAACCCTAGAGCATGGGTAAGATAAGCAGCAGAGGCGACGATCAGCAGAACCGAGCCTACAAATGTCTCATGGGACCTGGTATCACTTACCAAGCCTAAAAAGTGTGCTACAAAATATTTGCCAATGATATATAGTGCCAAAAATGAGACTACAGCACCGCCGGCAGTCTGCATTATCAATACCGAAGCCGATTGGCTTGCGTCACCAAAAAAACTGATCATCAACAAAATTGGAATAACTGCCAGATCTTGGAAGAGGAGGATCCCCAAGCAACTGCGTCCGTATGGTTTGTCAATCTCACGATTTTTATTTAAAAACTGCAAGACGATGGCGGTAGAGGAGAGTGCAAGGGCCAAGCCGATAACTACCGCTTCCCGCAAATCAAGATTAAAACCATAATAGGCGATTATGCTAAATGCTGTAGAGGTTGCAAACACCTGAACTCCACCAAAAAGCAGCACCTCCTTACGCATAGCTATTAGGTGGGCAATAGAGAACTCCAAACCGATGGTGAACATTAAAAAGACTATACCCATCTCGGCTATTTCATTGAGCATGGGGCTTGAGGCCGGATCAAGTTTGAAAATAACTGTTGCAATGGTTCCAGCAACAATATAGCCGATGAGTGTAGGTAGGTTAAGCCGTCGCAAAAACAGATTGATAGCTATAGCTATTGCCAGGGTTGGTAGGATGACAGCAAGTATTTCGCTCATTATAGTTACAGTTTGATAACAGCAAGTTTTTCTTGTGTCATGTCGTGCATTGTGTACGGGATGCCGCCGGTATTGTAACCAGACTCTCTACGTCCGGCAAACGGCATCCAGTCCACACGAAAAGCGGTGTGGTCATTCACCATGACCGCTGTTGCATCCAGCTCTCTGATTGCTTTCATTGCAATATCGAGGTTTTTGGTAAAAACCGCAGCCTGAAAAGCAAAGGGCAGGGAGTTGGCTCTGGCGACAGCCTCCTCAAAATTTTCATAACCGTATAGAGATATGGCTGGCCCGAAAATTTCCATTGTAGAGACCTTGGCATCTTTTGGCGGGTTTAATAAAACTGTCGGTGCATAGGTTGTATCCCCCAGCTTCTTACCGCCGGAGATGATCTCTGCACCTCCATCTCTGGCCTCTGTAATCCAACTATCAACCCGGTCCACCTCTTGCGGGCGGATTAGGGGGCCGCACTGGGTATCGGCAAATATAGCGTTGCCAACAACCAGTTTTTTAGAAATTTCAGCAAGATTGTGTGCCAACTCTACAACCATCTTTTTCGGGGCAAAAATCTTCTGTACCGATACGCAAACCTGACCAGAATGGTAAAACCCTCCTTTGACTAGGCTGGGAATCATGCTCTGTATATCAGCAGATTCATCGACAATTACCGGGGCAACTCCTCCATGTTCCAGAGCACAACGTGTGCCTGGTGCTAGTTTTGAGCGTAGCATCCAGCCTACCTTTCCAGAGCCGATAAATGAGAAAAATGCTACACGGGAGTCGGTAATCATTTTCTCAGCAACACTGTTGTCACAGACAACAAAACGGCACCACTCTTCCGGTAGTCCAGCCTCATAGAGAATTTTGACAAAAGTCTGGCAGGAGAGGGGGGTGTCCACTGCCGGTTTTACTAGAACCGGACAGCCCACCGCTACTGCAGGGGCTACCTGGTGGACAATTAAGTTGAGTGGATGGTTGAAGGCAGAGATAGCAACAACTGGCCCAATTGGTTCCCGGCTGCCAAAAGCTATCCGTCCGGCACCAGCGGCAGTAAGATCCATGGGGATCTCCCGACCAGTCAGATGCGAAAGCTCTTTAATACACAACCCTACTCCGTCTATAGCCCTTGCCACCTCAATCTCTGCATCTATGAGAGGTTTTCCGCCTTCATTGGCAATCAAGAGGGCAAGCTCAGCGGCTCTATCCTCCATTATTCTGGCAGCTTTATCGAGAACCTCGATCCTTTTATAGGCAGGTAGCCAGTTGCTCCGCTTTCTGAATAGAGCCTGGGCGGATTCAAGATAGTCATCAACTCTCGGCCAGCCACATAGTGCTACAGAGCCAATTACTTGCAGGTCAAATGGATTGACAACTTCAAGGTCGGTTTTTTGTTTTGATATACTCATAACAGACAGGTCTTTTGTGCAAGTTCATCTATTAAAACTTTCTGGTTTTCAGAGTAGTCTACCGGCACATCAACAACGTGGACTCCACCAGCTTTGAATGCATTTTCCAGTGTTGGCACAAGTTCGTCAACGTCATTTATACGGTGTCCGGTTGCACCGTAACTTTTAGCGTAGAGAATGAAATCAGGGTTGTTGTAATTCAATCCCCAATCCTTAAAACCTGCTGCGGTCTGTTTCCAACGAATCATTCCGTAGGAGCCGTCATTGAGTATGGTAACAACAAGGTTGAGCCCAAGCCTTACAGCGGTCTCTAACTCTTGAGAGTTCATCATAAAACCACCATCGCCGCAGATAGCCATAACTCGCTGTTCCGGATTGAGCATAGCAGCCATCATGGCCGACGGCAGCCCCGCTCCCATGGTGGCCAGGGCGTTGTCTAGCAGTACGGTGTTTGGGTGGTAGGCTTTGTAGTTGCGAGCGTACCATATTTTATATATGCCGTTATCCAAGGCGATAATATCTTTATCACCCATCACTTTTCTTGTGTCTGCAACAAATCGTTGGGGAATGATAGGAAAACGTGGATCGTCCATTCCTTTTTTCAACTGGGAATCAAGATCATCGAGGATTCTTCTATAGTAAGATCTATCGCATTTCACCTCGCCGCCAAGCTTCTCATTAAGCCGGTTGATAGAACGAGCCAGATCGCCGACAACCTCAACTTGCGGAAAATATACCTGATCGACACGGGCAGATTTATAGTTGATATGGATAACAAGCTTACCATCAGGCTCCATAAAAAATGGCGGCTTTTCCACCACATCATGACCAATATTTATAATCAGGTCAGAACGGTCTATTGCACAGTGCAGGTAGTCGTCAGATGAGAGTGCGGCCGTACCAAGGTAGATGTTTGAGCGTTCATCCACCACCCCTTTGCCCATCTGGGTATTGAAAAATGGAATCTGCGTAGAGTGGACAAAATCACTCAGGGTTTTCTGGGCATTTCGGCGATTTGCCCCTGCACCAATTAAAATAAGCGGCATCTTGGCGTTTTTAATAAGTGCGGCAGCTTCGTCAAGAACTGCCTCATCAGCAACAGCATAGAAACGTGGGTGGGGAGGGAGAACCTGAGCATCGGTATCTTCAGCAGCAATATCTTCAGGCAGTTCCAGCAGCACCGCCCCTGGCCGCTCCTCTTCGGCAATACGAAAGGCCTCTCTCACCAAAGCTGGAATGGTGTTGCCGTGGACAATCTGTTTGGACATTTTGCAAATAGGATCAAACAGACCAACCACATCGATAATCTGGAACTGCCCTTGCTTGGATTTTTTTATCGGCTTCTGGCCGGTAATCATTATCAGAGGCATACCGCCAAGGTGAGCGTAAGCAGCAGGGGTGGCAAGGTTGGTGGCCCCTGGACCCAATGTAGCCATGCAGACTCCGGCCTTTCCTGTTAGACGGCCATATGTAGCAGCCATAAAACCGGCTCCCTGTTCATGGCGGGTTAGGACCAATTCAATTGTTGAGGTTCGTAATGATTCAACTAAATCAAGATTCTCCTCTCCCGGAACAGCAAAAATGTGAGTCACACCTTCAGATTCTAGTGCTCTCACAAGTAGGTCAGAAGCTTTTTTCAAATTAGACACGGTTTTTTCCCCTTAACTAATTCTCAAGTTTGTGATGCAGTTGGCAGATCAAAATAGAAAACGATTCCATCACCATGTTTTGACTCAAAACCTGTGCTGCTACCAGGTTTTTCAATTAACCTGGATTAGGCAGTTGGGCCATTAATACACGCACAACTACCGAATCTATAATTATTGTTGATCATGATAAGGGCGTTAACCGTCCCTTCGACAATAATCTGGTTCTTGCCGTCAGGACCATTATGATAGTTATTGTTGTCCATGCAATTGGTGGAATCATCTGCCTGGATTTTTCCATATGTTACACTCACAATCCATATTATCTCTAGATAATTTTTTATCAATCACTCTTTAGCAAATACAACCTGATTTCGCCCACCATCTTTTGCTTTATAAAGTGCAGCATCGGCAGCATTGTTCATAGCTGTTCCATCTTCATAACCAGGGTAGATGGCGACGCCGCAAGAGAATGTTTTGCTAAAAACAATGTCTTCGAATCTATGTTGAATTTTTGCAAATGCAACTCGAAGTTCATTAAAAATTCGCTCTGCTGTTTCGGCACCGGTATTGATTAGAATAATCGCAAACTCTTCACCACCATAGCGACCAACCAGATCAGTTTTGCGTAGCCGCTGCTTTAGTAACCGGGACAGGCTTTTTATAACCAGGTCACCAGTTGGGTGGCCGTAGGTATCATTGACCAGCTTGAATTTGTCAATATCAATCATGGCAAAAGCCATTGGCCTGCTATCTCTTTTAGCCCGTTCTATTTCTAGGTCTAGAAACTCTTTTGTCTGGGTGTGGTTATACAGTCCGGTCAAACCATCCCTGATCATAAAGTTTCTCAATGTCCGTGTCCTTTTAACCCGTGAGGTTACTGACAACACCAAATGTTCTGCCTGGATGGATTTTGTGAGAAAATCATCACCGCCAAGGCTCATGGCTGCAAGCTGTTTTTTTAAATCGGTCTCTCCGGATAGATAGACAATAGGGATGCTCACAAAAGCTGATTGTTGCCGAATAACTCTTGCTAGCTCAAGCCCTGAGCAGCCTGGCATGTAGAGGTCCATTAGGATCAGGTCTGGTCTGAAGCTCTCCAATGGTTCCATGACCGTAAGTGGATCAGTAACCACAACTGTATCCATCCCTGCATCCCTTAGAATCAGAGAGAAGTATTTGGCCATGGATACCGAATCATCAACGATGAGAATACGAAATGGTTCGCTGTCGTTCACATCAACAATCTGGTCTAGTTCATCGATCAGATCTGTAACATTAACCGGTTTGTTGAAAAATGCTCTCCCTCCGGCTTTCACCGTTTTGAGCCTGGTATTTAAGTCACTCTTTTTTGTTATGAATATAGTTGGAATATATTGAGATTGACCCTTATGAATAATACTCAAAGCTTTGCAGCCATCACCATCAGGAAGTTGTGTCTCCATGATGATTACAGTTGGAACCGTTGCTTGAAAGGCTTTGTTGAATTTGGATAGAGTTGAGAAAGTCTGTACAGTGTAGCCGTAGTTGTCTATTTGAGTAGCTAGGTCCTTAGAGTTTTTTTCATCATTATCGACAAGATAGATCAAGCTTTTTTCCTGTCGACTTTTTTTTGCCACAGTAGTTTTTTTAGATACATTTTTTGCTGTTGGTTCGGCGGTTTTTTGTAATGAAGTCTCTGAAATGGCAATGAGATGCTTAAGATTGAGAATGATGTTATCCCGCTCTTTATCAGATGGCTGTTCACCGCTTTCTAGTTGGGGCTTTATTGTTGTTTCCAACAGTCTTGCTGCATCTCCTAGCTCTGGAAGACCGAATGTGCCACCGGAGCCGGCAATGGTGTGAACCATGCGGTAAAATGTTTGAAAACGCTCCACATTCCAAGGGTTGTCTGTTAATAGCTCCCATGTCTCTTCTATCTTCTCTATTTTGCCAGGCAACTGCTTGATATAGTTTAGGCGGCTGGCAAGAAGCTTTTTCTGTAACCCTTGTTTTTTCAACTCATCCATAACTCTTCCTTGTTTTGAGCCAAAACTGGAGCTTGTAAAAATACCAGGTGATTAGTTCTGTTAACTATCAACATGTTAACCATGTTAAAACCAATCCATTTTTAATAGATCTATTATATAACAATGAAAAGCCAAAAATATACTCTTTTAAAAAGAGATAGATCTGCCTGGGCTAATAACTGTTAATATTGGTTGTTTTTTTTTGACTTTGCAGAAGATCATCCTATATGTGCACTTAATGTAGGCCCAACTGCCAATTTTAGAATTATATATGTTTTTAGACGGTAGTTCGAAAACTTCTTGCAAAAATGCTATGGTCATAGAGAGTTTTGATCGTATTTTCACCTGAATTAGGCGGGAATTTTTTAATCAATTGTGAGATCTATAGCTTATACTATACTATGCTATGTTATAAAAATACTGATTATCGTGTTAGTAGCGAGTGCTTAAGTTTGTCAATCCACATTTCATACATTTTGCCGATGAACGAGGCTCTTATATGTCCAACCAAAAGGATGGAGAGTATCTAGAAGAGGAGCGGCCAGCTTTTTGTTGGAAGTGCTTATTCATCTTGTTCCTCTCCTTGGGTTTTTTATATGGGCCTGTCTGGCAAGGCTATATTGAGTCTCTATATGACCCATATATTTTTAGCTCAGATCTCCGTAGCTTTGGGGTTCCTCTACTTCGCATTATAGATGCTGAACTTTTTCCAAACGATTATATAGTCGACTATATTGAAAAAACCACACCTATTGGTTTTTATCTTATTTACAAATTTGCAGGATTATTTAGCGACCCGTACTCTAATTTCAATACTGTAGGAATCATCCTTTTTTTTATAGGTTTGGTTGCTATAGGTATGGCTTCCTACCGTCTTAGCGGGTGGAGTGGGGCGTGGGTCACTATCGCACTGCTTCTTTCCAGAGGGCCGGATTTAAGCGGCCTCACTAGAACATTTATCTTTCCTGTAATCGCTCTTTCTCTTGCGGCAATGTTATTCAGGCGTTTGAAAGCAGTGGCGTTTATCTGTCTGTTGGGGGTCTCTGTTTACCCTCCTTCAGGGTTTATAGTCAGTATTATACTGTTTTTATGGTTGATGGTCTGGCCGCAAAACCTTCGTGGTGAGGCAGAAGGTTGGTCATTCAAGCGGCGGGCTGTTTTTTTGGCTGTCACGGCTCTGCTGTTTGTTGCAGTTGAAGCTAAACATCTGATGGAAAACAGTGCCCATGGACCACTTTTAACCACAGAGTATTGTGACGAATATGAGGAGATGGGGCCGAATGGTCGCATGGGGGAGAATAGCCCATGTATTCCGATTCAACCTCTCTCTTTGACAATCAAGAATATATCCCTGGAAACTTTGACTGATTTAAGGTGGGGAGAAGAGTGGAATTATGCTCTGCGAACTAGCGGTAAATGGTGGCTTAAAGATAGAGGAATAAATCGTGATTATGTTGTCGTAGTTCTATTGCTGGGTTTTGTTTTTGTCGGTTATCTGTTGGCTCTTGCTAAAAATCCGGGAGGGCAGATTCTATTAATAATTTTTGCTGCCGGTTGTCTTGGTTATATCGTCTCGATTCCGTTAGTGCCACGGCTATATCTACCGGTGCGATATCTCTCTGCTACCTTGCCACCGTTTCTATTGGTTGCCTTGCCAGCGGTTACATATTCTATGGTTGGTTTTCTTGGTAGCCGGTTTAATATTTCACTTTTTACCAAGCGTTACTCCCGACAATTTTTTGTTCTGTTTGTTGGGGTTTGTGCTCTATTGGTTTTGGGTGGAAAAGGTAAGGTTAAAATAGGCATTGATAAAGATCTTATGGAGTACGAGCCTATTATTGAATATGTGCAAACTTTACCAAAAGATGTGATGATTGCCGCCTGGCCGAAAAGCATTGTTGAGTCCCTGCCGTTTCTTGCCAGGCGCTCCATATTTATCTCCAATGAGTACGCCTTCCCGGTTCTTAAAAAAATCTCTGACATAACCGGCGAAAGAACTTACAAATTTATAGATGCCTATTTTTCGACAGACCTGGATGCTATTAAAAGTTTGAGAGACAGCTACGGTGTAACCCATATTGTCATTGATAAGAGACATTTTGAAGATGGCAAATTAAGGTATTTCGCCCCATTTCTTGAGTATGCTAAAAAGAAGAGGCTGGCTGGAAAAGAGGCCGGCTATGAGTTGATTCGTCTGATTCCAAAATTAAAAATATTTGCTTTTAATGATCTGATAATTCTTGATCTCAAGTGCCTTGAACCTAATGCAAAATCAGCTCTCAACCTAGATTAAAAGTTATTCCCACGTTACTGGCAAAACAGTATTGATTAATCATCTAAATCAGATAAAAACTGTTTAACCGGTTTATGAATCCATGGTGAAATATCATGAAAGGGGTGTCCCGTTAGCAGGTTAGTTCCAGTATAGTCATGTCATCGCTCTGATCGTGGCCAGTCCTAAAGCATTTTAGTGTCTTTGTTAAGGTTTCCATAGGCTCTTCATGTGCCAACATTTTGCTGATCAAAAGTTCAAACTTTTTCTGTCCGAACATCTCCCCATCTTCACCAGTCTCTTCCATAAAACCATCGGTGTAAGCAATAACAACATCTCCAGGCTCTACAGAAAAAACCACACCATTAGAATTGGTTTTGCTCATCATTCCCGGTGCCATATACCCGGACTCAACCCTATGGAGTATTTTTTTGTTGCGGTAGATTAAAATAGAAGGAATAGCACAGTTCCAAACGGTAAGAGTACGCCGTTCTGGGTCCAGCTCAAGAAAACCGGCAGCCATGAACATGCTGACAGGAGTTTTTTCGACAAGCTGGTCGTTAATCTCAAGAAGAATTCTTGAAAGATGCATCTCCTTTTTGGTCATGGAGTAGAAAATATCTGAAACAATTGGTCCGCCAACTGCTGCTGGAAGTCCGTGGCCGGTAAAATCTCCCAAAACAACATGTTGTGCTCCATCAGAACGGAAGGCTGAGAGGAGAAGGTCTCCAGAACTTGTTTCTGCTGACGCTTGAATATAACGAAGGTTTGTAGGGTCAAAACGCTTTGATGCTCGCATTTTGTTGATTATCTCTTCAATTATCTCCCTCTCAAAAGTTAGCCTGTCTCTATGGGCCTTTATCTCATCTTCCATCTCTTTTTGTGGGGTTATGTTCTCTGTAAACATCAAAATACCACCTGCGTCTTCTGCCTTTTTCTGCCAAGGCAGAGCTTCCCACCTATACCAGTTATCATCAATAAGCTCAGCTTCACTACGCTCTATATTACCTTTGAGACAGCTCTTGTGAATATCCTGCCAGCGTGATGGCTCATTAGGAAGCAGTTTGTAGTGGGACTTTCCAATGATAGGTTTGCCTTCTAAATTATAATCTTTCAACCAGCGTTGACTGGCTAATAGATATTTCATCTCAGGGTCAAACATGGCTACAGCCGTCGGGGTGTGTTCAAAAAAAACAGCGATGAGTTCATCCCGTTCACGAATCGCTGCATTGGCACTTTTTTGATCTAATAGAAGCCGAATACGCTGCTTTAGAACAGACCAGAGAATGGGCTTGGTGATAAACTCCTGAGCACCAACGAGAAAAGCATTGTTGACCGATTGATCATCGTCTAAGGCGGTAATCATGATTACAGGTGTTTGAGCACCAAAGGTGTCTGCTTTTATTCTCCGGCACGCTTCAAAGCCATCCATTACCGGCATTTGTCCATCCAACAGGACTAAATCTGGACGGCGACTCACAAAAGCCTGGAACGCCTCTTGACCATTTGCAGTTTCAATTACTTCATAACCAGCATTGGTTAGAAACATTGTGATTGCATCCAACATGAAGTCATCATCATCTGCTACGAGAATCAGAGGTTTTGTTGGTATGTTTGTTTTACTCATCGCCCTTTTTTGCTCCAATTATTCTAAAATAACCACAACTAACTTCCCCCAGTTAAATGTTAGCTTTTGTTTTGGCCTTTAATAATGTTTTCTAGACAGTCTCTAACCAGCTTAGCTTCCGCCAATAGAAGAGTTTTTAACTCCTCGGTTGGTGCAAAATCATTTTTTTTTCCGCACTCTTCTAGTTGCCGGCACAACTGTGATAGCAGTTCAGCACCAATGGTTGCAGATGTTCCTTTTAGTGCGTGGGCTTCGTTTCTAAGTGCCTCACTATCATTTACAGAAATTGCCGCCAAAATACTCTCAGTACGACCATCCAACTTCTGTAAAAACTTTTGTGTAAGCATATCAATATTTCCACCAAGATCCTCACGCAGTGTTTCCCATGTCTTATGGTTGATAGCTGAAGACCTGGCTTCAGTGTTGGGTTTCTCTTGGTTTGTGGTACTATGGTAACTACTGTTCTTTGACATACTTCCACCTAATTTTTGATTTGGTTGCTAAACTTATCAATAATCTCAAACAAAACTTTCTTTCTTATCGGCTTGGTTAAATGATAACTACATCCAGCCTCTAATGTCCTGGCTTTATCCTCTTTTAACGCTTGAGCAGTTATGGCAATAATTGGGGTCTGTGGACGATTCATCTTTTGTTCCAAGTCCCTAATTGCTCTTGTTGCTTCATATCCATCCATAACCGGCATTAACATATCCATCAATATCAAATCAAAATCACCATTTTTATATGCTTCAAAAGCCTCCTGGCCATTTCCCAGTGACAAAAATTTATGGGGTGAATTTTTTAGATAGCCTTCCAATACTATTATATTCTCTTCGGTATCATCGACAATCATAATTTTCATTCCAGGATCTGTTTTTGAGTCTTGCTCAGATTTAGCAGTTTTATAATGAAAAGGTTGGTTTGAAAGCTCTATAAGAGGCTCGTCCGCTGGTACCAAAGGCAAGGTAACTATAAATGTGCTGCCTTTTCCTGGCTCACTGAAGACTTCAAGTTTCCCGTTCATTGCAGCAACTAAATGGTGACATATTGCCAGCCCCAACCCGGTTCCGCCAAACTTTCTTGTTGTTGATGAGTCACACTGGATAAACGGTTGAAAAATCCTTTCAATATGTTCTGCTTGCATACCAATACCGGTATCACTAACTATAAAGCAGAACATATGCTCTTCTCTCTGTTCAAAGGAAATTGTCACCTCTCCCTCTTCAGTGAACTTGATTGCATTATTCACAAGGTTTAAGAGAATCTGTTTAATACGGTTTGGATCACCTTCTAAATTAATAGAAGATTTTTGGTCTATATCCAGCAGTAATTTTATCCCTTTATTTTCGCTATTTATTTTCTGAATGTGATAGACATCGTTAAGGACGCTTATAATATCAAATTTTGATATTTCAAGGAGCATCTGTCCTGCTTCAATTTTCGAAAGATCCAGAATATCATTTACCAGAGCATGAAGTGATTGACCGGCTCTTTGGGATACTTGTATATACTTGCACTGCTCTTCATCTAGATCAGTCTCTAAAACCAACTCTCCCATTCCTAGAATTGCATTTAGAGGAGTCCTGATTTCGTGGCTCATGCGTGAAAGAAAATCACTTTTTGCCCTGTTGCCTGACTCAGCAGCCTCTTTTCTCTCTTCAGCTTTTTTTGTAGCAGCAGCAAGTTCAATGGTTTTCGACTCAACCATTTGTTCCAACTGATTTCTATAACGTTTCAACTCTAAACAGCTAGCAACTCGATGTTTAATAATCTCTGAGCTGAAGGGTTTTGTAATATAATCAACACCGCCTACGGCAAACCCCTCTGACTCATCGGAGGTCTCTTTTTTTGCCGTAACAAAAATGACAGAAATCTCTTTTGTATATTGGTTGTTTTTTAGTTGGCGGCAGACCTCGTACCCATTCATTTCCGGCATCATGATATCAAGCAAAATCAGATCAATTGGCACTGAAAAACCGGCAACCTCAAGAGCTTTGCGACCATCCAGAGCGACAAAAAGATTAAACTCGGTCAATATATTTTTTAATAGATCAATATTACTGCGTTGATCATCAACAATAAGAACTGAATCCTGGTTTTTTTCTAGATTGGGTTGGGTATCTATTGAGACATCAATATCAAGTAGGATTATTATTTTGCTGAGAACATCAAACGCCTCATGAAAATGGTAGTCCTTTATGTGTTTCTCCATCTCCAGAAGTAGAATATTTGTTGGGGTTGGTTCTAGTATTGCTTTTATCTTCTCTAATGATTTTTCAAAGCCTAGACTGTTATATTTAAGATGGCTTCCCAACTCTTTTACCAGTGGTGCGATTATCTCTCTATCAAACTCAATGTGAACATTTCTCATGATATGCTTGTCAACCGCCGGAACAAACTCTATCTCTTTAATGCCCCCTAAACCATCGATGATGGAGTTTAAACGGTTGGAAAATGTTCTCATTGCCGCTAGGCGACCCTCCTTGGAGCCTTGTTTGATCTCCTCTTCAAAAACCTCTATAGCTTCAAATAGTGATATAGCTCCTATGTGTACAGCAAAACCCTTTATGCCGTGGAGCAGGTAACCAACGTCTGAGAGGTTGCCACCATTCATAGCTTGGCGAACCTTTTCGGTTGTATATTTATGCTCTTTTAGAAAGCGGGACAGTATACGGCGGTAAAGCCTTTTGTTTCCTGCAGCCCTGCTTAGTCCATCTTGAATATCTATCCCAACAATATTTGGCAGATCATCGCTATTACTCTCTTTTGTTAAAAAGTCAGGACTGACATTAATATCTACTTTGTTAATTAATTTTGCCAATACACCATAAAGCCGTTCTGGACGGATTGGTTTGTTTAAAAATGAGTCCATGCCAGCATCAAAGCACAATTTGATCTCATCAGCTTCGGAGTTGGTAGTCATGGCAACAATGCCAATATCTTTGAACTGCTCATCTAAACGGATCTGTCTGGTTGTCGCCAACCCATCCAAAACCGGCATATCAATATCCATCAAGATTGCATCATAGCGTAGCTGTTTAATCATGGACAAAGCCTCTTGACCATTATTAGCTATGTCGACTATCAGTCCGACCCGGTGCAGAAGCCCCAACGCAACCTGTTGGTTTATATCGTTGTCTTCAACCAGGAGAATTCTACCTCCGCAAATCTTCTCCCCAGTATCCACCTCATGGCCTAAAATAATATGTTCTCTAATTTTTACTGAGTTGGGTTTTTCTTCATACGCCTGAAGTATGCCCCGAATCAGTCTGGCCCTGGTAACCGGTTTGTCGATAAAATTGGGAATACCGAGTTTTTCACTTTCAGTCTTGATATATTCGATGCCGAAAGGAGTAAGAAGAAAAATCGTTGGGAGTTGTGCCTCTGGAAATGCCGCTTTAATGGTGGCTGATATTTCCACTATTGAGGTAATTCCATCTTTACCAGGCATGTCCCAATCAATAAAAAGCAACTCGTAGGGGGCGTCGGCTTTTATCCCATTTACTAGCTCTGTTAGTGCCTCTTTTCCTGAACTGGAAAGTGTTGGTATTAAATTTACGGACTCTAACAGGCCAGAAATTTGTTTTTGACATTGTGGATGATCATCTACCAACAGGGTTTTTTTGTTCCATAACTCTTTGGGAATTGAATCTTTCGCACGCTTGTTTTCTGAAACAAGAGAGACCAAAACATTGAAAAAAACTTCGCTCCCCTCTCCCAGGGTGCTTGTGACACCAATATTCCCACCCATTAGTGTTACAAGTTTTTTGCAAATTGAAAGCCCCAACCCTGTACCTCCATATTTTCTGGTTGTAGAGCCGTCTGCCTGGACAAATGGATCAAACAGGTTTGGCAACACCTCTTCTTCTATGCCAATGCCGTCATCTGTTACCGAATATTTGAGATTATAGTGGTTATCATCGGCAAGTTCTGGGGTGCACTGTACAATTATTGAACCTTTGGAGGTAAACTTGATAGCATTACGAATCAAGTTTATCAAAATCTGCTCCAGACGTAATACATCACCAAACAAAACCTTATCAAATGCGTCTGGAACCAAAAAAACAAGTTCAATATGTTTATCAGCTATCTGTTTGCTAAATAGGTCAGCCAGATGGTCGAAGAGCTGTTGCAGGTCAAACTTTACCGGATCAAGTTGCATATGTCCGGTATCAACTTTTGAAAAATCAAGGATATCGTTGATTACTCCCATCAAAGAGCGGGAAGCGTTCTCAATTTTTTCCAGGTAGTCCTGGACTCTTTTTGGTAGTTCGGCTTTAAGAGCCAGTTCGGTAAAGCCGAGAACAGCATTCATTGGCGTTCTGATTTCATGGCTCATATTGGCGAGAAACTCATCTTTAGCAAGATTAGCAGACTCGGCAACATTCAATGTCTCTTGCAGAGAGGTTAATAGCTGTTTTTTGTCAGTAATGTCTTGGATGAATGCGGTGTAGTTGATCTTGTGATCTGCAATATTAGAGGTGAGAGATATCTGTAAATCGACAATCTTGCCATCAGAACGAACCCCTGGCAGCTCTATGCGTCTTTTTATTGAAGGCAAGTCATGGCTCAGAGTAGAGCGATGCTTTAAAGCTTTTTTGTGTTGCTCAATATACTCAGCCGGCACGATTAGTTGATCAATATTCTGGCCAAGAACGCTCTCTTTTTTGTGGCCAAAAAGCAGTTCAGCAGCAGGGTTGTAATCCAACACCCTGCCAGTATCATCTGTAGTAATGATTGCATCTAAGGCGTGGGTAAGGATAGAGCGGTGGCGTTCAATTAAACTGCCGAGTTCTTTGCGTCGTTCAATTAGTTCAATATTTTGAGATACCCGGCATAACAGCTCTTCGGGCTTGAATGGTTTTACTAAAAAATCATTGGCACCAAATTTCATGAACTGTACAGCAAGGTCAGAATTCTCAAAAGATGAGAGGCCAATAACCCCTAACTCATCAGGTAGAAACTTGGTTCGCAACTTTTTGACAAATTGCAGACCGTCCATGTTGGGCATCTGATAATCTGAAATTGCCAGATGAATCTTTTGACCAGCAATTACCTTTAGTGCCTCTCTACCATCTTCAGCTAGGAAAACAACATAACCGTGCCGTGATAGTAGCTGCTCTAAATGGACCCGAATACTTTTGGAGTCGTCAATAACCAGAATATGCATAAGTTTGTTGCGGAGATATTTCCCAACAGCTCTGATTATCGAGTTTACTACTCTATGGCTATCTTTGAAAAAACAGTCTAATACTCCAGTATTCAATAATTGATCGCGAAGATCTTTTTTATTAGCGTCTAATAAAACAAAGCAGGGTATTCCCTGGGATATAACAAAATCTACAGCCTCTCCATTAGCTGCATCATGGAGAGAGTGCATAACTACAGCAGTAGAAAATACCTCTTGAGCACTGTTGATCAACTCAACAGTCTGGGCATAACTGTCCGCCACAACAATATTAACATTTAATGTTTCAGCAACCATGTAAATAAACATGGTAGAGAAGCTGTTTGATTCGTCAACGAGGAGAATGGAGTCCATTCTTAATACCCTTCTCTAATGGTTGCAGAGCAAAGCCGGCGTTAAAAATCGCCGTTATATTTATCGACTGGATTTCAAGAGCTTTTTCGTAGCCGCAGGTCGCTTCTAATAGTTGGCTTGAAATGATGAATTCTACTCTTTGATGTAGTCTGTTTTGAGGGGCATGAAGGTCAGGGGGGGTGGCGATCACAGATCGATAGTTTCTTTTAGGTAGATTTTTTAGTCGCCTTTTCACTGCTCTATTCACTCTTCTATCTCCACCCACACCTGCATCAGTCTGCTTTGGTGCTGTAAAACAAATTTTAAAGCGTTGTCTTAATAGTGTTTTTATGTCTTGGTTGGGTTTGTTTTTAACTGTTCAACCTATTATTAGAAATATATTATTAACAAGATCTCATACTAACACATATTTTTAAAAAAAACATCTTCTGCACCCAAAATGGATGCTTGCCTGTGTAAGTGTATGGATTATGTAGATAAATTCACTCAATTATGTAAAATACTGTTAACATTCAAAGATCTAAGATGTATAGCAAAAACAGTATCATATAGGCTAAAAAAATGTTAGCATTCTATGGATTGTGCGTAGCTAAAATTGTGATTTTTATCAACCACCTCCTCATTTCATTTTTTTGTAAGGGAGCTATGTTTTGAGTAAAGTTGACGTGAGCAGTGAAATTCTTGGCAGAATGAGTCAAATCTTTCCCTTTACATCTGGAGAGGTGGAAGTGGTTACTCCATCACCAGTACCATTAAACAGTGGCAATAATATTGGTACAGCCGCAGGGGCTGCCGGGAAAGGCAAAGCTGGTCTGGGCATGTTGCCATCCGCAGGAGGTAAAGGTCTTACGGGTGTCGCTGGAGCAGGGAAGGTGGGGGCAGGCGTAACTGTAGGAGGCAAAGGTTTGTCTGGTGTAGCCGGCGGAGGTAAAGGCTTCTCTGGTGTTACTGGTAGTCTGGGCAAAAGTAAGGCAGGTGCAGTTATGTTGCCAGGAGCTGTGCTTACCCCAACCAGCTCCATTAGAGATTTCTGGTTGGGAAAATCAATTATTGGCAAAACTGCAGTGCTTCCTGGCATGGTAGCTTTTGCCGGCCCTACTGGCTTGCTGCCGTCTATTACCTCCATAACAGTTGGATTTGGTGCAGGTTTTCTGATGCCTCTTGCTCTTGTTGGAGCGATAATGGCTGTAACAAGGGATGGAAAAGAGGCGGCTGGAAAATCAAAACCACAACAGCATACTACAGGTAGTGTTAATCAAAATCATGGACAGGGTTTCAAAAAACCCAATACTGAGAAGAGTAGCTCTCCTTTTACATACACAGCATACGGAGCAACACTCCATATGGCTCCATCTGTCAGTGCTGAACCTGTTCAAGCTCCATACAACAAAGCTGTTGCCGACTCTGCTGCTCCGGCTGGAGATCAAAGTGCTAGAGTAAGGGCGTCCCGTCCTGTTGGTTTTGACAGGCGTTTTTCTCTGCGTATAAAGGTTCCACCAGAAGCAATGGTTGTGCAAGGCATTTTAACTAACGGCCAGATTTTTAGAGCCTTTGCCAGGGATGTCTCTATGCATGGGGTAAAGTTTCGTGCACCAGATGGACGTGTGCACTCGATACAGCAGATTGATTTTCCAAAGAAAAAAATTACTCTTGAAATCTCAAATCAGCAAATACACCGGCAGACTACTACTGATGCCGTTGCTATTATTACCTCGTTTACAAACGGTACTGATGCCAGGATGAAGTGGATAGAGTTGATTACCAGATTGGACCAGGAAGTTTAAACCTGGATTTGGCAGTTGGGCGAGTATTAATGGTATAACATGTTGGTATATCAGGTAAATCATGATGTTACACCAGTGATGTGCGAACAACGGTCAAATCTATGTTAAAGTATATATCAACTGAATAGGTTAGTATTTAAAGAGAGTTCGGAGAAATTTTATGCTCGTTTTAATTGGAATCGTCATTCTGGTTTGGTTTTTATACCAAATGGGGGCAAAAATTGGGAATTTAACTGCTAAGCGAGATCTTCTCATCCGAGCAATATCCGGCTTGAGTACTGAAAAGTCTCTACTTGACGGTATGGTTAAAGAGGTTAGGAAAAGTTATGAAAAACAGATTGAAGAGTATGGCGTCAAGATAAGAGAAGAGAGAGAGAAGCGCCGAGTTGAAATGGAAGCTGATTGGAGTGAGTATAAAAAGACAAGGCTGGAGATTATTGACAGAGAGGTTGACATAATCAAGAGTCAAAAGCTTACCCAGCTTGACGTGGAGATGGGAGCCGAAAAACAGGCAGCCGTTGATAAACTAGAGGCTTGGATGGAGAGAGAAAAGTCCCGGCTACAAACCCGTTTAGACAAACAGTACGAGCAAAAAATTGATGACTTGAAACTCTCTCTTGAGGAGAAAGTACTGTTTGAAGTAGAGAAGGTAAGGATGGAAACCTTAGCAGAAAAGGGCGAGGAGGTCACCCAGCTAAAAGGTGAAATTGCCGGGCTTGTGAAGAGCATTACCCATGATGTGGTAAAGGGCATTGAATAATTTTTTTAGCTCTTTTCTTGATTAAGATTTGTACCCTGGAAAATGTAGGGGAGTGATAGTCATTGTGGCAGATGTTTTTTTGAAAAATCCAGATTTATCACGACTTAACCGGTACTTAAGCAGCAGACTACCTTCCTATTTTATAAATTTGTTTACTTGGTATGACCTGAAAGGTGAGAGAGGCTTTTTTGTACTTTCAACTCTTTTGGGTATTGCTCTTGGCTTGTTCAATGCCACATGGAGAGGAGTGCTTGCCGGGGGGCAGATCATGGCCGGCATAGTAGAATACCAATCTGGCTCGCCAAATCAGGTGATGTTTGAACAGAGTTGGAGCATCCTTAAACAGTTGGCAGCTTTTTTCCTGGCTATTGGCTTTAATGAAGCCCAGGTTTCTGTCTTCTTTAGCTGTTTGATTCTAGCACTATTTTTCCAAGGTTTTGCCTCTATTGTTCTGGCTCTGACCCGCAATATACCTCTGGCACTTCTAACGGCTATACTGTTTTTGGAATCGTTTGCTTATTTTGGATATTCAGATTTTTCAGTGATTCCAAACGGTATGTATGTTTACAGCCAGGTTGCTTTGGCTTTAGGAGCTTTGATTTTTGGTCTGGTTGGGCTGGGAAGGGTTGGTCTCGCTGCTTTTTTATTAGGTTTGACACCAGCCACCCATATATTGTGGGGAGCTTGGTATCTGGGGGTTTGGGGCTGCACACTGCTATTTGCAAGGTTTTCAAAATGGCCTCTTGATAAGATCTACCATAGCTATAAATTTTTGTTGTTAGGGCTCTCTATAACAGCTTCCAGCTTTTTGCTGCATATTTATTTGTATGGTAGTGCCATACCATCCGCAGCAACTGTCGATGCTGACTATCTAGCAGCATTAAAGGTATTATGGCAATATACCCACACAAAATTTGACCTGTCTGCAAAACACTGGGTTTCTATATCTCATACATTGTTGTTTATTCCGGTAGTGGTAGTGTCTATTTTTCTCGTGAAAAAAAACAGCCGTGACATGGAGCCGTTAATGCTGATGGCGTTAGTGCTTTCAGCTCTGTTTGGAGCCGTTGCTTTTTTTGTTTATAAGCTTGGTGGTTGGGTGCTTCCAGATCTTTTTTTGCGAACCATCCCCAACCGTTTCATAACCTTGCCTATAGCCTTGAGTGGGTTGACATTAATCGCTATCCTTTTTAATTCTGGCAGGGGTGTAACACAGGCGGCACTGATTTTTATTCTTGCTTTTGCTGCCTTTGAGCCAACAAGAGTTCTCCTTGATTTTGATCTGCTTTTGTCAGTTATTGCTGCTGGATGGTTGGCTTTTGATTATGAGGCCCGCCAAGCTTCACTACTAATAAATACTGAGCAGCGAATAGTTGAACCAGCACAGAAACTCTTGCTTGGGTTTACACCTATTTTGGTTTTTTTTGTTGTCTATGGACTACGGTTTCTATTTTATAAAGATCCACACCAGTTGTTGGTTTTTATTGCTATAGGTACAGCAACAACCATTTTTTTATGGAGTACATTTCAGCAGAGCAGATGTGCAAACAGCAAAGCAAAGTACAAGATAATAAACTTTTTAGCAGGATATCTGGTTGTCAATTTAGTTGGATCTCTTGTGCTGGTAAGGGAGTTTCGGCGACATCCTCTTGGAGTTATGCTTATTTTGGGACTGGTAATTGCTTTGGTGCTTTACCGTCGCTCTGTCAGTAGCAAGATCTCTTTTAAAATTAAGAAAACTGTTCCAACTAGACCTTGGTTGCTGGTTGCATGGACCATTGTTCCTGCCACCTCTTTTTTGGTGGTATATATTCTATGGCGGACATGGCCTCTTGACCTACTATTTATCGGAGTGTGTGGCATCTCTGTTCTACCGATTATACTATCAATAGATCTTGATAATGGGGAAAAACCGTCAGATGTAAATCCAAAATATAGGAGCTATTCGGCCTCTCTGCTTTTGACTGGATTCTTGATCATCACTCTATCTTCTGCTGGTGGGTTAATCCATAAAAGCTATATCCATATGCAAAATAGCAGCCCATACGGACACCCGTTGTTGCAGCCTGATGAAGATATAAATTTTTGGAAAAAGGCTGAGGACCTTCCAGGGGTTTTATTAACTGCCGCCAGTATCTCACGTATGTCCCAAATTTGGTCAAGAAAGCCGACCTTAATCTATGCAGCAACACTCAATGGTTGGGTAGTTTACCTCCCAGATGAGATGCCGAAAATTCAGAAAATGCTAAAAGATGTATATGGTCTTGAGCTATTTAATAAAAAAGATAGCTGTTACCTTTTCGATCCGACACATAAATGTGAAGATAATAGAGGCTTTGCTAGAGAAGTATGGGAAAATAGAGATATTGTAACATGGCAAAAAATATCTAAAAAATATAATGTATATGGTATTGTTACGCCACCGAACTGGGAGCTTGATCTACCTCTTGTTGCTCGTTCTGCTTGGCACGCTCTCTATAGAATCAAATGATATGCTGGGTTGGTGGTTCTCTGGTGTATGCAACAAATAAAACTTTTTAGCTCTCATTGTTAAATTATGAAAATATTATTAATAAACCCTCCAAGTGAAAATGTCGTGTTGGAATATCCAAATGAAGATGGGGAGGCCTATCTTGAGACTGATGACTTTGGAGCCTTTCCTCCACTTGGCCCGCTATATGTTCTTACCTATTTGGAGGAGAATACCAACGGTCATCAGCTTTTCTTCAAAGATTGCGTTGGCGAAAAAATATCCCATCTAGGATTGAAAAAAATCATTCAGGAAATAGAGCCAGATATTATAGGTGTTACTAGTTTTACAATCTCCCTGATAGACGTTCATCAGGTGGCAAAGACCGCCAGAGAGATAGTTCCTGATGCCCACATCTGCATGGGAGGCCATCACCCCATTGCCTTTCCATTTGAAGCGGTTCAGTTGGTTGAGTTTGACTCTATTGTTGTTGGCGAGGGAGAGGTGGCTTTTACACAGTTGGTGAATGCATTGGAGCAAAACAGGGAAATTACAGAAATTCTTGGAGTCTATACCAGGGAGTCCATTAAATCCTGGCAAAAAAATAGCTATAACGATAAACGGTTTTTAGGAAATGTGATGGTCCCGCCTGGTTATATCGACGATATCGATACCCTGCCAGCTCCAAATCGTTCTTACATACGACATATAAAATACCACAGTACGGTTGGTATGACAGGTGATTTAGCGACAATAATCAGTAGTCGCGGCTGTCCTTATAAGTGTACTTTTTGTGATGTACCTTATAAGAGGTATCGACCACGGGCTGTTGGGCTAGTACTCGATGAGGTTGAAGAGTGCTTGGCTATGGGCTATAGCGAATTTCATTTTTATGATGATCTGTTCAATATAACCTCTAAAAAGGTCATTGAGTTTTGTGATGAGGTAGAGCGTCGTGGGCTATCTATTCATTGGGATTTCCGTGGGCGGGTTAATAATGTTACCAGAGAGTCTCTGGTTCGTGCCAAAAATGCCGGATGTCGAATGATCTCATTTGGGGTTGAAACCGGGACAGATGAGGGCCTGAAAGCGTTGAAAAAAGGAGCAACCATTGCACAGGTTGAAAATGTTTTTAAGTGGTGTCGTGAACTGAATATTAGAACTATTGCTGATTTCATGATTGGGCTGCCTTTTGAGAAAAGCCAGGAGGATATGGAGAATAATTTGGCCTTTATGAATAAAATTGATCCAGATTATGCTCAGATATCAGTCCTCAACCTTTACCCAAATACTCCTCTATTCCATCAGGCTGATGAACAGGGTTTGATCGATGGAGATAGGTGGAATGCCTTTGCTCTAGACCCGAAACCGGGTTTTACCGTTGATCATTGGGAGGAGTTTGTCTCTATTGAGGATCAAGTCAAAATACAGAAAAAAGCATACATGAAATTCTATCTGCGTCCCAAATATATTCTGCGTAGTATTTTTAATACTCGCTCTTTATATGAATTTAAAGCCAAAGCCAAAGGGGTGTTGCAAATTTTGGGGTAGAAGATTGTATCTATTACTGTTAATGTGCCGGCTGCAGATGGTAACAAGTATACTACTTTTTTAATGTCAACAGTCTCTTTGTGATCATAAGCCTCAAAACGGTTACATGCTCCATAAGTTGGTTACATGCTCCATGAGTAAATATAAAGATGCCTGAAATAACAATCATTTTGCCTACTTACAATGAAGCTGGCAATATCAGCCCTCTTATAGATGGCCTCCTGGATTCAATGTTGGATTGGGATATGGAAATTCTGGTTATGGATGACAACTCACCAGACGGCACATCTGCAATTGTTGAGAAGATATCGAAAGATTGTGACAAAGTACGGCTTATTACACGGCATAATAACCGGGGTTTGATTCCAGCAATTCGTGATGGCATTCAGGCTGCCAACGGTAATATTATCGTCTGGATGGATGCAGACCAATCTATGCAACCAAATGTAGTTCCTATTCTTGTTGCAAAAATCAAGGATGGTGCAGATCTGGCATTTGGCTCTCGTTATGTTGAAGGCGGGGTTGGAAAGGGAGCAGGTGATAGTCCTTGGAATTTATTTCAATTTTTGGGTAATATAAGAAAGTCTCAGGACTCATTCTCAGCGGTACTTATCTCGATCTTGGGAAATGCAGTAATGCGCTTTGTTCTTGATAAGCGGTTTTTTGACTATACCAGCGGGTTTTACGCGGTTCGCAAGCCTGTTTTAGAACATATCGGTTTGGAGGGACACTATTTGGATTACTGTATCACCTTTCTCCATAAGGTAAATATTCACGGCTACAGAATTTCAGAGGTTCCCATGACTGTTTTAGTTAGGAAAGAGGGTGAATCGAAGACATCTTCAGGGTTTTTTGATCTATTTCCTATCATTTTTCATTGTTATAAGGCAGTGCGACGTCTAAAAAAATATGAGAAGTTACAGCAGAAGTCTGTGACTTCATAAAGGAACAAAGTACAATCTATTGATCCAACAGCGGAGTTGGAAGCAAAATGAATAATCTAAAAGATCCATCACAACCGGCCAACTCTACGATAAAATATACCGAGCTAAATTCAATTTCTTGCCGGTTATGCAAAAGTAATGATCTAACACTGTTTCTAGATTTAGGCCATACGGCTTTAGCCGACCGGTTTATGAGAGTAGAGCAGTTGATTGAACCGGAAATTACTTATCCACTACGTGTAGTGCGTTGTAACTCATGTTTTTTCTGTCAGCTAGACCATGCTGTAGACCCTAAAATTTTATACCAGGAAGATTACCCTTACGAATCATCTACAACCCAGACAGGGCGGACTCATTTCAGCAATTTTGCAAAATCAATCGTTGAGAGGTTCTCAATTGAAAAAGGCAAGTTGGTAATTGATATTGGTAGTAATGTTGGTGTTCTTCTCAATGGTTTTAAACAGCAAGGAATGCAAGTTCTAGGTGTAGATCCTGCCGAGAATATTGCTGAAATTGCAAATAAAAATGGCATTCCAACAGAAACAGATTTTTTTAATGCAGATCTTGCCCGTCGGGTTGTTCGTGATAGGGGTCAGGCTATGGTGATAACTGCCAGCAATGTTTTTGCCCACGTTGACCGCCTTGACCTTTTTATGGATAGTATCATAACCCTTTTAGATAAGGATGGAGTTTTTGTAGTTGAGGCCCCATATCTAGCCAACCTTATCAAGGCATTAGAGTATGACACCATCTATCATGAACATCTCTCATATCTTTCCATTATGCCACTTATTCCATTTTTTTCAAAAATGGGCATGGAGCTATTTGATGTTCAGCAGGTAGATATTCACGGAGGCTCCTTCCGGCTTTTTATCTGTCACAAAGGTAAATATCCGGTATCAAATGCCGTGTTGGAACTACATGCCAAAGAGCAGGCAGATGGCCTCCATGATCTGGATGTTCTTAACAAATTTGCAAAGGGTGTTGCAGAGCATCGCAGCAAACTGAGATATCTTTTGGAAGCTCTTAGGCATGACGGTAAAAAAATTGCTGGAGTCAGTGCACCTGCTAAAGGAATGACTCTGCTAAACTATTGCAATATTGGCCGTGAAACTTTGGAATTTATAACAGAGAAGACTCATCTCAAGATCGGTCGTTACTCACCAGGAAGTGCTATTCCAATCTTGCCAGATTCAGCTCTTGTCACAGAAAATATAGATTATGCTCTTTTACTTGCCTGGAACTTTAAGGATGAGATAATCAAAAATCAGAAAGAGTTTCGGGAGAGAGGTGGCAAGTTTATTATTCCAATACCTGTGCCTACAATCATCTAACTCCTTCTTAATTTTAAAACCTAGAGGAAATGATTCATGCTGCTGACTGAACCAAAAATCGCCCATGAAGATAGCAGAGGAGCCATCAAGGATATCCTGTACAACGAAGCATTGGATGCCGTAACCATAATTGAATCAAAAAAAGGGGTTGTAAGAGGGAACCATTATCACAAGGATACTGTGCAGTGGGTTTTTCTTCAGAGCGGTAGACTAAAATCTTTAACTCAGATACCAGGCGAACCTGTCGAAGTTAATATTTTAGAGCCTGGGCAGTTGATCAAAACCGATCATCATGAAAGCCATGCTCTTGAAGCTCTAGAGGATTCAATCTTTCTTGTACTTACTCGAGGTCCACGTGGAGGCATGGATTATGAGAAGGATACTTTTCGCTTGGAATCACCACTTATAGACCCAAATTAAGTAAGATCTTTTCGGAGAAGATATGAAACCAGTTGAATACCAGACCATGTATAATCAGGAGTCGGAACACTGGTGGTTTGCAGGAAAGCGGCATATGGTTCATATGCTTTTGAAGCGTCATAAGATAGTTGATAAAGTTGTCGCTAACAAGCTTCGTATACTTGACGTTGGATGTGGTACAGGAAGGAATATTCAGGAGCTATCCCAATATGGTGAGGTAGTGGGGTGCGATTTTAGCTCGGATGCACTGATCTTTTGTAGAAAAAGAGGGTTGAATGCTCTAGTTCAGGCTTCAGCAGAGGCTCTACCATTTTCAGGTGAAGAGTTTGATGTTATATGTCTTTTAGACGTTCTATATCACCGAGGGATAGCCAGTGATGAACAGGTTATAGCCCAGGTATACCAAGCTCTCCGAAATGGAGGGGCTTTGATAATTACAGATTCAGCCTTCCAGTTTCTTTTCGGGCATCATGACCGGGCAGCCCATGGCTTGCGGCGTTATGAGAGGCAGGAGTTGAAAGATAAACTCCTGCGGGCAGGCTTCCAAGTCGAGCAGTGTGGGTATGCAAATTTTCTTATTTTTTTTCCAGCATTTTTAATAAGAATGATTAAAAACCGTTTGCCTCATACTCCTGATGTAACCGATATTTCCCCGGTCCACCCTTGGATAAATACTCTTTTTAAAAATATACTGAGTTTGGAACATTGGTTTATGAATTTCTCTCCTCTGCCATTTGGTCTATCTGTTTTTGCCGTCGCCAGAAAGAAAAAATAAATACAGTTTTCCCGGCGTTTATATTTCTTGCATAATGAGGTTGACATGCCCAGCAAACCCCATCCCTTTATTCCGGTTAATCTACCACTCCTAGGTGGGAATGAACGACGCTATCTCAATGAGTGTATCGATACCGGATGGATCTCCTCAGAAGGCTCTTTCGTAAAACGGTTTGAAATGGAGTTTTCTGAATTAATGGGAAACCGCTATGGTATAGCTGTATCAAATGGAACCGATGCGTTGGAGTTGGCTATTGCAGCACTGGGAATTGGTCCTGGTGATGAGGTCATTCTTCCAACTTTTACCATTATCTCATGTGCTCAAGCTGTTATAAATGCTGGTGCAACACCTGTTCTGGTAGATAGTGACCCGGTTACCTGGAATATGCAGACTGATCAGGTAGCAGCAAAGATTACCCCTCGCACCAAAGCGATAATGCCGGTGCATATCTATGGCCTGCCAGTCGATATGGATCCGATTATAAATTTGGCTGAAAAGCATGGTTTGTATATTGTTGAGGATAATGCCGAATGTATTGGTCAATCGTATAAAGGCCGCCCTTGCGGAAGTTTTGGTCATATCAGTACCTACAGCTTTTATGCAAATAAACATGTCACTACTGGTGAAGGGGGGATGGTAACCACCAATGATATCAAACTAGATGAAATTTGCCGTGGACTGCGAAATCTCTGTTTTGAAAATCCTCGATTTGTCCATCATAGATTGGGGTGGAATATGCGTATTTCTAATCTTCAGGCAGCAGTGGGCCTGGCTCAGGTAGAGCAGTTAGAGCATTTTATTGAAAAGAAAAAAGCCATGGGTAGTCGCTATACTTCAGAGCTTAAGGATATTGCAGGTATTTCTTTGCCGCCTAGTGCAACAGATTTTGCCGAAAATATATACTGGGTTTACGGTATTGTTTTAGAGGACGAGATCCCCTTTGATGCTAAGACAGCAATAGCTATGCTCCATGAGGCTGGCATTGGAGCAAGACCATTCTTCTGGCCCATGCATGAGCAGCCTGTTTTTCGTGATATGGGTCTGTTTTCTGGAGAGAGTTACCCTGTTGCTGAAAAACTGGCTAGGCGTGGTTTCTACCCACCAAGCGGCCTTGGTCTGACAGAGATAGATCAGGAGCGTGTCATTACAGCGTTGAAAAATATCTTGGTTTCACCGGGGTTAGGCAGTTGTTCGCACATCACTGGCACAACCTCTTGATTCACCAAGTAAATCAGAAAAAACAATATATTGCACTATTAACGCACTTTCAACTGCAGAATCTAGGGGTTGACAATTCCTGAACCGTTATGTCCACGGTGGGTAATGCTCTGCATAATGGTGTTTACAAGTGTTGAAGCTTCTTAACTTTTGGCATCTATTCGCCGGAAAATCCCCACATGCCTATTTTACCTTATCAATGAATTCGTCGGAGCAATGTTGCTATGATTGACTGGCTTGCAGTCCCATCGCCATAGATAAAGGAGCTGTTATCAACAGTAACAGTCGCCATGGCTTTTGCTCCTGCCACTATACTTTCAGGAGCATAACCTGCAAGACGGTTGAACCCAGCTTCAACCAGTTCTGTCCACTCAGTCTCTTCCCTAATTGTCAGGCAGGGAGTTCCAGAGAAAAATGCCTCTTTTTGCAACCCTCCGCTATCTGTTATTACCAGGCCAGCATGGTGTAGAAGGTCGATCATCTCTAGATAACCAACAGGCTCCATAATCTCCAGGCCTGGATGGTCAAATGTGCAACCGGCTTTGTCTAGGGCTTTTCTTGTTCTTGGGTGCAGGGGAAAAAAAACCGGGTGCTCTTTAGCGATAGAAACTATACTGGTAAAAACATCTCTTAAACGCTCCAGGTCGTCAGTAAGTTCTGCACGGTGCAGGGTGCAGACAATATAGCCATCAACACTCCCTTTACGCCTGTCTAATGTTATCCTTGACGCTTTGTTGATAAAGTAGCGCATGGTATCCAACATAACATCACCGTTATGGATAATCTCTACCCCTGCACGCTGATCTACTCCTTCTGCCTGTAGATTTTTGACCGCAACTTGAGTTGGACAGAATAGCCATTGAGCAATGTGGTCAGTCAAGATACGGTTTATCTCTTCTGGCATGGCCCGGTTAAATGAGCGTAGTCCAGCCTCTACATGGGCAACTGGAATATGCAGTTTGGCAGCCGCTAAAGCTCCTGCCAGGGTAGTGTTGGTATCCCCGTAAACCAACACTACATCAGGGGCTTCATGGAGAAGAATTTGCTCAATTTTCTCCAGCATTTGACCGGTCATTGCACCGTGGGACAGGTTATGGATTCCTAGAGTGTAGTCGGGTAGGGGGATCTCCAATGAGGAGAAAAAAATGTCCGACATATTGGGGTCATGATGTTGACCGCTATGAATAATAATCTCTTCGACCTTTTGCAATGAAGAGTCTCTGTTGTGGGTTTTAATCGCTCTTGAGAGTGCTGCCGCTTTTATAAACTGCGGTCTTGCCCCGATAATGGTGACAAGCTTCATAAATTCACTCCAATTATCCTATAATAACCAGGCGCTGTTTTTTGAGTTGGTATTTCTCGCCAGAGCCTGGGCAAACAGCTTTCTTATTGCCAGACAAAGGAAGGTCAAGCCGCTCGCCGTAGCTACTCATCCATCCTGTCTGCCGGGCAGGATTGCCTACCATAAGAGCGTGGTCAGGCACATCCTTGGTGATGACGCTGCCAGCACCTATAAAGCTATACCTCCCAAGAGTTACTCCACAGACAATAGTGGCGTTTGCACCAATGGTACAGCCCTGTTTGACCAGGGTAGGCATAAACTGGTCTTTCCGTGATATGTGTGCCCTTGGGTTCACCACATTGGTGAAGACCATGCTTGGCCCACAAAAAACATCATCTTCCAAGGTGACACCCTTATAGATTGAGACATTGTTCTGCACTTTACAGTTGTCGCCAATCTGTACGTTTGGACCAATAGTTACATTCTGACCAATAGAGCACTGTTTGCCAATTTTTACATCGGATAGTAGATGGCTGAAATGCCAGATCTTGCATTCACTACCGATTATTACGTTGTTGTCTATAACTGCTGTTTCATGGGCAAAGTACGTTTTTGGTTGGTCTGTTTCTCCGCCAATTGAGACCTGCTTTCCTTGTTGCATAGAGGTTTGGCAAGCGTTGAGAACCGCCAATACCCTAGTTCCTTCATCACCATTTGTTAGAGGTTGCCTGCGGGTTTTTATCGCCTCTAAAAAATGTTCACACTCTGTTTTAAGCGGCTCTTCCTCTTTTAATGGGATAAAAATTCCTTCGGCTTTGTTGGCTACTGGTATGTTTTCACTCCACTCGATAGAGTGGGGAAACAGACAGAGCTTCTCCTGCCATGGAACGGTATCATCAAAAACAGCCATCTGTTTACTACCGACAATCACCAGTTTTTGCTCTTTGAATGGGTGAAGCCAAGAGACAAAAATATGGGCATTTATGCCGCTTGGAAAACCCAGTTGGGTAACGGTAGTATCAGCAATATGCCGGTGCAGGTAGTTTCCACCCTTGGTGATAACAGAGTCCGGCATTTCATTGGCCAAGCCGATAATGACCGAAATATCATGAGGAGCAAATGACCATAATACATTCTCTTCCCGGCGGAGCTTGCCTAAATTAAGGCGGTTGGAGTAGATATATTGCAGTTGTCCTAGCTGGCCGCTATCTATCACTCTTTTCAGCTCTTTTATTGCAGGGTGATACCATAATAGGTGGCCGACCATTAAAATCTGCCCGGTTTTGTATGCCAGGGCAGATAGTTCAGCACCCTCTTGCTCGGATAGGCTAAGAGGTTTCTCTACAAATACATCTTTTCCTGCTAAAATAGCATCCTTGACCATCTCAAAGTGGGTCTCGGCAGGTGTTGCAATCACCAATGCGTCAATTTTTGGATTGTTAAGTAGTTCAGAGAAATTCTGCACCCCTATAGTACCTGGGTAGTTCTCCGTAAACTGCTTTAATGTATCGATATTATTGTCACATACTGCTTTTAGCGACCCTAAAGCTGCAAAATTACGAACTAGATTTTTTCCCCAATAACCGGTGCCAACAACAGCAACAGAGGGGATAGCGTTACCACTTTTCATTTTTACCTCTAAAAAGAAACAGTTTCATCTCTTAACTCGAACAACCAGGCTGTATAGCATTTCAGGTCCAGCATATAGATCGTTTAAACTGATAAATAGAACGTATCGACTTTATGGCAAGCATAATCTGCACAGGATGAAAATAGAACTCTATCATAGCTTTGCCAGTACCGACTATCTCATCATCCGCTAACTATGTCCATAAACTCCGATAGCGGTTTTGGCTCGGTGAGATAGTTAAACCAGAAGTCGCCGTTTGTATGTGGCAGATAGTGTTTTTTATATTGAAGATTGCAAAATCTTGAGTCTCTCTAGCTTTGTTGCCGTCTCTCCTGGTGCAGCAATAATAAAATATCCAAATAGGCTAATGCCAACATAAGCTGTTTTTCTAATAATTTTTTCAGCTTTTCCAGATTTATCGGTTTTTTCATACTAGTCATGATCTCCTCATCTACAGATTAAACACCGTAAAAAATTTGATAACAGACTGCATCTGTTAAGGCCTATGACATCTCATGATTTATCATCTTTATAGTGCAGCGAACATTTCAGGCAAATTTGTTATTGAAACCGGAATTGACAAAAATTGACAAATTTCCAGCCCCCTTTTTTTGCTGAAAGCAAAAGCTTGAATCAAACATATCAATCTCACGGATACCATCTTTTTAGTAACACACTTCAAACTCTACGACAATACTCTGGGCGGCTCTTGCTCTTCGTAAACATACCTTGTAAAAGGAAAAAACACAATAAACCTACTCTCTATACTTTTGTGCTATATTAAGAGGTACTCTAATATAGACCTACTGTTTTGGTAACCGATAATAATCACCACAGCATGTTCTCATGTCACCGCTGAAATCGGAATAGTTGCTACGGCTTCTTCCAGGCGACGTGCAGCGATAATGTAAGAAGGCTTTTTTTGTTTAATAGACCAACAGATATTGACTGCTTCGGGAACTGCCAACGGCTCTGGGTGAAGTGGCGGCAGCCGCTTCTTGCCTCTAATGCTAAGGTTCAGTTTCAGCTCACAGTACACATGATAAAAACGCCTATGACTCCAGATATTTCCCAACCGTTTGATCTTGGGAAACAGCTTGCCAAAGCCTAAACGTGGATTGCGATCGGCCAGCTCAAGCAGCTTGTCGATAATAGGCCCATCATCTTTTGGTTTGGGAACATACCCGTGATTAACAACATTTTGGTTGTTGCAGACAGGGCAATGAACTGGGGTTAAAGCTATAACAAACCCCCACTTCAATGTGAATATTGGTCGTCAGTATAGCACATGTATTAATCTAAGTCAGGTAAACGGAGCCATTACCTAATATTTTATTCATCAAATGCTCTTTGAATTTCCAGGAACTGGTCGATATTGTCTAAAAACAGATCGACTAGAGCTGGATCAAAATGTGACCCTTTTCCTCTCTTGATCTCATCTAAAGCTTTGTCAACGCTCCATCTATCTTTGTAACAGCGGTTATGGGTCAGGGCATCAAATACATCAATAATAGCTGTAATTCTAGCAAAAATATGAATCTCTTCACCTTTAAGCCCTTTTGGATAACCTGTACCATTCCACTGTTCGTGGTGCTGACTACAGATTATACCACCAGTCTTGATAATTTCCTGATCGGTATTGGCTAAAACTTTACAGCCGATTTCCGTGTGGGATTGCATCATCTGCCACTCTTCTTCAGTTAATTTTCCAGGTTTGTTGAGAACAGCATCAGGAATACCAATTTTTCCCAGGTCGTGCATGGGAGATGCGGTGCGCAACAGTTCGCACTCTGATTCTGGAAGTTCCGCAAGTTGTGCGAGCAGGCGAGAACTCTCTGCCACTCTGCGTACGTGCTGTCCTGCATCACCAGATCTTGTCTCTATAATCTCACCCAAGGTAAAGGTTACATCTTTCTGTGATTTTGTTATTTCACGGTTTAAAAACAGGTTTTCAAATGCTGAGGCGATATTAGAGGCAAATACTTCTATAAGGTCACGATCGACAAGTTTAAGTGGTCGTTTTGTCTTGAGAAAAATAAGATTTTCCATACCATTTTTGGTCTTGAAATATCCCAAAAAATCATGGTCGGTAAATAAGCTTTTTTTCTCTTCTACAGAACGCTTAACAATATCGATTACTTCAGGAGAGGCAACGTCAAAAACAGACTTTCCAATATGTTTTGAATAGAGACCAAAAGCGGCATAAATATTAATGGAACCCCGTTTTTCTGTTGCCGCAAAACATTCAGTGCTATTTTCAGAGTCAGCCCCACCTTCATTGGAGGTCAGAGCAACAAGCTGGGTAAGAATGCCTGTGGCAAGCTGAGTAAGAGATTTAACCTCATATAGGTGGCTTGTTGCCTCAATGATTTTTTTAAGGCCGTTACGGGTATTCTCTACAGTACGCAACAGATTGAATGCTCTGAGGCTTGTTGTTATAGTCGTTTTTAATTTCTGGTCACTAATGTTGACTTTATCCATATAGTCATTGATATCATACTCAGAGATTACACGGTCCTCTGGTGCGCTACCCGGTTGCCCGGTGCGGAGAATGATTCGTACAAAGGGATTTTGTAGCTGCTCCCTTACAAATTGCACAACATCTAACCCCTCTTTATCACTTTCCATAACTACGTCAAGCAAAATTACTGCAGCATCAGGATGCTCTTTAATCAACTTTCTTGCTTCAGCACCGGAATAACCGTCGATAAACTCTACCTGCCTGTTCTCAAAAACAAATTTTTTCAAGACCATCTTGGTCAAATAGTGAGTATCTGTATCGTCATCAATCACCATGATTTTCCATGGTGGTTCATTATAAACATTAATGTTGTCGGAATCACTATTGGCTATCTCTAGATCATCATCTTTAAATAGTAATAAATCATTTTTTGACACAGCTCTTTCTCCCCCTGATCATATGTATTCAATGCTTGCTTTTTTTAGGGAACTTTATCGTGAATGTAGTTCCATTATTAGGTGCACTCTCGCAAATAATTGTCCCATTTAATCTCTGTGTTACTAGATTGAACACGATATGCATACCTAGCCCGCTACCGCCAAAATTTCTTTTGGTAGTAAAAAATGGCTCATAGATCTGCTTGATGGTTTTTTCATTCATGCCCACACCATTGTCTGAATAGAGCAGCGAGACCATACCGTCTTCAGCAGAGCTTTTAATAACAATTTCACCAGACTCAATACCTTCGAAACCGTATATTAAAGAGTTAACCACAAGATTGGTCAGAATCTGTGACAACGCTCCCGGATAGCTGTTTAGTTTAAGATCATCAGGACATATTACAGTGATGGTGTGTTTAGTCTGTTTCAGTTTCGGACGCAGACTCAAAATAACCTCATCAATATAAGTTTTAAGATTAAATTTTCTCCGCTCCTGGCTGGTTTGATCTACTGCTACTGATTTAAAGCTCTGCACCAGTTCAGCAGCCCGCTTTAAGTTGCTCATGGTTAGTTTGGTGGATATATCAACCTCTTCCAAATATGTCTCAAGATCTTTAATTCGCAAACCGCCACTTTCAAATTTTTCTTTAAACTTTTTTGTTTCAGTCTGTAGATGGGCACTAGAGGTATAACCTGTTCCAACCGGGGTTTTTATCTCATGGGCAACTCCAGCTACCAGGCCACCAAGAGCTGCCATTCTTTCCGATTGAATAAGATACTCCTGAGCCTGTTTTAAGTTTTTTACATACTCTTCCAATTCAATAGTTCGGTCCTGGACCCGCTTTTCAAGTTCATGGTTCATGTTGCGAAGTTTTGCTTCACCTCTGTGCCGGTCAATCATGCTGGCTAAAGAGTTGCCAACTGATAGTAGCAGGTTTGTCTCTTCTGAGTTTTGTTGGTGGCCTTCAGCAAGGTAGAGAGTCAACACTCCTAAAAGTTTCTGGCCGGAGATAAGAGGGACTGCATAGTGGCCGTGGGGTTTGATGCCGTCAAAGGTAATATCGTGGCGTTCATCTATGCATTCAGCATGTACTATCTCTCTGTTTTGTGCTGCTCTACCGCAAATACAGTGACCAAAATTTATTGAGGCACAAGACGTTAGTAGAGTATCATGCAGCCCTTTCTGTACAACCATCTTCAACTCATCTGGTTTTTGCTCTGATGTCAGAAAAATAGCTCCTTGAGATTGGATAAATAACCATGGTATTGACATAATAGCTTCTAAGGCACTATCCAACTGTTTAACAATTGAGATGTTTTCAAATGAAATTTGATAGATGACATTGAGCACTCCCTGCATAGCAAGAAGTCTCTGGTTGGTCTGTTCAGCAAGTTTTCTTTTGGAAATATCACTGAATACTACTACTGCACCGACAATTTTTTCCTCTTCAATAATTGGTGTGCTTACATACTCGACATGGAAGCTTGAGCCATCTTTTCTCCAGAAAATCTCATCATTGCTTTGATAGACTTTTCCATCTTTTACTGTTGCATAAACCGGGCACTGTTCACGGGGATAATTGCTGCCGTCTACCTTCGTATGGTGCATCATATCGTGTTGATGCTTGCCGACTATTTCATCTGGATTCCAGCCGGTCAGCTTTGCTCCAAGATGGTTGATAAAAGTGGTGACACCATGTTCGTCAATACCGTATATCCCATCTCCTGCTGACTCAAGAAACAGGCTGTTGCGGCGACTTACTCTCTCTAAATTGTTATGGGTCTGTTGTAGGTTGTTTTCAACTCTTTTTAGAAAAATATAGAAGAAGAGCATAAGAGCACTACCTACGACTATACATGTCAATACTACTGTTATCAGATGGGATTTTGTTGCTGCATGTAATACAGATTCATCTCGAATTCCAATTATCAAACCAACAGTTTCACCCTTGATGTCTGTTATTGGAGATGTGAAATAATGTTGATTATGGTCTTGTTTATATATACTGAGACTGCGACCTTCCAGATCAATATCAACGGCTTTTAATATGCTGTAGATATTGTTAGGAACCTGCTCTATATTTTCTGAACCGCTCAGCACATACCTATGCAACAGGTCCCATTTAGGAGTTCGGTTCAGCATTTTCATGCCAGTGATCCAGCTTTTTTGATCTAAATAACTCTTTTCAATAAGTGAGAATAAATGGGTTTTTGTAGATTTCTGGAGTCTAGAAAGCAGGATATCAATCTCTTGCCCCATCTCAATAAAGCCTATCAGTCTGTTTCTTACAACCCAGGGATGAACAACACGTAGTGTCAGAGTTCCCAAAGGTCCAAGTTCCACTCCTGATGCACTCTTTTTTGTTTTTTTTGCTCTCTCCATTGTGGTGCGGTTGATTGTGTCACCAAATCTTGTTGGATGGTGCACTCTTAAAAAATTCACACCTTTGGCATCGTGGAAATAGAAGTGGGTTATTTTGAGGTTTTTGTTAAAAGTCGTATTTAGGTTCTGTGCTGCTATAAACAGGCCATCACGGTCACCACTGCTGTATAGCTGTTGTAATAGCTCTATTTTTGCAACAGAGGCCAAAATAGCCTCAATATATAGTGAATTACTATCTATGGAAGATGAAAACAGATTTTTAAATTGATCCCTTGAGTTGCTAATAGTTTTTGACTCTTGCTCTTGGTAGGAAAAATAGAGTGAGGTTATAAATACTGACAGAAGTATGGTAATTGCAATGATAAGAAGGATAAGCACAGGCTTGGTAATGCTAAAAACTTTTGCTAATTTGTGGTCTTCAGTAAGCAATCTATTTACCTTTTACTATCTATTCAAGGTAGTTTGTAAACTCTACTCTTATTATGTTGCGGTCTCGCTTTTTCCAGTATCTGTTTTTCAAAAGCGATTATTAAATATATGCATTATATTGCTAACATGATAGGTAAATAATAAATTTTTTACTCTGACACTCTCTTGTTAACTTGCTGTTAACATTAATCCTTTTTCTGATAATTATAAATATAAGGTTTGCATCTTTTATTTGATCTGTTTGTTATAGCTTGAGCCTTCAATCAAGGTTAAGCCAACTATTTTTCAACTTAGGTATCATGGAAAACTGACATTGTTGATGCAGACAATAACAGCAGGTGAACAGAAATCTTCAATAGGCAAAATACTTGTCAGAGTTTCGCGCTGAAGAAGTTAAATTGGTTTTTTTTCAGTGGCTATCAATTTCAAAAAAGTTGAATTTGGTATATAGCACCATCATTAATTGCGGAGAGTTTTTTGGAATCATAAAAAGTTGGTTGGACTTTGAGCATCAGTTTTATACAACTGCCAAATCTCTGATTAAAATTTACTAATCTGCAATTTTTTCAAAGAGTGGTCTTTTTTTGATTGGTAGTGCTAAAACAGAGTGTTCAAAAATATCCATAAAGCTATGATCTTCAATCATTTTTGCATATGCCAGCCAGTTACGCATTACCATGGCATCCCTTAGTGTGACCCCTATATGGCTAAAAGTATTGTTCATGGGGTTTGTCTCTCCAAGTGTATATTTGTCAACCTCTTCCTCATACTTGCGCCACTCTTCATTATACATCATGAGTGGAGATCCCATCTCTTCGGTTTTCTCATAATCTGGATAGGCAAGAGCGTATTCCGAGCAACCTCTTTTGATTGTAAGAGGAACATTGTCATGGATTTTCTCACAGACTAATGTTTTTACAATATCAAGAACATCTGTAGCTTCTTCAAAGCTTTGGCAGAAGATAAACCCTTTGTAGGTGCCAGAGACTTCCGGTCTGACCTCAACAATACATTTTCTGGTATTGTCATTAGGCAATTTTAGATTATGAAAAACCATCATCAGCTTAAAAAGCTCTAAAACAGTGCGAGGCTTGATTGTTACCTTATAACAAGAAAAACAGTGTTTTGGTATTACACCATGTATATCAAATACTTTTTTATGTCTGGAACAGTTCCCAAAAATAGGGTTTTTTATGCTGTCGTCCATCCTTCCCCTAAATATTTGAGTATGAAAGTATCTCTCGTTATGTAGGTTTTGTGCTTTCAGAACTTCGTAGCTACCTTGGAATAGCTGCTTTATTATCTCATTTGTGGGGCTGTTTTTTTCAATGCTGGAAGCCATCTTTTTTTGCAAAGTTTGTTGTGTTTTAACATGCACTCCCAAATACTCGTTTTCAGGGGTATAAAAATTAAGAATATCAATCAGAGCCTCAGATATCTTATTGTAGTTGCTACTACTTTTCAGGGCGTTTTCCAGGGTGTAAATTGCTTCGTCAGCTTTGCCTTGCTCTCTAAGGGCACTGCTGAGGTTAGTGTGTGCATCAGCAAAGTCTGGTCTAATGGCAATGGCCATCTTGCAGCTGCTAACTGCTTCTTCAAGTTTTTTTTGCTCTAACAGGGCGTACCCAAGATTGCTATAGGCATCGGCATAATCCGGTTTAAGAGTAACTGCTTTTTTGCAACTGCTAACCGCTTCATCAAGTTTGCCTATTTCTATCTGGGCAAAGCCAAGATTGTTGTGGGCTTCTGCAAAGTCTGGCTTGATGGAGATGGCTTTTTGAAAGCAGGCAACAGCTTCATCAAGTTTTCCCTGTTCTTGTACAGCAACACCAAGATTGCTGTGAGCTGTTGCAAGGTCGGGTTTAATTGATATGGTTTTCCGGTGGTATAAAATTGCCTCATCAAGCTTGCCTTGATTCTGGAGGATTGAACCAAGGTTGCCCAATGCAGTTGTATTCGTTGGTTGGGCATTGAGAGTCTCATTATACCAGTACATAGCTTGATCTATTTGACCAGATTGATGATAAGCTATAGCCTTTTGCAGAGCCTCTTGTGCTGCTGTGATGCTCTGGTTATTATTCAGGCTTGGCTGTGCACTTTTCCTGGAGAGTTTCTCTTGCCGCCTTCGTTCTGCCCTGTTCATAAAGATTGTCTACCCTTTTGCTTTACCCGAATAATTTATATAAAATTTTTGCTCAATAATTACGGAGTTTTGCTCTATTTTTAATTTGCACTTTATTGGGGGTTTATGGGTTCAGAGGCTAAATCTCCAAGTGCTGCAATCAACGGCTGCAACTGCTTTTCAAATCGTTTCCAGCCGTTGACAGAACTTGTATACATTGGTTGGCGAACCTGATAATTGCTAGCAGTATTTACATCCCTGACAGTTGTGTGGAAGCTCAAGCAATCATCGCTCCATTCAAGGTTGCAGAAATCTAACAGTTTTCTAGTCTCTTCTTCTTGGTTTCCAGTTAATTTTTCATAATGGCAGTCGTATATTTCTCCAGGAAAAATGCTGTTCCAATGTTGCATCATTGCATAATACAAACGATAATACTGCCCAAGCTCTTTCAGGTCACATGCATAGTCAAGCGTTTCCGTGAATTTAGTTCTAAATATAGACAGGCAGGTATCTTCTGCTAAACGCACAGAGTGGATAATTTTGGCGTTTGGCAACATCAACTTGATTACTCCTGTATAGATAAAATTCATCGGCATTTTATCTGTTATAAACTTGGCATCTTTTTCTATTGTTCGGATTTTTTTTATATAGCTCTCACCAAGTTTACAAACATCATCGATGGTTAGTTTTGACACCATATCTGGCACCAGGCCTATCTGCTTGGATGACATGTTTTCCAGTAAACTCTTCTCGATAAATGATAACTCTCCAGCTCCATAGACATCGGTGTGGCTGGATAAAATTTGTTCAATCAATGTTGATCCTGAACGGGGCATTCCCAATATAAAAATTGGAGTACTGTCTTTACATCCAAAGCCAACTCTAGATTCGAAAAAATGTTTGTTAAATGTCTGTTTGATATCTGTAAAAAGTTTTGCAATAATTTCAATATCAAATTGTAAAGTTGCCCTCTCAATTTTATTCCCTTCATTAAAATAGTCGAAGGCTTCTGCATCTCTTTTTATATCTGCCATGGCCTTGCCGAGTGCAAAATTAAGGTGCATTTTGTCTTCACTGTTTGTTAATCTGGGCAACAGTTTTATCATCTCATCTATTTCAGATTTTTCTCTGTATTTTTTAATTATGGAAAGGTTTCTATAAGTCAAGGCACGGTTGGGTCTCAATGATATTGCTTTTTCATAACAGCTAATCGCTTCTGCCAGGTCTCCTTGGACTTGTAGAACAACACCAAGATTGGAGTAGGCATCTGCATGATCGGGTTTAAGAGCAACAGCTTTTTTGAAACTGGTAACAGCCTCTTCTATCTCTCCTAGCTCTTGTAGGGTAACGCCAAGGTTGTAGTAGGCATCGGTATGGCCTGGCTTAATTGCAACTGCTTTTCGAAGGCTGGAAACTGCTGGTTTTAACTGTTTTTGCTCTAGCAAAGTGTATCCAAGATTGTTATAGGCATCAGCATAGTCTGGTTTAAGTGTTATAGCCCTTTTACAACTGCTAACCGCATCATCCAGCCTCCCAAGTTCTTTCAGGGCAAAGCCAAGATTGTTGTGAGCCTCTGCAAAATCTGGTTTTATGGTAATAGCTTTTTGGAAACAGGCAACTGCATCATCGAGTTTTCCCTGGCTCTGCATGGCAACACCAAGGTTGCTATGAGCCATTACATTATCAGGATTAATTGATATGGTTTTCCTGTGGTAGACAATCGCCTCGTCCAGCTTGCCTTGGTTCTGGAGAATGGAACCAAGATTACCTAGAGCAGTTGTATTTGTCGTTTGTTTTTTAAGGGTCTCTTTATACCAGTGCATAGCCTCATCAATTTGGCCGGATTGATGATAAGCTATAGCCTTTTGCAAAGCCTCTTGTGCTTCTGCACTGCCGTGGTTGCTATCTTGGTTTGGTTGTGTACTTTTCTTTAAAAGTTTTTTTTGCCGCCGTCGTTCAGCTCTGTTCATAAAAATAGTATACCCCTTTATTTCCTCCGGCTATTTCTCAGCACATTAGTCCAAATTACTAGTGGCTGCTTTTTAAGAGCCACATCTGCCGGTAGGCTGCCTCTAGAGCAGCTACAAAGCCTTGGTAGTCACAGAGTGGAGAGTTGGTTACCATATTGTGTAAAGATAGCCGTTGCGTGCTGTCTCTTACACCTTCTTCAGCCAGTTCTAGTGCCTTAATAACATACTCGTCTACAGTTTGGGCTATCCACTCTTTTTTGCCAACCGCTGTTAATAGGCTAACACCTTGTCGCTCAATCATGCGTTGCCCTGCAAGGGTGATTACTGGAACCCCCATCCATAATGCATCTGCTGTTGTTGCTCCACCAGTTCTGGGAAAAGGGTCTAGAGCAATATCTATCAGGCCGTACTCTTGTAGGTATGTAGCTGAATTTTTTTCTAGAATCAGACGCTCCGTGCTGATGCCCTGTTTAGCAAACATTAAAGATATGCGTTCTTGCTCAAGAGGGTCAACAAAATTGTTTGCTTTGAGAAAAAGCTTTGATGCAGGAATAGCTGAGAGAATCCGGCTCCAAACTGCGACAACTGTTTCAGTAATTTTTGATAAATGGTTGAAAGAGCCAAAAACAACCTCTACGTTGGGACCTCGATCCATGAGAGCAATAGGAGGAGGGTTGGTGGGCTGATAGCTGACCCAGCAATCTGGTAGGCGAACCACTGTCTCGACCGTTATCTCTTGCGAGTTTTCTGGAGTTAACTGGTGATCTGTTAGCCAATAATCCATAGCGTGCAAACCAGTTGTTGTGCAATAGCCCAAATATGTGGTTTGCACCGGAGCTGGTTTATAGGTGAAAAGTTTTAAGCGGTGGCCTTTGGTATGTCCAGATAGATCGATAAGAATATCAACTCCATCATCATAAATTTGTTGGGCAAGTACCATATCGCTCAACACCAATGTATCACGCCAAACATCTGCTGATGCTTTAAACTCTGCGGTTATTGCATCAGGTGTAGACACGTTTGCATAACAGTAAATTTTAAAATTATTGCGGTCATGGTTTTTAATCACTCCCCGTAAAAAATTGCTAACAGCGTGGCGTTTAAAATCTGGAGAGATATAACCGATTTTTAGCTTTTTGTTGGGCTGTGTCTCTACCGGGTGGCGGAAGCCGTTTCTCAAGTCATGGCTGCCATGAACTTTATCCCAATGTTTATGATGCTCTAGGATTTCACGATCTGAGAAGAGGCAGTAGTAGCTAATTAAAAACAGGAACCGGCTATAATAATCCGGACGGTCTGGTTTAATCGCTATGGCTTTTTGGTAGCTGTTGACAGCCTCATTCAGCCTGCCTTGATCTCTTAATACACCAGCTATACCGGCATGAGCATCTGCAAAGTCTGATTTAATTGAAATTGCTTTATGGAAACTATTGATTGCTGCATCCAGCCTGCCCTGTTCTTGTAAGGCAAGCCCGAGGTTGGAGTATGCCTGGGCAGAGTTGGGGTTGATCTCTATGGCTTTGTGGTGGCTGGCAACCCCTTCTGTAACCCTCCCTAGATCTTGCAATACAGCACCAAGGTTGGAGAAGGCTTCTGCGTAATCTGGTGTAATAGAGATTGCTTTTTCGTAGCAGGAAACTGCTTCATCTAGCTGCCACAGCTCTTTTAAGGTGTTGCCAAGATTGTTATGGGCTTTGGCGTGGTCGGGTCTAATCTCTATGGCTTGTTGGTAGCATGAAACTGCCTCAGCAAATTTATTTTGTTCTTGTAAGGTAATGCCGAGGTTATAATAAGCATCGGCATGGTCTGCTTTAATTGTAATTGCTTTTTGGAAGCTGGCAACAGCTTCATCCAGCTTGCCTTGCTCGTGTAGTGTAAGGCCGATATTGGAGTATGCGTCGGCATAATCCGGTTTTATTGCAATAGCATTTTTTAAGTTGGCAAGAGCTTCATCAAATTTAGCTTGTTCATGTAATGTCACTCCTATGTTGGAGTATGCCTGGGCATAATCTTTTTTTATTGCAACCGCTTTTTTAAAGCTGATAAGTGCTTCATCAAGTTTACCCTGCTCTTTCAAAATAATACCAAGATTGCAGTGGCTATTAGCATGGTCTGCTTTGATTGCAATTGCTTTGTTAAGGCAAGACATTGCTTCATCAACTCTATTCTGATCTTTTAATACTGCCCCAAGCTTGTTGTAAGCTTCAATATGTTCAGGGTTCAATTCTATGGTTTTTTCAAGGTTGCCAACGGCATCATCCAGCCTGTTTTGCTCTTTAAAGATTGTGCCAATGCTGTAGTAAGAGTCTACCGAATCAGGCTTAATAGTGATGACTTTTTGGAAGCTGGCAACGGCATCATCCAGCCTGCCTTGCTTTTTTAGGGTGTGAGCAAGGTTTGCATAAGAGTCGGCATAATCTGGTTTAATAGAGATGGCCTTTTCGTAACTATCAACAGCATCATCCAGTTTGCCTTGGTTATTTAGGGTGTTGCCAAGGTTGAAATAGGCTTGTGGATAGTCAGGTTTGATAGCAATCGCTTTTTTGTAGCTAACAACGGCATCATCCAACTCTCCCAAGCTTTCCAAAGCAGCCCCGATGTTAGCATGGGCAACTACATTTTCTGGCTGGATTTCAAGAACTTTTTTATAGGAATTTATTGCATCAACCAGTTGTCCTGATTGATGGTATGATATTCCTTGCTGTAAAATCTCTTCGATGTTATCAACTTCTACATTTAAAATAGTATTTATAAAATCGTCGATTTGCCTGTTTTCAGGCTCTTTCTGCTTGGCAGTTTGCAGAACGTTTAGAGCCTCTTCTCTTTGCCCCAATGCATATAGTGAAGCTCCCAGGTTGTAGTATAGCAATGCTCGGTTTCTATCAATACTTATTGCCCGTTTAAAAAGATCAACAGCCAGATCATGACGGTTAAATTTCTGGGCGATAACCGCTAGTAGGTTTATGGCATCTATATGGTTTGGCACAGCTTTAATTATAGCAGTGCAGAGTTGGTCAGCCTCGGTGTAGCGTTCAGCGTTAAAATGTTCTATTGCCAGAATATAAGCATCATCTACTGAGAGTTGTTGCTGACTTTCACTCATATTGTTCTCTTTATAAACACATATAAATTTTTTCAGTTACGTTATCCAGGCCACTTTTGTAGGTAAAAGATAACAGTAACATCTTCTTGAAAATTTCTAGAGATCTGGTTTGTTGTCGCACCAACTCTTCCACACTTTTCGGTATGTATCTTCAATATTCAAGGCCAAGCTTTTGCTGTTACAAATTCTAGATTTTGCGATGCTATTACGCATGCTATGTCGCAGCGACTCCATCCGTTGAGGGTCGTTAACCAACTCTTTGATGATCAATAAATACTCTTCAGGGTTGTCAGCAACCAACTCAGGAAATCCGGCATTTATTACGGCTGCATAACCGTAACGATGAGCAAAAAAATCACTTTTCATGGTTACTACCGGAACCCCCATCCATAAAGGTATTAGAACTGATAGAGTGCCAGTAGATGGAAGTGTATCTAATACTACGTGAACCCTGCTATAAAAATCTTTATGTTTGCTCCAGCCACCGATAATATCTTCAAATGTTGCTGCTTCACCCAATTGATTAAAAAACCGTTGCCACATAAGCCGGCTACTTTGGCTGTTGTAACGAATATTCTTGAAAATAATTCTAGAACCTGGAACTATCGTCAATAACTTTTCCCAAAGATCAATAGTGGTCTTGTCCACTCTTAGTGGATCTCCAACTACCGCAAAAATTATTCCGTCGCTTACTTCAGGAATATTTCTGTATGGTAGCGGCCATTCTGGATCTGGTTGGAAAACTATATCTGTTTCTGGAATCTTGATCACTTTTTCCGACAACTGATTTTCAAACTCTTGCGGGATAACCAGCTCATTGCTTATTGCATAATCCATTGCTGAGGCCCCAGATGTTATGCCGTGCATGCATAGGTAGCTAATCTGGATTGGGGCTGGTTTGCAGGTAAATACCTGTAAACGGCTGTCTCTGGTGTGGCCACCACAATCAACTAAAATATCAATCTTGTCCTGACGTATCATATCAGTAACCTGTTGGTTGCTTAAATCAACAGTAGAACGCCAATGGTTGGCATGAGCCATGAAACGTTTTGTAACTTTATCTGGTTGGCGAACTTCGGCATAACAGTATGTTTCTACCTTGTTTGAGTTGTGTTTAAGCAGTAGTGGTTCCAACAGGTAAGCAACTGGATGTACCCTTAAATCAGGTGAGACATAGCCAATCCGTAATATTCTGTCAGGGTCAGGTATGTTGTGATGTTCAGCAAATGTCTCTGTTAATCTACAATGTTTGTCCCACTGTATGGCTGTATCAAGAATATCCTTGCTAGTCACTCCACTGGCCAACGTCAGGGTAAATATTAAATTGCTGTGGGCATCTGCATAATCAGGTTTAATGGAGATGGCTTTTTTGTAGTAGGTAATAACCTTGTTAAGCTCTCCCTGCTCAAAACTGGTAACGCCAAGGTTGAAGTAAGCTTTTGCATAATCTGGATTGATTGAAATAGCTTTTTTAAGGATGATTACGGACTCTTCTAGTTTACCTTGCTCTTGCAATGCAACACCAAGGTTGGAGTAGGCCTGGACATAGTCTGGTTTTATTAGAACTGCTTTTTGGTAACTGGCAACAGCGTCATCTAGCTGTAGCCTGTTTTTCTGGGCGTTGCCAAGGTTGTTATAGGCTTTTGCATGTTTTGGGTTGTTTGCAATGGCAAGTTGGTAACTTGTAATGGCGTCATTAAGTTTGTTCTGCTCTTGCAATGTAATGCCAAGATTGTAATAGACATCTGCATAATCTGGCTTGATTGAAAGGGCCTTTTTAAAGATGAAAATTGCTTCATCCAGCCTGTTTTGGCTTTTTAAAATATTCCCAAGATTGCAGTAAGTTGTTGCATTGTCAGGTTGAATTGAAATTGCTTTTTGATAGTTGGCAGCCGCTTTATCAAGATCACCTTGACTTTGCATTGCATCACCAAGATTGTTGTAGGCTTTTGCATAACCGGGTTTAATTGCTATGGCTTTTTGGTAACTGGCAATTGCATCATTAAGTCTGTTCTGCTCTGTTAGAGTATTGCCAAGGTTGAAAAAAGCTTCTGCATGATTAGGGTTGATCTCTACGGCTTTTTTGAAGTTGACAACAGCCTCATTAAGCTTGCCTTGTTTTTTCAAGGTGTTGCCAAGGTTGTTGTATAGTTCTGTTAAGCCAGGATTAACAGCTATGGCTTTTTGATAGCTATTTACCGCTTCATCAAGTTTCCCCTGCTCAGTTAAAGTGTGGCCAAGGTTGATGTAAGCTTCTACATAATCTGTTCTAATGGTTATGGCCTTTATAAAACTACCAACTGCTTCATCAAGTCTATTCTGATCTTTCAGGATATTCCCAAGATTAAAGAGTGCTTCTGGATAGTCAGGTTTTATAGCAACTACTTTTTGGTAAATATCGACAGCCTCATCCAACGCTCCCAAGCTTTGCAAAGCGGTACCAAAATTAGAGAGAGCAACTATATTTTCTGGCTGGACCTCTAGAACTATTTTATACAAATCCATAGCTCTATTAAGTTGACCAGACTGGTGGGCAGATATTCCCTGTTGTAAGATCTCTTCAGTACCGTCTTGTATGCTAGTAATTTCCGAGTTTAAAATACCATTTATATAGTTGGAAATATGCTGATTTTCCGGTTCTATATTTAATGCAGAGTGCAAGGCTTGGACAGCATCTTCTTTACGTCCTGACTTATTAAGGGAGATTCCCAAGTTATAGTACAAGACAGCTATACCGTTATCGATATTTATCGCTCGCTGAAACAGGTCGACAGCCAGATCATGACGGTTAATTTTTTGGGCGATAACACCAAGTAGATTTATTGCATCAATATGGTTGGGTGCAGTTTTAATTACTGCTGTGCAAAGTTTATCAGCTTCTGAGTAGCGTTCAGCTTTGAAGTGGTCTGTTGCCAGAATATAGGCTTCATCTACTGAAAGTTGCTGTTGACTATCACTCATATTGCTTTCTCTAGCATCTTGCACCTGGTGATTTTATCTAAACTTCAAAACTCTGTCTCTCTTTTGGTGCAACACATTGAACAGGGGAGTCCAGCATTTTTAACACTGATTCTGCTATCTCATGTTTGGCATCTATATCTAGATCAGTTTGGTCAGGATCATGGTGAAATAGATGTAGTGCTTTGACCTCGGCCTGGTGGGCAAGTTTTGCTACCTGCTCAACTGATGAGTGGCCCCATAGCTCCTTCCCCTTCTGGTACTCTTCATTTGTGTATGTGGTGTCGGTAATGAGAATATCAGTGCCATGGATAAATTTAATCAACCTATCCAGGTTTTGCTGATTAAAATATTGGCTTGTCTCCAAAGGCAACTCATTGTCGGTAACGTAACAGATACTTTTCCCTTGGTGTTCAACCCGGTAACCAAGGCAGTTTCCAGGATGATTCAATAACAGTGTTTGTATTTTAATTCCATTGATTTCAAAGGACTCCTCATTTAAGTCCCGGAAAAAAACCCGAGCTGCAAACTCCTTTATCTGAATTGGAAAATAGACCCCCTCCATCTGCGAAGAGATCAGTTGACGCATTTTTAGCTCTCCATGGGATGCACCAAGTATCTCAATCTCATGTCCTGGAACATACAACGGCACAAAGAAGGGTAGGGCGTTTATATGGTCCCAGTGGGGATGGGAGATAAATATTTTTGTATCAATACGTGCCTTCTTTTGTGAAAGCAGATGGTTGGATAGGGATTTGATTCCACTGCCTGCATCAAAAATAAAAAAATCACCTTTCTGAAATTCGATTGTTACGCATGATGTATGACCACCATATTTTAAGGTCTCCTCCCCTGACATGGGTAATGTTCCACGTACGCCCCAATAGGTCAGCTCCATTCTGTCTTGAATAATCTTGATGATTTTTTCAACGAAAGTCTCATGATCAATTGGTTTGAGTATAAATCCATCCCCTCCGACCTCAATCGCTCGCTTGCGGTCATGTTCAAAGGCTTTTGATGATACGAATACAATTTTTACATCTTGCATTCCTGAACTTTTTCGCAACTGCTGGCAAACTTCAAAACCGTCCACTCCCGGCATCATAAGATCTAAAATAACGCAGTCAGGCTTAGCTGATAAAATTTTACCTAGAGCTTCTACACTTGATGAAGTGGAGGAGACTCTGTACCCTTCAGATTCAAGAAGAATGGTTTCTATCTCCAATATGGATGGGTCGTCATCGACAAGAAAAAAATGCAACTGTTTATTGATCATTATTGTTTATTCCAAGATTCACGTACTGCATCAGCCAGAGACATGGGATCAAAAGGTTTCGGAATAACATCAAGTGCTCCCAACTCCTTATAGTGGGCTATCTCCTGCGGTTGTACTTTTGCAGTCATGAAGATAACCGGAACTGATTCCATTCCAGCTATTTTGCGGATCTCTTGAAAGGCAGTTGGTCCATCCATTTCAGGCATCATAACATCAAAAAGTAGAAGGTCAGGCATATATTCCGCCACAGCCTCTAAAGCCTCTTTACCAGTATTGCAAACTTTCAGGTTAAATCCGCCAACAGTCTCAAGGGCCAGCACAGCAACCTCTTGAATGTCTGGCTCGTCTTCAGCGTATAAGATGCGGTCTAGTGGTTTATTCATGGTCTTAATTCCTTACTTTTGAATGAGCATTAGTCAATCTGAAGGCAGAACTAAGAAGCATTAACCTAGCTCAATATATTTATTGCCCAAGTATACCATGGAAAAACCTACTCTCCAATAAGGTGTATGCTGTTTTTATGATATGTATGATAAATCAATAAGTTGCAATGAGGACAAATTTTCAGACGTATCGTATGATTAATCAATATGTGGGGTGTATGGTATGGTTATCCAAGAAATAAAATAGTACTGATCCCAATTGCATAATCGAAGCAGAAGCTGAATATACCTCAGCGGCGTTGGTATTTTCATCTTTCAACTATTCCTGCCGCTGCAAAATAGATCATTAATCTTTTCTTGGAAATTTAGCTATGCTGTCAAAGAGTGTTCCATCAGTTTCAGAAGTGGTTCAAGCTTAACAGGTTTTTTTAGTGCTCCAACTGTCCCCTTGCAATTAGCCAACTGCATAACAAACTCCAATGGGGCAATAGAACCTTCTGGAGTAAGGATAATGCTTTTGGAAACCAGTGATTCAGGAAGCTCTGTCAAAAACCCGAAGCCATTTACATCTGGCATATTTATATTAAAAAAAAGATAGTCAATCTTGTTATTGTGGATAATTTCAAGACCCAACTCCTTGTTGTTGGCCTCTGAAATGCTATGGCCTTTCTCTTCCAGAAGTTGTCGCAAAGATAGGCACTCTTTTTGGTCATCATCAATAATGAGAATATTAGCCATATTACTTCTACCCATCTCTACTCCCCGTAGTCTTAAAATACATTGCCTAATTTGCCAGTGATAGTTCTTGATCTATTTTCCTGGAGATTAGCAAGAACAGTTAGAGTTGTGGAATAGAGAGTCTCTTGCACCAAAACGAATAGAGCTGATTAAAGTTAGTAGTTGTATATAATCAGTTTTTACTCGTTGTTCTTTTCTTTGGGATGGGGGGTATCTTTTCCCCAGACAGCATCACCTTTAGCGTCTTGAAAAAATTCATCATCAAATTGAGGATCACTGCCTTCAATGGGTTCAAATTGGTCTGGATTACTTCCTGCTATTGCATATTGCTCATCATCAGCTTTTAACTGGGTAAGGCAGTTTTCTATGTAGTTTGCCATTTCAGCCTGAACTATGCCGTCCTCTTTTGCCCATTGTGTGCAACTTTCTTCAAAGGCTCTTTCATCATCTGAAGCAATTGCAGTGGAGATGAACAGAATAGTGACAAACAGAGAGGCGATAATTCTCTTGATCATTTCTTATTCTCCAGCGTTTAAAGGTTGCGAACTGGTGTCGTAGAAGTTGATATCATTCTGATTTGTAATCTCTTTATTATGCTTGCTTGGATTTTGAATCTCCTTCATGCATTCAAGCATAAAATCCTTTATATCAACTTTAGAAATTCCGTCTTCTTCTGCCCATTTCCGGCAACTCTCTTCAACCTGAGACAAGCTTACCTCTTTTGCAGCGACAAGTGTGACGGATGAAAGAAAAATGCTTGCCACTATAATTACCCATATTTTCCTGATCATTAAGCTCTTCCTGTTTTTAAAAAGTTGAATATATATAGTTCAATTTAGTTCTTGATTTTTATCTTCAATCAGACCAGAACATACCTATCTGTATATTAATCATTTTCTAAAACTGTTTTTTAATGTTGCCGGTTGAACAAACACCGGTATAACCTGTCATAAGTCTATTTCTTAGCTTCAAACATAAACCTACAGCATCAAAGTGTCTGGAGCTTTTCTCCATTGTTGCTAGAATGTTTCAAAGACTATATAAAAGGGCCGTTTATGAAAAATCTTGGACGTCTGCTAATCGTTGAGGATGATTTAACACTAAGGGAGGTGATTTCAGCTTACCTGGGAGAGGCAGGCTTTCGTATACTTTTGGCTGCAGATGCCAGGGAGTTTTATAAGTGTATAGCACAGGGCCAAATAGATTTGGTATTATTGGATCTGGAACTGCCAGATGAAGATGGGTTGGTTCTAGCCCGACAACTCAAATCTAAATCAAACGTGCCATTTATTATTGTTACTGGTAGAGGAGGGCGGGAAGACCGGATTGCCGGACTTGAGTTGGGGGCAGACGATTATGTCACCAAGCCTTTTGACCCAAGAGAGCTGATTCTCAGAATAAAAAATGTTCTGAATAGGAGCGGTAACACCATTAAGATGCCTCTAAGGGCAAAAGATTTGCAAAGCGTCCAGTTTGGTAGTTGGAATTTACTCTTGGACGAAAGATCTTTGATTCATGACGATGGTCGGGAGGCTGTGTTGACAAGAGCAGAATTTGATTTGCTTGCAGCACTGGGAATAGCTCAAGGCAGGGTTAAATCACGGGACTCTCTTATAGATGCGGTCTCATACGGCAGTGAGCCGCCATCTGACCGGGCAATTGATGTTTTGGTGAGTCGAATCAGAAAAAAGGTTGAGACAAACCCTAAAAGTCCTGAATGGGTTAAAACTGTTGCAGGCCATGGCTATCGCCTTCTGATTAATAAAAAATAAACTAGTTCCAACTCAGTATTCTTTCACAGGTTTGCTTAGACCGCATTTTGCACTTAATGATGCCAGGAACGCCATTCAGGGTATTGTTTGTTAAACATGCTGGTTATGATGTCTGAACTCTCTCTCTCCAGGCTTTGAGACTTTTTGAAGATAGTCGTATCAGCTCTTGCAGTTCATTAATGGTTGTCGAGCTGTCTGCTATACTGTTTTTCTTCGAGGCATCTTCAATACTTTCAGCAAAATTATAGAGCTTTTCAAGGCCGCAAGCTCCAGCAGCCCCTTTTAATTTATGGGCTTGGCGGGCAGCAAGCTCTAAATCTTGTCGGGCAAATGACTCTTCCATAGCCTGGCAATATTTTGATAGCGAGTCGAGACAAGTATCGATAATTTTGTTTAAGCCAGATATTGATAGATCTGAGTGCATTTTCTCCAATTTGTCGGAATCCAAAAGAGCGTGGGTGGAGTTGGCTGCAGTAATTGAACCATCTGTTTGCTCTAGGGAAGGATGAGCTTTGCCTGCAGCAATGGAGTTTAGTGTTTCAGAAATTTTCTCCATAATCATTGGCTTGGTCATAAAACCATCCATTCCGGCCTCATAACAGCGGTCAGCATCTTCCTGCATAGCATAGGCGGTCATGGCTATGATGGGCAGTGCCGCTTTTTTCGGATCGGGAAGATTGCGAATCTTTTTGCTAGCCTCCCAGCCATCCATTCCTGGCATCTGTATATCCATAAACACAAGATCAAAAGAGCTTTTTTCTACAGCTTCTATAGCTTGCTCTCCTCCAGTTGCCAAGGTGGTTGTACAGCCCAACTGTTCTAACATACCAATAGCAACTTCCTGGTTGGTGTACTCATCTTCAACCAGCAGGACAGATAGAGGGATAGATAAATGTTGAACAGGGTCAGCAATTTTTGGCAAATCCTCTATTTCCCCCTCTACCAAAGGAACCTTGAACCAGAATAAACTGCCTTTACCATCACTGCTCTTTACGCCGATTTCGCCACCCATGGCAGTCACCAGTCGTTTACAAATTGCCAACCCCAAACCAGTCCCGCCAAATCGACGTGTTACACTGGTATCACCTTGGGAAAATGGTTGAAAAAGCTGATCTTGGGTTTTTTGTGGAATACCTATACCAGTATCATGCACTTCAACATGGAGTCTTTGATCATTATCTAGTGTAGTAACAGAGGCTTTGATGGCAACAGAACCATTGTCGGTAAATTTAACCGCATTGCCTATAAGGTTTAGCAATACTTGCCGTAGCCGGGCTGGATCTCCTAACAAAACGTCAGGAACCTTCGGATCAATATTAATGCTTAAACTCAACCCCTTTTCAATAACTCGTGATGAAACCAGGCTTTCCACATTATCTAAAATTGTTTTCAACTCGAAACCATGGTTATCAAGGTCCAGCTTTCCTGCTTCAATTTTTGATAGATCTAGAATGTCATCAATAATTGTGAGGAGACTGTGCCCTGATTTTATAATGGTATCGATCAATTTTTTTTGATGCGGCGTCATTGCTGTTTTTTCCAATATCTGAGCTGTTCCCAAAATACCGTTCATTGGAGTTCTGATCTCATGACTCATGGTGGCAAGAAAGTCAGATTTATAGCGGTCAGATTGTTTTAACTTTTGGGCCTGATCGGTTAGCTCCTTTTGTGCTTGCTGTAGAGTGGTATTCCTCTCTTCCAATACCTGCTTGGCTTTTTCAAGATCAAATGATTGTTTTATGAGCTTTTCATTAGTTTCCTGGAGTTCAGCAGTCAACACTCTTGATTCATTTAAAGCTTCTGCCAAAGGTCTGGCTTGCGCTGTTTCAAAAGTCATGGCAATAGTCTCCATAACCCTCCCTAGAAAATTGATTTTTTGTTCTGCAGGATGGTGCAAAAATGCCAGCTCAACAACTCCTCTGCCCTCACCTTCATAATAAAATGGGGCAAACACCAACGAATCTGGTCTAAGTTCACCAAGTCCACTTGATATGCTGGTAAAAGAGTCTGTGACACCTTGTAATATCGAAGGAGTACGACGCAAGATGGCCTGTCCTACCAAACCCTCACCGATGTTAAATGTATCTTGAGGATTGATTTTATTTGAAAATATCGATGATCCAGTAAGTTGTAATACTTTGCCGTCAGAAGTTGCAACTAACAGATACAGAAGTCCTGAAACCGCTTCCAAACGACGGCAAAGTACATCAACCACACTATTTGACAGTTCAGTAATTGATTGGTTTCCCTGTAGAGCCTGCCCTAGCTCAATCAGAATTCCTTGCTCCCAGTTTTGCTGTTTGTTTTCACGATCTGCCTTGGATAGCTCTTCGGCCATTGTCTGCAGGGCATGGCTCAATCGATCCCTGTCAGAGCGTGGATTTATCTCAATTTCAAACAATCCTTGAGAAATATCATGGGCTTGGCTGATAATTGCCTCCATATTGGAGATGATTTGATTAATGGCTTGTGAGAGTTGGTCCTGCTCACTGCGTAGTTGTAGTCGGCTGGAAAAATCACCTTTTACCACCTGCATAGCCATATTTGCAATATTGCCATAGCTGGATGCAATGGCCGTAAGAGCATTGTCAATCTCTGATAACTCATCGACCGATCCATGGTATCCTGTAACAGTAACCTCACCAACAGAAATAGCGTTTGCCCTGGCAACCAGTCCTTCGACACGGTCAATCAAAAACCTGATAGTTAAATAGGCTATTAATAGACAAATGATAATTGCAAAAATTGCATTACCAACTCCAATTTGTTGTGAAACCAAGAAATCGCTGTCAGCTCTGGACAACGCAGCCTGCATATCCCGGTCATTTTTGGCAACCAACTCTTGCAAGGTTTGTTCAGACTTATCCATAAATTGTCTGGCTATGCCTGTTGATAGATCAAAAGCCCGATGGTTGGCATTCTCTTTTGATTTTTCTATTACAATCTGATTAATGCGCAAAAATTCATGGATAATTTTACGTATTTCATCAAGAGAGTTGTTCTCTGATGGAGAGGATAGTGCTGCTAATTTATCCAACTGTTGTCGCAGGTCACTGCGCAACAAAGAGATGCGAGAGGAGTAGCGCTGCATTTCAGTAGGGGCAAGGGTAAGGATGAGATCTTTTTCAGCTCGGTGTATCTTGGATATATTCCTAATTATTCTATTCCCAAGCTGGGACTTTGTCATTGCAGTATAGATAAATTTTCTGGCTTTATCTAACTCTACCTCATTGTTTTTAATTAACTGGCGGAGAATCCTGAGAGCAAGTTCATGTTGAGTACGTCCACTCTTTCTGTACAGTTCCTTAGCTTTGTCCTTAGCTCCATCTTGAGTTGATTGCAGAATCTTGTCGCTGGTTTTTGCATATTTCAACCACCGCTGCTTGAACAGTGATAGCTTGTTAACTTCAGCTCCTTGCACCACTCCTTCAAGAATTTGTATACTGTCAGCTATATTTTGATGGGCTTTTTCAATAGCTTCAACTCGATTCACCCCTTCAGTTAGAGAGTCTTCAAATAATATGCTTTTATTGTTTTCCAATGAGCTAAGCATTGCTTCGAGTATTTGATTTGCCTGTCCGCCCTTTAAAACAGCTTTATCATCCATATTTTGAGCATTTTTTAGTGCTTCTGTTTCGCTTTCTTTAACTTTGGATTCAAGTAGGTAGGATAGATCCTCATAGAGCCTCTGCCCTTCACCTTGGGATAGTTTTCTGGCCTCCACATTTGAGTTTTTTCGAGTCAGGGCTACTATATCTTTCTGTATGGCAATATATTTTTCAAAAAATGAACTAAATCTACCTAAAATTTCTGTTCCTTCCTCATCAATAGAAGAGTGTAGAGAGTGAAGCCTGAGTCGAAGGCTTGACTCAAGTTTTGATATTGCCTTTTCATATTCATCCATCTCTTGTTGGCTACGGGATAAAATAAGATTTTTCTCTGCTCTTTGCAGGGATATAATGTCTTGCACCATACGCACTGCTTCCCGAACATTTTTGGCATCCCTGGAAACAACAAGCTCAAGAGACTGGCGAGTATCATCAAGAGCATTTAAACCGGCCCAAGTAACGGCACTCATCAACCCAACTACGACAAGAAACCCTGAGCCAATACGTAAAGCTATTGAAAACCGGCTAAGTAGCATCGACATTTAATAGGCCTTTTTTAAAAACAAGTTTAGCTAATTTGAAAAGCGTATATTTAATTAATGATAAACTATTTTGAAACTTTTAGAGTATAGATATCGACAGTTTCTGTCATTAAATCACCATTCGTATCAAAGTATGATGTGAACGAATGATGTTGGTCAATGTTGATGATTATAATGCCGCTCTTTTTTCATCAGGTGTAAGGTTTGTGACCTGATCTGAGATTTTAATATTAAAAAATAGATCTCTCAGTTTTGTTGTAACTCTTGATCATTTCCGGGGAAGGAAGGCTTTTGGTTGGATAGTGTTTTCCAATGAGTATAAAATGATACAAATTCGGCAGTTGAGCACTCATTAATAGTGAAACATATTGGTTTGTCTGGTGAACCAAGAAAAATCGAAGTCACCTTG
>JADFZU010000039.1 GCA_015232365.1 Magnetococcales bacterium | reverse complement strand
GGGCCAGTGGGAGATGAAAAATCTGGTGTTGTGTAGAGAGAGAAGGTTTAGGTTGTACAGGTTGGCAAATGGTATAGGTTCAGGTTTTACAAACGGAATCATCGCTGATTTGCGGTCAAACAGAAAATCGGCTGGTGTTAGTAGATACTGGCGTTTTTTTGTTAAATCTTTAAGCTTGGGGTTGGCAAGCAGAAGATCTTCCAGTACCAACTGCCAGTAACTATAAAGACGTTTGTCGAACATGCGGTAATAGCCGTCTGCACTATCTAAACCATACGCAAAAACATAGCCTGGATAAAACTGCTGACCTGCAACCCCTTTGATGCCTGGCAGGTTGGCAACCACTGTTGCAACCCGAAATGGCGGGTCGTTTTGAGTTGTAGTTGCCAGTTTTTTTATGTTTGGGTCGGCAAAGTTAACATGATAATTATCAGAATAGGCTCGTCTTGCCAGGTTAACCGTTACATCTTTCAAGGCAATAAGTGGATAGATTATAGCCAGAAAACTGATAAACAGCAGTAAAAGGTCTCTCCAGACCCTGTCTAATCTGCTGCTTTTTTCTACTGCATCAAGAATCAGATTCAGCCCACACGCTCCGGTTAAAACTCCTAGCAATAGAGCAAATTGGTCAAAATCCCTAAGGTTTCCCCTGGCTGGTGGTAGTATCTTCCAAGATAAAGATTGTGCCATTTGCAGTATTTCTGCACTGATAAGGATAACTGCCAGCAGTATTAAAACTCTCTTTGTCAAGCTGTCCCAGCGTCGGACCAGTGCCATACCGACAAAAGCCATAAGTAGATAGATCTGTACCAAGCCGGTAAGAGCCTCATCTAATTTCTGCCAAAACACACCCCAGGCCTCTGCGACTGATGGGTGTACTGCATCGGAAAGGTTTAAATTGCGAGAGCTATCCTGGACAAAGCTGAACATGGCAAAAACCCCAGGGGCTTCTGCCAGAACTGCGCCGAGGAAAAAAGTTGAAAAATAGGGCCATCCAGTCGCAAGAGAGATACCACGAACCATAAAAAACCAGAACGGCAGCCCGGCAATCAGAAAGATTGTGTAGAGTGCCGATGATGCAACAAGGCCGAGAAATAGTCCTAGAAGCCCAACCAACAACACTCCGGCTGTTTTTGATTTATTATGAATACAGCGGTCGAATAGATAGAGATAGAACGGGGTCGCCGGTGGGCCGATGCCGTCATAGAGTGTCCAGTCAAAACTTGACCACTGGTTTAGAGAGAAGGCCACTCCGGCAAAGAGGCTGGCCATAGGTCTCAAGCCCAGAGAGCGGCAGAGAAGATAGGTAAAATACCCGGCAATAAACCGTTGCAACCACATGATAAAACCGTAGGCCGCCCAAGGCGGAAGCAGGTAAAATGGCGGGCCGGTAATTAGAAAACTATCAAATTGCGGCATAATCCATGCTGGCAGGCCGCCACTGAATTTTGGTTGCCAGTAGGTGATGCCGTACTTTAAAAAGTCACTGGCGGCGGCAATGCGGTAAGGTAGGTTGAAATCTGTGGTGTCTTGGATTCTTAAATAGGAGTACGGCCCCAATAGCCAATAGACGGCCGAGATCACAAGTGACCAGAAAAACCAGAACAGGAGCCAACGCCTGTTGCTCCACCCCTCTATAAGTGCGATTTGCATTTTATTTTTACTACCAGCCAGCCTGGATGTTTTCTTCTGAACGTAACCATTTTACTATTGCTTCTTTTGAAACTCCTAACCGTATTGCGAGAAAAATCATAACTGGCAGAATGGTCTTTGCCTTCCGAAAGTAGAAATTTTTTATCACAAACCGTTGCGGCCAAGAGAAGAGTTTTTTTAGTAGAAAATAGCCCCTCTGCCACAGAGAGAAACCAGTAAACCTCCTTGGGTAGTTGAGTTTCTCAAGGGTGGAACCAGCTATAAATTCAAAAAATTGCTGCTCCTTTTCTCTCATCCCTGATTGCCATTTACCTTTATTGCCCTTCTGAATACCGCCACTTAAAAGGTCGTGGGTTCCTCCCACCTTTAAAACCTGGGCATAGAGACTTTTTTCTAGCTCAATTGGGCCAGGGTTAGGTGATTCGTTGATAAAGTCAGCTATCTGATCAATGACCTTCTCCGGTGAGTCGAGAAGATCTTCATAATATATCTCCAGGTAGCTGTCGGGATTTCTCCTTCCCCAGAGCTGCTTCTCGGTAACATGATCAAGCCAACGCTTGCTTGTGTCAGCAAGGTTGGAGGGGCGAAACCATGATTTCAACCAGGAGATAGTGGCATCACGACCATCACGGATAATATGGATTACCTTTATACCGGGAAAATGCCCATCCCAGTTATGGAGAGGCTCAACATCGTAAAAAGAGCTGCTATCAAGCCAATATTCCCGGCCTCTACCTCTGGCATAAAGGGCAAATATTTTCATTACCATTGCACCAAAAGTGGTTCCAGAGTCAACAATCTCATCCCTCTGCTCTTTAACCGCAAGCAGGCTTACAGGGTAACAGTCTCCTGGTCGGCGGGCAGGGTTGTTCCGGGCGGTCCATATCTCTAGAAAGATAAATATCTCATCCAATAACTGCTCCCGGTTTTCCCTATGCTTAAGATCACCCCACAACCAGAGCAGTCTGGAGTAGTAGGGGATAAAATGGGTCTCTAGAGGTACAGCAAGATTAAACTTTACCTCAAGAATAGATGAGAGAAGTGTGGTTCCTGACCGCGGACAACCAACCAGAAATAGTGGCAATATTTTACCAGGAGGGTTCATTGATTTAAGAGTTTCTCATCCTATCTTTTAATCATGAGACTGGATTTCTCCAAAACATGTAGACATAATCCCATATTCATCAAAAAAATAACATTTTAACATAAAAGAGTCTGAGCGTGCCAATTTACAATTTTGCAAATATACAGCCCCAGATTGACCCAACGGCATTTATCCACCCCGATGCAGTGGTTATAGGTGATGTCACTATCGGCCCCCACAGCTCGGTCTGGCCTGGAGTGGTGATTAGAGGTGATGTTAACAAGATTATTATCGGTGCCAGGACCAATATCCAGGACGGCTCTATTCTCCACGTCAACCGGTCCAGCGAAAAAGAGCCGGATGGAGTGCCACTGATTATAGGCGACTCTGTGCTGATCGGCCATCAGGTTACTCTCCACGCCTGCCGGATTGAGAGTGAAGCCATGATCGGTATCGGGGCTGTTGTCCTGGACCGAGCTGTCGTTGGTGAGAGGGCTATGCTTGGAGCTGGCTCACTGTTGCCGCCGGGAAAGAGTATGGAGTCTGAGACTCTATGGTTTGGCTCTCCAGCTAAACTGATTAGAACCCGCAGCCAAGAAGAGATTGCGGCAACAGCAAAAACCATAATCAGCTACATAACTCTTGCCAGCCGCCATCAAGAGAGCCTTTCAGGATAGGCCTAATAAGGGAAATCTTAAGCCATGGCACAACCGCAACAGTTGGGACGCTACACGATTGAAACCACCATTGTTGAGGGGCCGAACAATATTATCTATAAAGGCTACGACTCTTTGCAAAGCCGTATCGTTTCCCTGAAAACCGTTAGGACCGGACATCTAAACAGTTCTCTGGGTTTGCGTCTGATAGAGCGGTTGCATTGGGAGTCTCTGTTAGGGGCGAGAGTCAGCCATCCAAACATTGTTGAAGTTTATGACTACTCTTCCGGGGAGGGTCAGCCATTTTTGGTCATGGAGTATCTTGAAGGGGAGAGTCTAAAAGAGATATTTCGGCAAAAAAAACATTTTGAATTGCCAGAGATAGTAAATATAACCAGGCAGGTTTTAGCTGCTCTAGGAGATGTTCACCAAGCTGGTATTGTCCATCGTGATATTAAGCCGGGAAATATTATCCTGGATTCGGCAGTTGTTCGCAAATCACTGGCACAACCTCTTAACTCGCCTGGTAAATTAGAAAAAAGTCCCACCACCAATAAGGTGACTTCGGTTTTTTCTGATTCACCTGATAAACCAATATGTTGCACCATTAATGCACGCCCAACTGCCGAATCCAGGACTCTTCCAATAGATAGGGGTCTGGTGAAAATTAGCGATTTTGGGATTGCCTGTATGGTAGGAGAGGAGCCAACCCAAAGCAGTAGAGTTGTCGGAACTCCATCTTATATGGCTCCAGAGCAGGTTTTTGGCACTAAAATAGATGGTCGTTGCGATCTTTTCTCGGTAGGGACTATTCTCTATGAGCTGATCAGTGGGCAAAAACCTTTCATAGCTTCAGATAACAACAGCATAATGCAACAAATTTTAACCGGCCAGCCAGCCAGGCCATCCTCTTTGAACAGCTCTATACCAAAGGCTATTGATTCTATAGTTGGAAAAGCCATGGCAAAACGTCCTTCAGAGCGGTTTCAGAGTGTGGAGGAGTTTTTAGCTGCCTTAAACCAAATCTAGTCTCTCTTGTTTCTCTCAGAAATAGGGGTTGGTAGAGTGGTGGAGTGCTCTTCACCAATCCCAATGGTTTTACCGACAATATACTGGGGCCGCTTTTTTACTTCGTCATAGATCCTGCCTATATACTCTCCAAACAGACCTAGCCCGATTAGCTGCACACCTCCCAGAAAAACAATAGCAGAAATTATTGGAAAGAAGCCGGGTATTTGACCATAAGTGTATGGGGTGATGCTGATTGAGAATATTTTTGAAACTACAAAGAGAGCAATGCCCAAAAAGCCGGCAACTGAAACTATAAGGCCAAAAATTCCAAAAAAACGCAGAGGTTTATAAGAGAAGCTGATAATGCCGTCAAAGGCAAATTTAATCCGGTGGTGCAGAGAGAACGATACGTCCCCAGCCAGACGTTCAGGGCGGTCATAGGTTAGCCCGGTCTGTCGAAAGCCAGCCCAGGCCCGGAGGCCACGAACAAAACGGTTGCGTTCTGGCATATCGTTAAGAATATCTACAACTTTTCTATCCATCACACAAAAATCACCGGCATCAAGTGGTATCTGCATCTCCGACAGCCAGGACATTATTCGGTAAAAGCCCCAAAAAGCGGCTTTTATGAAAGCATTCTCTTTACGGTTGGTTCGCACCGCATAGATTACATCAAAACCCTCTCTCCATTTATCGATAAATTTAGCAAGAATTTCTGGTGGGTCTTGAAGGTCTGCATCCATTATAGCCACAACCCGGCCATTAACATGTTGAAGCCCTGCTGTTACCGCTACTTGGTGGCCAAAATTACGGGAGAGTGACACCCCTTTAAAGCGGGGATCACGCCGGTTGAGCTCGGCCATTATTGTTAATGAGTCGTCTCTGCTGCCGTCATCAACCATAATAACTTCAAAATCCATCCCCCAATCTGAGGAGGCAGAGCGAACTCGCTCGAACAGGGTTTCGAGAACCAGGGACTCATTATATATTGGGATTACCAGACTTAGCATTACGCACTCCACCTTTTAACAAAAGTCTATTGGCTTTGCCGGGAAAACCAGCTCCAGGCAGTGCTAACAATTTCATCCAGAGTATCATGTTTAGGAGACCAGCCCAATTCTGTTATTACTTTAGATGGGTCGGCAACCAGACTGGGAGGGTCTCCGGCCCTTCGGGGGGCGATTGTCGCTTTGACCTCAACTCCAGTCACCCGGCATACCGCTTGAAGAACCTCTTTAACAGAATAACCCCGGCCATAGCCTAGGTTATAGATCCCATTTTTCAAACCGTTTTCCAACTTCCCCAGAGCTAAAACATGGGCTGCTGCCAGGTCCGAGACATGGATATAATCCCTGACACAAGAGCCGTCCGGTGTATCATAATCATCACCATTTATAGTTGCTCCAGCCCCGGAACCATGGGCCGCCTCTAAAAGTCTGGGGATAAGATGGGATTCAGGGTCGTGGCTTTCGCCAAGCTCCCCTGCCGGATCTGCTCCGGCTGCGTTGAAATAGCGGAGTAGTACATAGCCCAACCCATAACTTTCACCAAAATCAGCAATTATTTTTTCTGCCATCAGTTTGGTCTGTCCATAAGGGTTGACTGGAGATTTGCTGCACTCCTCGTCAAGAGGTGCCGGTAGTTCGGGAGTGCCGTAGACAGCAGCGGAACTGGAGAAAATAATCTTATCAACCCCGTGTCTCTCCATGGCCGACAGTAGACTAATAGTTCCGGAAACATTGTTTTGATAATATCTTGCAGGGTGTTTGACCGACTCTCCAACCTCAATAAGTCCAGCAAAATGGATAACCGCCTTGGGTTGGTGGCGTTGCATAACTCCATCTAAAAAGCCCTTATCACCAATGTCGCCCTCTTCAAGCGGCCCCCAACGAACCGCCCAGGAGTTGCTATTACTAAAATTATCCAGCACCACCGGTTTATATCCAGCCTCTGCCAAGGCTTTGCAAGTATGGCTGCCAATGTAACCTGCCCCTCCGGTTACCAGAATAGTATCACCAAAAGTTTCCAGGTCTTCATCCTTCGTTGTCATATATTTTCTGCATTTGATTGTGTTGCTGCTCCAGAGTTGGATAGCTCATGCAACATCTTGAATTAAAATGAGGGTAGTTGAGGCTCCCACCACGGTCAAGACAATTTTTTCTCCAAAGCCAATATGCAACCCTATCCTGGTTGTGGCTAGGAATTTGTCGGTATATTACAAAAGGAGAATAGTGTGTTGCCAGTCTGGATTTTCAGCGTTTGTAACTATTAGCCAGTATATGCCAATACAAACTTGAACCATTGGAATAATTAGAATAATATGACTAGGTTTACGTTAATTCAGTTAAAGACAGCTAACCTGGCTAAAAATTTACAGCTTTCAATCCATTATCTGCAGGAGAACGGCAAGATGCTCGACATAGAAAAAGCTTTGACAATTCTTGTCTGCCCACGTTGTCGTAGTGACCTTGCACCAAATGGGGAGCCTGTAACGGCATTTAGCTGTCAATCCTGTAGTACCAACTATCCAATTATCGATGATATTCCAAGAATGTTGATAGTTGAAGAGTCTCTGCTCCAAGAGGCTAAAGACCACTGGGAGGATAGCCCAAATTTTCAATATGAGGCAAAGGAGGAGTTGTATTCAAAAGCATATTATGAGGAGCAAGACCAGTGGCGAGCCAACGAGGTCGACCCTTACTCTATGGATATATACCGTTTTGAAGAGGTTGCCGGAAAAATTACCCTTGATATTGGTTGCGGTTCTGGCTGGGTAGTTAAAACTTTTGCTAGAAGCGGAGCCTACTCTGTTGGTGTGGATTTTACCGAGCGGGCCGTAATTAGCACCCAGACAGCACTAAAAATCTATGATCTGCCTGGTATGGTTGTTCAGGCCGATGCACAATTTTTACCATTTCGGGATGGAGTTTTTGACCGGGTCACCTCAACTGGTGTTCTGCACCATATTCCCGACACTGAAAAGGGTATTAAAGAGGCTCACCGGGTTCTAAAGCCGGGTGGTAGTGCCCTTATATCCCTCTACGGAAAACTATTTTTCTTTAATCCTCTGCTTTTTCCTCTGGCACAGTTTGTTCTCAAGCGGCTTCTTAAAGCACCAAAGGTGCGGGATGGTATCCAAAATACAGAGAATTTTGATGAATTCTATCGCTTGATGGATGGCCCAAGCAACCCTATTGGCCGCTATTATGGCAAAGAGGATTTTGCAGTGCTGTTTGCCGATTTTTCCATCACTGGTTGGAGCACCAGCCACTTTCCTCTCAGATATCTGTTTATTGGTAGTTTTAATCTAGGCCGTTTTATTCCAAAATGGTTGCATCGTATTATTGATCTTAATTTTGGAATGATGCGTAACTACCAACTAAGCAAACCCACTTGATGTTTAAATTCTGGTAAAATGCAACAGACTAAAAATATCTTAGAGGTTGTTGTCAACTCTTTTAAATGTCTGAAAAATTTCTCTATAGTTGAGATAATATCTTCCTTCATCCTTATCTCTTTTGCTATATGGACTCTTTTTGTCCACTGCATAATGTTTATAGTTCATGGCAACTTCCATGATCTTGTCCAGTGGTCGTTTATTGTCCCTTTTGTCTCTGTTGCCACACTGCTATTTATCTATCAAATTGAGTCGCCACAACCGAAACCAACTCCTGACACTACTGTGCTTTCTGAAAAAAAACCGGACTGGATGGCTCTGGCTATTGCAATCTCTCTGGTGGCTATCCTGGTTACGGCTAAACCCATATCTCCCAATGGCAGGTTCTATCTTTTCTGGCTCCTTGCCATGTTATTTTTGGCAGTGAACTGGTTTCGTATCGGTGTAATTACAGAGCACGCAACTTTTGCCCCTGCAGCTATTTTGCCTAAAGAGAGAGCTGTCTTTGGTTTAACTATCATAGCTTCGATACTGTTTATAGCTTTTCTTCACCGGGAAAATGGAGATGACCGTATCTATCTTAGTATGGCGGTGTGGAGTATTGAGAACCCGGCAAAGCCACTGTTGAGCGGCAACGGTATCCTCTGGGGAGAGGGGCTGCCTCTGTTACTAAGTGCTTACAAACTACACACCTTGGAGCTTATGTGGGCTTTTTTTGCTTATTTAAATAATATTGCACCAATTTATGTGGCACACATTTTTTTCCCGCCTCTGTTTGCCGGCTGGGTTGTATTGTGCAACAGCCAGTTGTTACGGGTGTTAGTGCCTAAATATTGGCTGCATAGCCTATTGATTTTTATCTTTTTAATGCTGGCCCTAGGAGGTGAAACCAGAGCTGGGTTCAGCATGTTCTCTTTTATTCTGCTGCAGTTTGGTAAGTCGGTAGTAGTCTCTGCAACCCTGCCTTTACTGATTTTGTTTGCTATACGCTTTATGGAGAGTGGTAGTCGAAAAGAGTGGCTTCTACTTTTTTTCGGTCAAATTGCCGCTCTTGGTCTGTCATCAACAGCGGTTTTTATAGCTCCAACTGCTGTTGGGCTTACATTGTTGGCATGTTGGCGAAGGAATCTGCTCTCAACCAAACGTCTTATGATCGGTGTGAGCAGTTCTGTTTATCTGCTAGGTATGGGGCTGTTCATAAGATCATTGATGTTGCAGAGCTATAGCACCTTTTCTGGAGGAATGGGGGTTACCAATAACATCATAAAGGTCTTTGGCGACGGCCCCCATCTCTATATATATCTGCTTGCAGCAGTAGGGGCGTGGACTTTAATTGCCGATACAGATCGTCGCCGTCTGTTTTTAAGCCTCTCTCTGTTCTATTTTGCTTTGATATGGAACCCATTTCTTCAACCTTTTTGGATGGAGCATTTAACTGGGAAGATGGTTTACTGGCGGATGTTCTACACTATTCCACTTCCGGCCATGGCGGCAGTTCTAATCTTGGCTCCGGTCTCTGCATGGAGTAGAGGTTGGCTGCCCAGTCCTTTAACACTGTTGACAGTTATTGTGGTTCTGCTTGGTTTATCAAGATTTCCTCAATGGGTCGGCTTATGGTCTTTGGGGTTGCCAATTGCCATTACCGCTCTGGTGATCTTAACCATAATACAGATTAATGGGTTTTTTCAGAGAGTCGCTGCAACTTTGGCCCTGGCAACCCTATTGGTCGCTTTGGCCCATTTTGACACAGACAGGATATTGCGAAGAGCACCTATCTCTAAAAGTAATTTTGTCCACTTCCACAAACCTGGCTTGAGGGTTTCAGAAAAGGCGTATAGTGCCGCAAAACACCTTGTAAGCATAGCACCTTATGACAGGTCAACTCTTGTTGATTATGAAATTGGTGTTTGGGTTCCTACTCTTCTAAAGTCACCGCTATTAGTTGGCTCCAACGGCAAAGAGCAGCATAATATGCTCTCCAATTGGTTAGACAAGGAGGAGCGTGAACGTAGAACCCTGCTTCTACACTACATCACCGGTAAAAACCCTAGCCCAGACGCTGGTAAAATTCTTGCAGATGCCATTAAAATTTATCAAATTGGGTCGGCAGTTTCTAAGCTATCAAATCCACAGCTTGATGAGATTCATAAGGTTTTTCTCTCAGCAGGGTTTCGTTTTGAGGAAAAGCTCGGTTATAGATATTGGGTAGTACAGTAAGGTTGGTTTTGAGGTTAAAGCTTGCAGCAGCGTGAGCAGGCGGGAAACATCCTGTTTTTTAGACGGTTTCTAAACTTCGCCATGGTAGGGTTGTTCCAGATGGAAAAAGCATCATCATTATCAAGACTACCCAGCTCCAGATAGATCTTAGAGCAGGGATAAAGCTTTGAGTCTGCATCTAACAACATGCCCCGCCAGGCAAATAGACATTTGCGTGGCGATCTAAACGGCTCTTTTGAGTACCAATGCTTAATCTCGGTTGGGGTCAGCTCTGGTGCCCACTGTACCGGCAGATCTGGAACTTCCCTGTTAAGATAATCTTTAAAACGGATAATCTCATCAGCCATGGTGGAGAGATCACCGCTCTCCGAGACTTCATTAGCACCAGCAGACACATTAAACAGTTCGCTGATAACCTTCTCTTGATCCTCAAACTCGTTAGGCAGCAGATAGTTGTAGTGCTGGACTCTTAAACCATCAAGTTTCAGACGTTTTATCAACTCAACACCGTGAGCAATATCTTTTAAGGCCCGTGGAGTGATGGTGTAGTTGAGGATAATTTCAGTTTTTCCCCGGTTGGCAGCAAATTTCTCAAGATTTTCGATGAACTTGCCATAGGCAAAAGAGGCACAGGCTACCTTGTCATGGGAGTTTTCATCACCCAATAGTGTAAAGTCGATATAGTCCAGCTCCAGTTCTACCAGCCGCTCCATAACTCCAGGCCGCATTAGAGTTCCGTTGGTAAATATCTGTACCGGCAACCCCTTACCTTTAGCATATTCCACCATCTCAACTATGTTGGGGTGTGTGAAAGGCTCGCCACCAGACAGAATTACACATGGCCGCTCTTTTTCTACCTGGTCTATAAAACGCTGGAAGGTCTCAAGGGGTAGGATGTGGCGGGTTTTCAACTCTTCATGAAAGTAGCACATTTCACAACGAATGTTACACTGATGGGTAATGGCTACTGTAACGTTAGCAACTGATTTAATAGGAAAAATAGCTAGATAATAGTCGATTGGAAAGAGAAATATCTGTTTTATAACCGTTGAGAGCGGGTACATCCTTTTGAAATAACGTATGCGTCGGTAGATGTTATAGAATATCTTCAGAGACTCTAACAGCTTGGTTATTGACATATCTATTTGGCCCGCTGCCAGATTGAGAGTAGGTGGACTACGGCCCGGTAGATATAAAACTCGATCATAAATTGATGTAAATTATAGCGCATGCGAAACTTGGCAATTGGCTTATAAATTTTTGAAGCAAGACGGACAGTGATAAAAAACAGGCTGTTATTGCCCAAGGACTCTTTGATTAGCTTATCGTCAATAACAAAAGCCGACAACTGCATCAACTTGGTCATGTTATTAAAACGGTCTGAATACCAACTGTGGCGAATTTTTTCTGCACCATCAAAGTGATCCATCTCAATCCACTCATCCAAGGTTTTGGGGCCGACATAATTAAAATCCCTTTCAGCCACCTCCAGCATTACCGAGCCGGGAATCGGTTTCCAGTCGCTGCCTACCCCAAAATAGGCATTTTTGTTATCTTCTAGCAGTTGGAGAACTACCTCTTTGGTCTCTATAAGGTCGGCATATTTCTCTCCTGGCGTGCCGTAGAGAAAATTGTAGTGGGGAATCAGTTCAGGATGTCTGGCAAGTTTTTGGTTGATTCTGATTATCTGCTCTTTACTGATCCCTTTCTGCATTTTTTGCAAAATACGGTCACTGGCCGACTCAACACCAACCATGATTACCCGGCCTCCGGCAGCCACCATAAGGTCGAGAAAATCGTCATCCATCTTGTCGATCTCATTAATTCTGGCTCCACGGAACTCCAGATTTACATGGATATTTTTTTCAACAATCTTCTCAAATATCTCTCCCATCCGTTTTAAATTAACGAAGCTGGTATCATCGATAATACTAAGGTGGGTAACACTGTATCTAGCAATCAGAAACTCAATATGGGCGATAACATCATCGACGGAGTCCGGCAGCCATTTTTTACCGTTGATCTCTTTATAAATAGCTGGACTAACACAAAATGTACATTTATAAGGGCAGCCAACAGTTGTAAAAATTGGAAACAGCCTCTGTTTTCCCCCCTTGTATACCCGTTGATAATCTTCACTATCCACATCCAAAAGATGATAGGGAATATCAGAGTAATGGATGCGTTCAAACTGGTTTGAACGATCATTATGAACTGCCGTTCCTTCTGCATCTTTGTAGGATATTCCAGGTATTGAGGAGAGGTCTGGCTGGTCGGTTTTAAGGGTAGCAATAAGATTTGCCAAGGTTAGGGAGCCGTCACCACGAACCAGAATATCAATAAATGTTTCCTCAATGGTTTCTGGTAGAACTGTGGCGTGAGGGCCGCCCCAAACCACTGGAGTATCAGGAAATTTATCTTTAATGTGCTGGGAGATTTTTCTTGCTGACTCCAAAGGCATTCCGGTCATGACGCTGATGCCCACCAGCCTGACCCCTTGCTCAATGATAGGATCAATTACCTTTTGCCAATCTGGTCTCTCACGGCGTAGATCGATAAGCTTTATCTTGTAACCCCGCCTGTTTGACTCAGCGGCTGCATAGATGATGCTCAATGGTAGCTCAACAATAATGCTATCCATGCTGCCGAGTCGTGGGTAGAGTAATAGTGCGTCTATCATTATGCAGTAACTTCCTGGTTTTTTTGCGAATCAACGTACACTGTAAACCATAGTTCCAACATCGCCAAGGCTACAAGTTGTCTATAGGCTAACATACTACCCTGGGCAAAAAGATTAAAAAGCAGCTCAATGTAGGGCCACTGAAAAATTCCCCGGCTTTTTACTCCTGCTTCAGTCAGCAGGGATTGGCTCCACTCCAAGAACTTTGTTCTGGTTGGCGAGGTCAGAGGCATGTAGAAAGCCTGTTTGCCTTTTTCCCGAAGATGCTCTGGAAAGCGGCGGTCGATAACCGCCCGCAGCAGCTCTTTATTTCGCCTCTTATTGAATTTTGCCTCAGATGGCAGGTTAAGTGCCATTTCAACCAGCCGATAGTCCAAAAAAGGGCTTCTGGTCTCTACGGCATGGGCCATGTTAAGCTTATCAAGACGAAACAGTACACTAAAAGGTATCCAATGTTTTAGATCTAGCAGCGAGAGCCGGGCGGTAAAGTCAAAGTCGCTTTTTTCTGCCATATTACGTTGAAACATCTGGCTGATAGGCTCCCCGGTCAACTGCTCTCTGAACTCTTTTCTGTAGGCTGCCAGTTTATCTTCTGGACTAAAACAGGAGGTGATTCCCTCATAAAAGCTGCCAAAATCACCACTATGGGTCAACGCCTGCACCAGTTTTAACTTCTCTCTTGGGCCAAATCGGTCGGGATAATCAAAAAAGCGGTTAATTATCTGTGCTGGAACCCCTTTGACCAGCAGTGATCCTGCTAAACCAGCCCCTGGAGTTTTGGCTAGCCAGCGGTTTTTTTGTCTGAGAATCATCAACCGCTGGTGAAAATAGCCATTTAAAATTTCATCAGCCCCATCTCCGGTCAGAACAACTGTCAGACGTTTTTTTGCCTCTCGGGCCAGTATGTAAGACGGCATGCAGAGCATATCGCCAAATGGTTCATCAAGATGGAAAGCAATTTTTTCAGTATTGTCAAAAATATCTGCTGTCACCTCTACCGGGTTAAACTCAAAACCTAGATGTTCGGCTATCTTTTTGGCTCTTGGCTGTTCATTATAGCGGTAGTCAAAACCGACGGTGTAGGAGATTTTATCCCCTTCGGGCTGCTGTCTAGCCATGGAACTGGCTATAGCCGCTGAGTCAACACCACCACTTAAATAGAGTCCCAGTGGTACGTCACTCTGCATCCTCAAGGCAACGGCATCATCCAAAAGAGCTTCAAACTCATCGACTACCGAACCGCTGTAAACCGCTGCCGGGTCTGTCTTTAGCTCTGCTTGCCAGTACCTGCGGATAGATAGATCCCCTCCCTGCCAGATAAGCATGGTGGCTGCTTCAAGTTTTTTTACCTTTTTTAAAATGGTAAGAGGAGCTGGTACATAGCGAAAAGTTAAATAACGGTCTATAGCCATGGGATCAACCTCTTTTGTGACCCAGGGCTGGTGGAGCAGGGCGTGCATCTCTGAGGCAATGCTAAAGCGGCTGCCCATCGCAGAAAAATAGAGGGGCTTTTTGCCAAAACGATCCACAGCAGCAATCAGCCGTTTCCGGTTACGGTCCCATAGGGCACAAGCGAACATGCCGTTAACACCATCTAGAAAATTTTCACCAAACTCCTCATAGAGGTGAAGGAGAACCTCGCTATCACTCTGGGAGCGAAATTTATGGCCTCTATCGACCATGGCTGCTGTTAGCTCCTGGTAGTTATAAATTTCACCATTGGCGACCAACACCACTGAGCCATCTTCGTTCTGCATCGGCTGATTTGCTGCGGTTGATAGATCAATAATAGAGAGGCGGCGATGGCCTAGTGCAATACCGGGATCACGAAACTCACCCCGGGCATCAGGTCCACGGTGAGAGATGGAGTCTGTCATTCTGGAAAAATGGTCAAAGTCTGACTTGCTGGAGCTGATAAGCCCGGTAATACCGCACATATTCAGTCCACAACCTCAATATGAACCATCTGCCAGCTCTTTTTAAAGCGGTAGCTTTTAGCAACAGTTAACTGCTCTATATGGGTTGGCAGGTTGGGCAGACTATCAAGAATCGGGCTTTTTTTCTGCCAACCTCCACTTGCAGAGTGTAAAAAATTGATCTGCTCAACAGCAATGGTTCCGTCAAAAGTCAACTTATCAATAACTCTAACCTCGGCAGCAGCTACCACTAGTTGTCTCTCCAACTGCCATTTTGCCTCTCTACCACCAAGGTTGGCGGAAGATTGATTGATAGCAGTGCCTTTTTTACGTCTGATTATATCAATGCCCTTCCTGGTTAAACGAGAGCCGATAGCGGTGGAGCAGAGCAGGCGAAGAATTAACCGGGCGATGAATGGTGGCATGAATTTGCGAACTGGAGGCATAGGGCAGACCAGCCGAATAGAGTTGTTAATCACCTCAGCTTTGATTTTACGGTCATAGGTTAGGTTGGTTGCATAGTTCTGTCTGGTGGATATGGCATAACCAAAATCTGTCAGTTCAGCTTTTGAATCTGAGGCCAGGAAACGGCACAAACCACCGGCTACCGGGGCGAACACTCCCACACCGCCACCACCACAAAAACGTGCTACACCGGCAAGTTCAAAAAAGGCAATTGACGGTAATTCGGACGGTGTCAACAGCGGTAAAATCTCTTCATGGGCGATTATGCCGCTACTCTGCTGGTGATAGTCGTAGGCCAACAGGGGTTGAAAAGCCCAGCGGGGCAGGCGGAGATCATCGGCTAGAGTGTTAGCAAAGCCCTTAAAACCAGAAGAGTCTTGCAAGAACCTCTGTTGCAGGTAAGCTGCCCGACCGGAGTGGGGAGTTAAAATAGTTGTGGCAATCCGGGAGATGTAAGGGTTGTGGCAGATACCGTACTCTTCTCCAGTGTATAGATCTGGATGGACCCACTCACAGGCAAAATCATAAGCCCGGACAAAAGGGCCTACATACTCCCAGTCTTCCCACAGTGCCATGGTCATGACAATAAATTCTACGGTGAGAAAAGTGTAACCAATATCCATGTGCCCAACCTCCAAAAACCACCCTTCTGAGGTCTGGCTGTGGATGATGGAGGTGAGTTTGTCCCTGGCGTTTTCCTTTAGTGTATTATCATCAAGCACCTCGCCAGCCCAGGCTAGAGCCGCTACGCCAACCGCCTGATGGTTGGTTTTGAAAAGATCGTTGCGGCGGGTAAGCCAGTTGGCGGTCTGAGCCAGTTTTTGTCTGGCTGTTGCTGATAATTCAGCAGATAACCTACCATCTAAAACATGCAGGGTTCGGGCTACTGCATGGCTGGAAAAGGCTGCGGCTGCAAAGGCTCGCTCACCTTTGTACCACTCATCCATAGAGCCGTCGGAGTATTGATTCTTGCACCAAAAATCAAGTAGTGCCTCAACCCCTGCAAGAATATTTTCATCCCCTTGATAAGTGGAGCCTGGGTATTGGTTGCTATATAAAAGGGCAAGAGGGAACATGACCTCCTGACGCCGCATGTCAGAAATTTCAGAGGTTTTGTCACGCCAATAGGCTAAGTGGGCGGAGCCAAAAGTTGGTGATAGGGGGTCATGGTCAATCTGCTGCAGTACTCTTGGTATTGCAGAGACTATAAAGGCAATCTGTTGGCTTAAATCTTTCATGAAGTGCTGTTTTGCTTGTCAGCTTTCTCATTGCCAAACCCTTCGATCTGGTAGAGGCGTTGGCTGAAATTTCGCTCGGTATGTAGGTAGTAGATCAACTCACCAAGAATTCCGATTGAAAGAAACATAAAACTGACCACCAACATGATTGGGGATAAAATCCAAATAGGGTGAAAGTGCAGCAGCCCTGTTGTCCCACCGTGATAAAGAGTCCAAAAATGCAGGCAAACAAAATATCCTCCCCAGACTATGGAGAAGCCCAGACACAAAACGCTATAGATACCAAAAAAATAGAGTGGTGATTGAACATAACGGGTAAGGAAGAATACGGTAAGAAAATCCATAAACCCGGTGAAGAAGCGTCGGGAGCCAAATTTAGACTCACCAAACCGCCGTGGAGCGTGTTCAATAGGGGTTTCGCCAACTTTATAGCCTCGGTTTGCCATCAGGACCAAAAGATAGCGGTGTAGTTGACCATAAAGAGGTAGGTCCTGCACACACTCATTGCGCATTAGCTTCATACCACAGTTGAAGTCTTGAACATTGACACCGGAAAAATAACGGATTGTGCGGTTGAAAATTCTGGATGGCAGGGTTTTGTTTAGAGGGTCTTGACGGTTGAATTTCCAGCCGGTAACTATATCCAGATCTTCTTTTTGCAAATGGTCTAATAGTTTATGAATCTCTTCCGGCTGGTCTTGCAGGTCGGTATCCATCATCAATATCAGCTCTCCAATTGCTAGATCAAAGCCAGTTTTGAGAGCATTGGATTTACCAAGGTTGGTACGAAAATGGACCGCTTTAAAGTGGTTGGGGTGTTCGGCAACCAAGCTGCTGATAATCTCTTTACTGTTGTCCGTACAGCCATCATTGATAAAAATCACCTCATATGTGCCCAGGCTTTCCAATACCGGCAGGAGTCTCTCCACCAATGGCTTGATAGTCTTCTCTTCATTAAATACTGGTAGAACAGCGGAAATGAAGGTTTCTGAACTACTCTCTCTCTTGTTTGGCACTTGAACAAGCCTCTCTTTGCTGAAAGTGGCACTATTTGAGCAGATAATGTTTATAAGTTACGGTAACATATCATAAATTTCAAGCCTTGCTTGTTTCATCTACATTTTCCAGGATCAAGGTTTCCTGATCGTCTGGTTTGAGCTGTTTTGGTTCTGGTTGGATGCCTATAAACCAACTACATATTGTTCTATTACCCATCACCCCGACTGTGCCAATTAGTATAATAATAAAATCAAACGGTAACCGGTACCGTATCATGCTATATCTGAGCATTGCCGAGGCCATGATAATTACCATTGCTGAGGAGAGCAGCATCCATATGAGACGGATCTCCGGTTTTTTTAACAGGGGCAGGGAGAATAGGGATAGTATTAAAAAAAATGGTAAAGGCGGTATAATATAGAACATTACATTCTTTGCAAAGTGGGCAACATGATAGTTACCCGGCTCAGGCCGGATCCTATTCAGACGAGTTTCCACTATTGCATCAATTTCTGCCCGCCTTTTGATCTCTTCTGCACTCATTATACGGTTTGTATGGTGAAATTTATTCAGCCGCTCCTGTCCTTCAGCAGTGGAGCTATATGGTATAAATCTTTTTGTCGGATCGGCACTGTTGTGATTAGAAACACTATCTGCCTCACTTTTTTCCATTTGAGCTGTTTTGTTTTTGCTGGCTGGCTGGCTGATTCTCGGCATACTCTGATTATATGGTCTTATTAGCATATAGTAGGTTTTCTTTATAATTGAAGCCATATAGGAGATAGGATCAGCCAATATAGCTTCATAGGATGCTCTAGCTATAATTCCTGGTGCTAAAACCCAGTCAATAAAAACCAGATCATTCCACATCCGCATATCACTACGGGTGAAAAATATTTTGCTATCTATATTGCGATCTTTATACATTGGTCTAACCAACAACTCCTCCTCAACCAATCGGAACAGCTCTTTGGAGTTGGGGCCGTTTTCTTTGTGGAAAAAATCGTTTCTGAAAACGTGCATGCCTGGGTAAACTACATCAGAAAGACTTACCAGTTGAAATTTACCGTAGGTTCTATAATTGTTGTATGAGTATCCGTAGTAACAGACTAAAAAGGCGAAGAGAAAAATCAGGCTGTTTTTAATGTTGACCCGTGAAAAGCCGTATAAAACTACCGGAAATGCCGACATAAGAATAAATGCCGTACCGGGAGTTCTAATAAGTACCAATGCAAATGTGGAGATTCCCAGCAAGATAAACGCATAAAATTTTGTGCTTTTATGGAGGCGAATAAGTAACATTGACCACAATGCTATGGCTAAAATGTTTAGATTATCACTAGCTAGGTAATGGCTCAGTACTGTTACATCAAAATGCAGCAGAAAGAGTATGGTGGTTACACGGGCGACAAGTTTGCCAAATAGTCTGGCAACATAATAGACACTAACGACTGTAAGTAGATAAAAGCATAGTAAAATAGCGGCAAAAGCCGTGACGGATTCCAGTTCGGAGATCTGGCCAACAATTTCTGAAACCAGAAAGGTCCGCAGTTGCATAATTAAGACATCATAGTGGAAATAATAACGAATATAATTGTTTGCATCGACACCAAAATCAACATCCCAGGCCAGGGAGAGAAACAAAAATGAGGCTATACCTGCCCCTAAAGCTCCCAACAAAAAATAGCGATCTTTGGAAAATGTTTGCCAAAACCCCAGGGGATGATCAAAATGCAGCAGCATTATTTTTTCCTTCCTCAGTAAGCCATTTAAGTCTACTACCTACAGCAAGCCTACAAACTTATACTAAAAACCTTTGAAATTCTAGCTTGATTATAGTTTGTGGCAGAGGGAATTGGCAAAGAATACCATCATTTAAGAGCCGTGTTAATAGTTATGAATCTATGGCTCTATAATGGAACATACTAGTTGATTTTTACGGCCTTCCTTTAAAGCTTAATAGATTACAGTTTTTACATGGGCCAGGGATTTTGGCGTGGTTTGTTGTGAAGGCTTGGCGTAATTTTAAATATTTTTGATTGTTTATATGAGCCAGTGGATCTTCAAACATATTGCCATAAGAGCTATCACCAATAGGCGGATCGATTCTACAGCAGGGTTGAATAGAGCCATCTTTATTGACACCAAACCCTTTAAATAGGGAGTCGCAGCGTAGTTTTTTAGTCTCAGAGCCGGTAATAAGAGCTGGAAGAGTGATATCCATATCGGGGAATTTTTTTGTCAGGCTCTCTCTTACCTCATCAATCCTGGTAATAACATCTCGATCATAATCGTATAGCAAATTTGGATAATCGGCTTCTGATAGTGGCATTAACTGTTGAAACCATATATTGCGTAGACCTGCACTATAGGCTTTTTCTGTGTAGTGGACCATATCATCAAGATTATCTTTTTTTATAATTCTTGCTACACTTATTACCGAATTTTCAGTGCAGCCACTGTTTAATAACTGCGAAACATTGGCAAGCTGCTGTTCATAAGTCTCATCATAGAGAGAGACTAGGAATATGTCCGGGCAGTTTTTTTTAAACAGTTCAATATGTTTTGGAATGTTTATACCGTTTGAAACAACCATTGCCAATATATGGCGTTTTTGTATTTCAGCAATAAAATCAAATAGTTTTTGATGGAGTAGAGGCTCCCCCTTGCCCAGTGAGATGTAGATGGGGTATTTAAAAACAGGAAGATTCAAAATCCTATAAAAAGTCTCTGCATCCATATCCTCTTTTGAGTCGTTGTTTTTTGCATTAACCGTCATAGAGTAGGAGCAAAAAGAGCATTTAAGATTGCATCTTGTGGTGATATTGATCTGTCCGCCGACAATATGTTTAGAGGTTGGGTAAGCCATAATATGCCGTAGCACATTGAATGCCCGTTTCGGGTCTCTTAACAGCGATAAAGCTGCTAGTCGTTTTGTTCTCTTGAGCACAGGGAAAAATTACTACCTCGTCAAAATGGTCCTTTGTGTCATGTTAAAGCTCTTTGTAGTATTTGCTAAAAGCTTGTGATGCTACATATATAGAGCCTGAAAAACTTAAGTGACTGTAATCCCAAACCAGTAAAAAGTCACCCGGTAATTTTTCGGGAACCCGGTATTGACAGCTTGAAAATGATGAGCAAATTGTCTCTCTAATCGGAACTTTATGAACCTCAATTGAATAGCCTGTTGTTGATATCTCCTGCATAAATTTATCATCTGTAATAAAGCGTAGATCTAGATCTATGTCCGGTGTCACTAATGGATGGTTGATCTGGGCTGCATACAGAAATGGCAGGTCGTTTCTCCACTGGGGGGTTGGGCCTGCCAAAAGTACCCGGTTAACTTCAGACTCTTCTAAAAATTTCAATAGCTCATGCCATTTAACTTTTGCGTGGTTCCTTCCAATAGAAAAGATCACAGTATCAACTGCATTAGCCTTGATATATTGGTATGCCGTAGCGTTGTTTTTTGTGCAGGCTTGGTCTTTTGATGGTAGAGAATAGTGAGGAACTGCTTCAGGATCTGTAGTCTCTATTTCTGGGGCGCAACCAGAGGTGGTAAGTTGGGCAAAAAAATGTTGGTCTGAAAATAGTTCCCGCAGTCCAACAGTTAAAGCCTGGGCATGGGAGTCCCCCCCAGACTAGCGTAACCTTTTTTTTCTCTTTTTTCTGGTAGAGACAGTCAGTTTGAATAGTATTGGTAAAATAGAAGTTACATTCGTATCTATAGGGGATATGGCTATCCTTTCTCCCGGTATATTCGGCAAGAAACTTTTGTCCATCTTTATTTAAGTATAAATTTTTATAACCACTGCTGGCATAACCGCTTATACCGATAAACAGCAGAATTGTCGTAGATGTTCCTATCCATATTAACAAAGTCCGCAGCGGTATTGTCTGTTTATCCCGAAACGGTTTTTCAATAAATTTCCAGCTTAAATAGCCTAGAGTTAACGCTCCGACTCCTGACAGGACTGATTGTTCAAGACTTGGTTTTTCAATAGAGAGAATTCTAGAAAAGGCATAAATTGGATAGTGCCAAAGATAGGCGCTATAGCTGATCAAACCAACTCCAACCAGAAGCTTTAGTGAGAGAATCCTGTTTACCAGTGTACCACTGTTGGCATAAAGAATAACGGCAACTGTTCCCAATGTTGGAATAAGTGTGTAATAACTTGGGTTTGGAGTTGATTTGTTAAATAAAAATATCGGACTGAGCACCATTAACAGGCCAATTGTTGCAATAGTGTTGTCGATAAGTTTGGAGCTGTTATCAACACTGCGTAGATGATAAATTGCCGCAAGGGAGCCTAGGAGCAGTTCCCAGGCACGAGATGGTATCAGATAAAAATTAGCAACAGATGAGTGTCGCCATCCCCACTCAGAAAGAGTAAAACTGGCTACCCCAACAAAAATTAGTGATAGAACCAGCCAGCCTCTTTTTTTTCTCCAGAGAAAGGCTAAAATAAAAGGGAATACCAGATAATACTGCTCTTCAACTGAGAGGCTCCAAGTGTGGAGAAGAGGCATCTCTTGTGCACCAACCGTATAATATCCGGCTGTCTGCCAAAACATGAAGTTGGAGCTGTAAAATAGAGTAGCAATAAGAGTTTTTGATAAATTTTCAATCTGATCAGGAAACATACAGACCCAAGAAAGTAAGACTGTACAGCCGAGTACAAACATCAAAGCAGGCAATATGCGTCGTGCTCTTCTTTCATAGAAGTCAAGAATAGATAGCTCACCACTTTTAAGGTCGTTCATAAGAATGGTGGTGATTAAAAAGCCGCTTATTACGAAAAAGATGTCTACTCCGACATAGCCACCCTTAAATATGACAAATTCACCGTGGAACGAAATCACTGCTAAAACAGCAACTGCTCTGAGTCCATCTATCTCTTTTCGATATTTCATTAATAGATATAGTCCACATCTACAGGCAAAAAATGATGCTGGCTTACCCCGGTTATTTGACTCGCTCCAGGGCTACTATATGTATGTGACCCTTTAGCCATGAGGCAAAAAGGTGGTCCTCCAGTAAAAAGCAAAAATGCATCAGGGGAAATAGAAAACGGTAGATTTTAAAAAGTGGGGTATCTTTGGTATCCATGATGTCGGCGTGCTCTTTAAGAGAGTTCTGCTTGAAATAGACCCATTTTAGCAGGTCCATGGTCAACTCTGAGAGGAGAAACATGGCGTAGCGGTGTTTTTTTATCTTTAGGGATGGGACCGTAGCAACCATTTTTTCCAGGTCAGCCCAGGAGTAGCCTATCCGGTAGTGATACTCACCACCGTCAGGGTCGTCATGGCCCAGGTTGCGTAGCTTGCTGGTAGCCCTGAGACCCTCAAGAGCAGGAACTGTTATCAAAATCTGCCCTCCTGGTTTTACTGTTCTGGCCATCTCTGCCAATGCTTGATTATCTATTCCTTGGGGGAGATGCTCTAGAACTTCAGAGCATATAACCGTATCAAACTCCTCATCTTTAAAGGCGAGGTTGTCAATTCGGCCCTGGACCATACCTCCAAGCCCTCGCTGCTGGTTGGCACGCAATGAGCCAAAATCGGCATCAACTCCGACACAGCTATCTCCATCACCAAGATTCTCGGTAAGATAACCAAGGCCGCAGCCAACATCGAGCATCAGTCCGCAACCAGCTTCAGGCATAAGCCTTTTTAAGTGGGCCAGCCGTAATCTGGAGTGGATGGAAAAATGTAGTGGGTGAAAGCTCTGCCTACTCATTGCAATACCAAATTTTATCTCTCCCCTTTATCATTTGGAGTGATGAAAAAGGCCAGAGCATCTAATAGTAGCTCTGATTTTTGTTTAAATTTGGCAACCTCTTTATCAACTGCCAGAACTGGTATAGGAGTTTTTTCCGGTTTGGTTTCCGGGCTGGCAGGCTGCCCGGTACTGGTGAGCTGTTTAAGCTCGGCTATCAAGCTGTTTAAAGTTTCCCTCTGCTCAGCTCTAGTTTCTGATTGCTCTTGGATTAGCTCAATGCTTTTGCGAATGGTTTGTGCAAGGTTGGTGAGTTTTTCTCCAGCCAGGGTAGCTCCTCTTGTATTGGAGGTGGAGAGGCGATGGATTTCGCTTGCCCCTATGCGGCTCTGTTCAGCCAGTTTTCTCATCTCTTTGGCTGACGTAACAAATGCCTCCCCAGGGCCGCCTGAACGGGCCGCCTCTATTGCGGCATTCATAGCCAGCAGTCTGAGTTGCCTGGTCTGCTCTTCAATGACAAATATCCGCTCCGACACCTCTCGGCTGGCTGAAATTGCTTCATTGATTGATTGGTTGCTCTCGGCAATATCCATAGAGGTCAACTCAACACTCTGCTCAGAGATCAACGCCTGTCTGGTCTCTCCTGCCAATGATGACTCAATATTTGTGATGGCTGCGGTAATCTTGCTAAAGTCGATAGTTGGAGCTGCTGCTTCTGAAGCTGGCTGGAGTTGGGGCTGAGCCTGAGCCTGGTTTTGTGCTGTTTTTGCCAACTCCTGGCCCTGTTTAATCATGGCCATTGCCGCCTTCCGCACATTTATGGTCATCTGGCCAATGCGCTCAGTCATCTCAATCACCTGGTTAGCCAGATTCCCCATGCTGCTTTTCTGTCCCTGCTGCAGGGTTGCGGCAAAGTTCCCTTGGGCTAGTTGGTCAATTAGCTCAGTAAATGGGGTTAAGGGGTTTACGGTATTTTTTGCTCCTGCCAGGGCCAGAAGGAGTACCAAGGGGATTAAAGCAAAAGAGATTAATGTCAATGTGTTGATAAGCTCGGCTAAAAGCCCGCCGCCGCTGGTAGTTCCACTCTCAAGTACCAAAGCCCAGGTAAATGATTCAAAAGATATGGGAGCATAAGCATAAAAAGTTGAGTTGCTCTCATCGGCCAATGTCCCCGAATTACCTGCCAATGCAGCTGTCACCGCCTCTATATCCATGCCGTTGTTCTCTAGAGAGCCATTAAAAGAGGCAAAAACCGAGTGGCTCTCCGGGCGGGTATAGGAGTCTGAGCGCATGCGTTTGTCGGGGCCGACCAGATAGATATCGCCATTGGAGCCTAAACTATCTCCTGGAGTGAGGATTTGTGTTAACCCCTCCAGAGGTAGCTGTAGGGCAACTACCATCTCGACTACGCCGCTACTTATGATAGGGGCAGCTATAAATGCTGCTGGCTCTCCGTTGCTAGGAGCGTAAGGGAGAACATCGGTCATGCCAGGTTTTTTGGTTTTTACAACAGAGCGGAGTAGGTGAGTCAGATTGGAGTCTGAATATGGTCCGGTAATAAGGTTGGTACCATAATCTTTCTGACGAGCGGCAGTGTGAAAAACCAGACCATTGGGTTTTATGAGAAAAAGGTCGTAGTATCCTGACTTATCAAGATATTTCTGGCCCAGCTCACTGTTGGCAGAGCTACCAACTCCCTCAACAAGATCGGACTCGGTAATTAAAGCCCAGCGGTTTTTCCCAACCAGCAATGGTTGCCAAGCTGCTAAACGTAATAAGCCGTTATTTGAGATAAGGCCGGCACCACTATGGCCTGCAAGAGCCTGCTTGGCGGCCTCTTGGTTGATAAACTCATCTTTGATAGATCCTGTACCAATATTTGCCCTGAGAGTGCGGTCTTGGCCTACCAGATAGACCTTACCGGATTTCCCAAGTCCATTTTTGGATAGAAGTGGGGTAAACATTTTTTTTGTTGCAATGCTAACAGCAACAATCCCGATTATATTACCTTTAAGTTTAACTGGTGCACCTATATAAATTTTGGCATCGGCACTGGATTTTTGCTTTAGAATATGGTCTTGAACCGAGAGCTGTTTTTTAGCTTTATCAAGGAGTTGTCCTAAAGAGGTCTGTTGGTTCTTAACATTGCTGCCAAGTTCAGAGCCACGGGTGGCAGTATAAAATACATCGCCACGCAGAGAGATTAAATATAGATCTTCAAAACCGTGTTCAGCCTGGAACTTTTCCAGCCACGGGGTCTGTTTATCAACAATTAAAGTCCATTTTTCTCCCCCGGCTTTTTTATCCGCCTGGCGAAAAACCCAATCAATTGTAGCCATGGATTGGCCCAATGATTCGTTGGTTGCCAACTTGGCTACATCCTTAATCCGGCGGTCCAGGTAACCAGAAACCGCTCTTTGGTTGGTGTCCCGAATTTTCTCCAAACTCACTTTGGCCGTATTTTGCATCTTGCCAACGGCTTTTGTCAGCTTGGCCAGATCATTTTTCCGCTGGTTGAAGTAGCTTTCAACCGCAGATATTTTAGCTGTCCGAACTCTCTCCATCTGGTTCATTGTCCCGTCAACCAGGGAGTCATGGGCCATATAGCGGGCCGCTCCGACTATTATTAGAAGGGGGATGATTCCGGCCAGGAGAATAAGTGCCGCGATTTTTTTTTGCATGGTCATTTTTTGTCTATATCCGGATCTATTATAGAATATCACTGCATTAGTGAGATATTCGGACTATTTTAAGTTTAATGTAACACAGCCTAGAGTAACTTATTCTATATGAGGTAGTTAAGGAAGCAAAAAAAAACAGTTTTTTTATCAAGATCAAGCTACTGTTTTTTGTTGATTGCTCAAAATTGATGCAAATAGATTTTAT
>JADFZU010000038.1 GCA_015232365.1 Magnetococcales bacterium | reverse complement strand
CATGGCCATTGCTGATGGCAAATTTTTAAAAAACCAACCTCTGCTTTCTACTATCAATATTGCTATCGCAGCAGGTGGAGCTATCCATATTATGGGGTTGCTCTCCCCTGGTGGAGTCCACTCCCATACCGACCATATCCTGGCCGCAGTGACTGTTGCAAAAAATGCCGGTATCAAGAAAATATATGTTCACGGCTTTCTTGATGGTCGAGATACTCCACCCCGTTCTGCTCTGGAATTTGTTGCTGGTTTTCTTGCCGGTTTAGAGGATATAGGTGCCGGAGAGCTGGTTACTCTTTCTGGTCGTTATTATGCAATGGACCGGGATAACCGTTGGGATCGAGTACAAAAAGCCTACGATCTTTATACTCTCGGTATTGGTGAGCAGGCTGAAGATCCTCTTGCTGCTATTCAAGCTGCTTATGATCAAGATATTAATGATGAGTTTATTCTGCCTACTAGAATTGGGGTAAAGTCGGCACAGCCAATCTGTGTGCAAGATGGTGATGGTGTGGTGATGATGAACTTTCGTGCTGATCGGGTCCGGGAGCTAAGCCATGCTTTTTTAGATGCTGATAACGGGGCTGGGGGATTTAACGGTTTTGACCGTCAGGTGCAGCCGGAACTTTCTGGTTTTTTCTGTCTTACTCAGTATGATGAGACTCTCTCACCGGTTGAGGTGGGTTATCCTCCTACCCAGCCCGAGCGTATTCTTGGTGAAGAGATTGCCCGGCTTGGTCTGCGTCAGCTTCGTGGGGCTGAGACTGAAAAATATGCCCATGTCACCTATTTTTTTAATGGGGGGCTAGAGGAGCCGTTTGCTGGTGAAGAGCGATTACTGGTCTCCTCTCCAGATGTTGCTACTTATGATCTACAACCAGAGATGTCTGCTGTAAAGCTGACTGAGGATATCTTGGCAAAGATTGCTGATGGTAATTTTGATCTGGTAGTGATGAACTATGCCAACTCAGATATGGTGGGTCATACCGGAAATATGGCTGCAGCTATCAAAGCTGTGGAGACGGTTGATGGCTGTTTAGGCCGTTTGGCAGATAAAATTCTTGCTATGGGTGGTGAAATATTAATAACCGCTGACCATGGAAATGCCGATATGATGCTGGAAGCTGCCACAGGTCAGCCCCATACTGCACATACCAACAACCCAGCCCCTCTACTCTATCTAGGTAGGGAGGCGGTGTTGGAAAATGGCCGCCTTTGTGATGTGGCTCCCACACTGCTGACGCTAATGTCAATTGATCAGCCTCCAGAGATGAGTGGTCGCTCACTGCTGCGTTTTGTTTAAGGTTTTTTAATGTTACAACTAAATTGTAAAAAAGTGACCAAACCTTTTCTTGTTCTTTTTCTCTCTTTGCTGCTGCTATTTTTCACCCAAACTCTTCAAGCAGCAGAGAGTGGGGATGGGCTGCAGCGTAGTCGTCTGCAAATGAACAGGGTTATTAAGCAGTTGATGGATGAAAAAAAGGCCCTCAGCAGAGCAGAGGGAGAAAAAAATGATATTCTGACTGAACTTGATAATATAGACCGGACCTTGTCGGAGGCTGAAACCAGCCTTGATTTTTATACAAGACAGCAGAAAAAAGCTGAAGCTGACCTGCCAATACTGGAAGAAAAAATCCGTATTGGCCGTTTTCGTGTAAAAGAGATGCAGAACCAGCTCAAGGCCCATCTCCGCTTGATGTACGGTATGGGGGGGCAGGGTGTGGTCAAAGTGGCACTCTCCCAGGATAATGCAGCAAGGGTTCGGCAGAGTGTTCTCTATTATGGGCGTTTGATCAAATCCCGTAATGACAAGTTCAAGGCTTTTAACGCCTCACTTGAAGAGTTGAACCGGTCTGTATCCGAGCATAAAATCCTGGTTGCCAAAGTTGGGCGGTTGCGGGAAAAGCTAATGGTTGAGAGGCAGAATGCCTTGATTAGTCGCCATAAGAGAACCGCACTGTTTTTAAAGCTGCAGCAGGAAACCAGGTTTCACCAGAAAAAAATCGAAGAGTTAACCCTGACCAGATCCTCATTAAGCTCTTTTATGGAGCGGCTCACGGCAGTATTGTCATCAAATCCGCCTGTGGCCCACACTGCTCCAGATGATACGGAGATTATAGATGTTCCTGCAACCAGTGTAGTCCCAAAGCCGAATATTGCCCAAGATCCAGAGAACAATTCAGTCGCAACATTAGCACATCCTCTGCGTAAAGTTAGGAAACGCCAGATGTCCATGGCAAAAAAAATTACCCAGATCAGGGGTGATTTGCCTCTGCCGGTTTTTGCCGAAGGACAGTCAAGAAGGCCAGGGCTGTTTTTCCCGGTTGCAAAAAACTCCAAGGTTAAGGCCATTTATCATGCTCAGGTTGTCTATGCTGACTGGTTCCGAGGTTATGGGTTGCTTATTATTTTAAATCATGGTGATGAAATATACTCACTTTATGGACATAACAACAAACTGCTTGTCACTCCTGGTGATTGGGTTGATGATAATCAGGTAATTGCTTATACAGGCGATACCGGCTCTTTGGAGGGGATTCCCGGTCTTTATTTTGAAATTCGTCGCCGAGGTAAAGCCGAGAATCCTTATCGATGGCTGACTTCAGCAAGAAGGTAGATTGGTAGAGAAGAATTAATATTATAAAATTCCCAGGCTGTTTCGACTGTTGATATAGTGGAAAAAACTGTTAGATAACAATATACGCCATTGCTTTATGCCACCCTTAAAAAGTGTTATTGTGTAGAGCTGTGGCATAAGTTATTCATCTATAATTGCCTAAAATGTTGATAATTGTATCTTATTGGCCTTATATATAGAGTTCGGTGCAAAATTTGTATTACGAGTTTTTAATGCAGAAACTGGAGATCCAATGAAAGGTCTTTTTCGGGGCAGACGGCCCATTTTTTATTTTTTCATCCTGATCGCAGTCTTGGTTGGCTTGAATTCTGTTAGTAGTAATGTGCAGGCAGTGAGTAAGGTAACTTATGAAAAACTTCGTGTTTTTTCTGAGGTTTATTCGCTTATCCAACAGAATTATGTCAAAGAGGTTGATGAGAAAGAGATCCTTTATGGTGCGATCCACGGTATGTTGAAAGCATTGGACCCCCACTCATCATTTTTGACTCCTGAGAGTTTCCAAGAGATGCAGGTGGATACCAAGGGTGAGTTTGGTGGGTTGGGTATTGAAATCTCCCGTGGTGAGCGTGGTATTAAAATTGTCTCACCCATTGAAGATACACCCGCAGACCGGGTTGGCATCAAGGCTGGAGATTTGATCATCAAAATTGATGATACTGAAACTGATGACATGAACCTGATGGAAGCGGTCAAAATGATGCGTGGCAAGCCAGGGACTGAGATTACCTTGACCATCTATCGCAAGGGGGAGCTAAAACCTCTGGAGTTTACTATAACCCGTGCCATTATTAAAATACGCAGTGTTAGATGGCGTATGGAAGAGCATGGCATTGGTTATGTTCGGGTTATTCAATTTAACGAGCAGAGCTATCCTCTTTTGGAAACAGCTATCGACGAACTTAATGATAAGGCCGGGAAAAAGGGGCTGCAAGGTTTGGTGCTTGATCTGCGTAACGATCCAGGCGGTTTGCTGGATCAGGCAGTTCAAGTGGCAGATGCTTTCTTGGATAAAGGATTGATTGTCTATACCAAAGGGCGAATAGCCGGTAAAGATATGTCGTTTGAAGCCCATAGTGGGGATCTGGTCAAGGGTGCACCTATTGTTGTACTGATTAATGCTGGTTCTGCGTCAGCTTCTGAGATTGTCTCAGGTGCTCTGCAAGACCACCATCGGGCTGTGGTTTTGGGTACACGTTCATTTGGTAAAGGGTCGGTGCAGACTATTATTCCATTGAACGATGGTTCTGGGCTACGTTTGACAACTGCCCAGTACTATACCCCAAGCGGTCGCTCTATTCAGGCTAAGGGTATTGAGCCTGATATTATTGTCGAAGATCTTGAAATCAGTGGCACAAAACGGGTTGGGCGGGTGAAGACAGAGGCTGATCTTAAAGGCCATTTGCAAAATGCCAACGATAAAGATGGCGGTCTGTCTAAGAGGTCTAAAGATAAAAAAGCCAAGAAAAATAAGACTTCCAAGACTAGCAAGAAGAGTGATGAAGCTGATAAAGATATAGATCAAAAAGAGCTAGATGATGAAGAGCAGTCGGATAGAGACCGGGTAACTGGTCATAGCAAGGAAGATTACCAACTACGCCGGGCTTTGGATTTGCTGCGAGGATTCCAGGTTCTTCAGGGCAAGTTGGCAACTAATACAGGATGGATTGCTCGTCGTTAGGGAAGATATACATTGGAAGATATGCAGGAAAATCAGCCAGATGATAATAAATTAATTTCTGGGCTGATGATCACCTCTTTGCTGCTGTTGGTAGCATTGGTGGTTGTAATTTATTTGGGATGGAAGCCGTCAGAGCCGTTGTTGGAGGTAGCAACCTCAACTACAACTTCTGAGGTGGCTTCCACCAATCAGGTTGCTGAAAAGGCTCAGGAAGTTTCTACTGTTGCAGGTGGTGCTGCTGCTACTGCCACAAGCAAAGAGATTGCCGACAGTGCATCACTAGAAGGATCTCTTGCTAGTGAAGAGAGTCTTGGTACTCACAAATCCCTTATCTTTAGTAAAAGCCTTGGTGCTTCCGGGGTTAACTCTACATCAAATGCGACGTCATCTGCGGTTAAATCTGCCAGTGATGCTATATCTTCGGTAGTTGAGTCTGCATCTATGACAACGCCTTTGACAGATGAGGCGTTTAAACATTCCGTGCCTGAATCAGCAACATTGACTGCTGAACCAACCATAACTGCCAAACCTGAGGTTAAGGCTGCCTCACCTAATGTTGACTCCATTACTGGTGCTTCAAAGGCAACGCCAGGAGATCTTATCTACGAAGAGCATCTTGCTGAAACAGATGACTATCCAGAGCCAGATCCAGAAATTGCACCACCAAAACGGACGTTTCGACCACGAGCCAAGATGATAATAGCTTTGGTTATTGATGATTTAGGCTACAATGTCAGGATTTCAAAATCTATTGCCAGACTTCCTGCTGATGTTACTCTTGCCGTACTGCCTGGAGGTAAGGCTTCTCAAGATGTAGTAAATATTGCCAAAGCTACCGGTAAAGAGTTGATTCTGCATCAACCAATGCAGCCTCGAGGTTTTCCGGGAGTAAATCCGGGGCCAAAAGCACTACTTGACAGTATGGAGCCTTCAATGATTCGCCAGGTACTGAAGGAGAATCTGGCAGAGTTCTCTACGGCAGTAGGCATAAACAACCACATGGGCTCTTTTTTAACTACAAAAAAGGCAGCTATGGACGCTGTTATGGAAGTTCTTGCCGAGGCTAACCTCTTCTTCCTTGATAGTAGAACTTCTGTTGCTACTGTAGCAGAGAAGCAGGCGAGGTTACACGGCATTCCAGCAGTTCGCCGTGATGTTTTTATTGATAACAATCAAGATAAAGCCTCAATATTAAAGCAGCTTTTAGTTCTTGAAGCTTTAGCTGCTCACAATCCAGTCGTTGGGATTGGCCATCCATATCCCGGCACTTTGGCTGCTCTGAAAGAGTGGCTTCCCACCTTGGAAGCAAAGGGAATCGTATTGGCACGGGTTTCGCAACTCATAACACCAGAGTCGGCCCGTTCTCTCTATCCATATAAACCGGCTGGTCCTATTAATAAGTAGCAGTAGGTCAGGGTTTAAAACTTATTGGCTGACTCTAAGGCAATCCAAACTTTGTTGAAGTTCTGGACTGCTAAACAGATCTGTTTTAGTGAATATTAATGGTGTTCATTGAATCGAGCTGTTTATCCACAAAATTTTTGCTTTAAGGCGAATATGTGATGATGAGTGAGACCGATAAAATTTTTGAAAGTTTATATGATCTTCTAAGAGGCAGCCGACCAAATATGGGTAAGGCTTTAGCTTTGGTAGAAGAGCAGTTGCAGGCCAATGTTTGCCAAGAAGAGACAAAATCCGCAAAAGAGCAACTCCTCGGTTTTTTAAACTCTTTAAAACAGTTTTTTGCCAAAAATCCAAACAGTCAGCAACAAGTCGATGAGTTAATAACAATAATTACTAACGATGGGATGATTGAGATAGCAGACTTTTACAGCATGTTGCGGGCTGTACTGCCGGAAACATTGGGCTGCTCTACCAACAAATCATCTATTGTGCCGGCTTCATTCATGGACCGCTTAGCGGAAATTTTTGCCCTGTCTAGTGGCGAAACAGTTAGCAACCAGGTTTTAACTGCTATTGGTCAAGAGAGTGTTGTTGATTTGAAAGCGACAGCTCTAGAGAGTGAAAAAGATTGGCAGAGAAAATTGCTTTTTTTTGGGCGTAAGCTGTCTGCTGCGTATCCTCAGGGCCATTTAGTTGATCCGGCAACCACTCTATTTTTTGAGGGCAACCCGGTTGATGGCAGTCACAAAGGCTCACGAACCCTGGAGGTTCTACTGCGTAAACAGTTGCTTGGTTTTCACAGGATTTCCGGTTCTCTAAGAGCAAAAATGGTTGAAGGCCGAGAAAAAGCCGCCAACCTTAGGGCTAGAATATCACAGTTGGAGGAGGCCATTGCCCTCTCCAGGCAGTCACTATTTATTGATCCGGCAACGGCTATTCCAAGCCGCTCCTCTTTTACAGCCCACCTTCACCGCCATCTTGAGAGGGCGATGCATCTTGGTGAGCAGTTCTCATTGGCACTGGTACAAATTCAGGATTTTAAAAATATTTTATCCAAGCTTGGAAAAGATGAAGCGGTTAGCTTTGTTAAGACTGTCGCCTCCTTGATCCGTTCCCAGATTCAGGACGGTGATTTTCTGGCCCGGTTGGGTGATGACCGCTTTGCCTTGATTCTTCCTGAGGCTACCAAGGAACTTAGCGAAGCCGTAGCAGCCAATATCGGTAATGTTTTAAATAGTACTGCCTATAAACTATCCAACAGTACCAGCTCTCTGAGCGTTAAAGTCGGCTCCCTCTCTTTTGAGAGCGGTATGACAGCAGAGGAGATGTTGACGTTAACAGATGAGTTGGCAAATTCGGCAGCAGAGGCTCAGGTTTTCAGCGAGCCAAAGACTATTCTCAATGTGTTGGAGGCGTAGGAAGGTTTAATGGCAAATACTCAACGTACACTATTTGGCATTCGGGATCACCTTAACTCTGAGACTCCAAATATACTCGGTGCACTATCCATGATTAAGAATGTGCTGCGTATTGGAGCCTGTCATGAAGAGACTCAAGAGTTTCACCGGGGAACTCTTTTCTTGTTGGATGAGATTATCTTACCTCTTCTAGCAACTGATAGGGAGCTAGAGTCGATTATCCACCGTTATGCCCATTTGATAAGTCAGTACGGTACACTGCCAGACCAGGATCTAAAACGGTTTGTTGCTGAGATTGATGCCGGGTTGCAGGTGGTGCAGGATAGTATGATGTTTCCTGAGGGGGAGCCGGATATTGATATAGCTCTTTTAGATAAGGCTCTGTCAACTACAGGTTATAGTGAATTTCCCAAGAATGAAAAAGGTGAGCTATCGACATCATGGCTGGAGATCCACAACTACTTGGCAACTATTGTTACGTCTCAAAAACGACGGGTTAATGCTGTGGCTCAGGAGGAGAGTCGTCGTAGGCGGTTTTTACTGGACTTTACCAAGGGTTTGGCTAGCACCTCAAGCCGCCTTGACCGCTCGCCGGATGTTATAAATCAGTTGAGTGCAACATTGGACATGGACGATGCAGAGTTAAATCTTGCAGCTATTTCCCAGGTTATCAGTCAAGAGATCGATTGTGTTGGCGAGCAGACAGCTCAGGTGTTTGAAAATTTGGAGACCATTGACTACACTACAAAAGCCTTGGGAAAACTTTTCAATCAGGCTGATGCTATGTTGTTGGAGACCGAAGATTCAGACCTGATGGATGTTGTCTCCGGCCTGCCAAACCGTTATGGGTTGATGGCAAAAATCAACCAGGCCCGTCTTGCTATCCATGAAGGTGCAGATGAAAGTTTTGCGGTGATTTTTATAGGTATTATCGATCTCGGCCGGGTCAGAAAAAAATGGGGCCGGGAGCGGTTCTCCTCTCTGATTCGCTGGCTGGCCGGAAAAATCAAAGAGAGTGGCTCACATGAGCTGTTTCGTACTGCTAGTGATGGATTGGCAGTTTTTGTTCCAAATGCTAATAAAGATCAGGTTATGGATACTGCCAAGAACATAAAGTTTAGTGTTTTGGACCATGTAGTAAAGCAGGAAAAAATTCCCAAGGAGTTTCATTTTGGTATGGGATTGGTTGTAGCAAAGCCAGATATGGATGAAGAGGCGGTTTTGCTAGCTGGTTCTGAACGGATGCGTCGTTCAATTTTGGATGACGGTAAACCGACTTTATAAGCTCGGATATTTCATGAACCGGCAACTGCTTTGATTATCTCACCTCCTGAGTTTCATATCGGTTTGACTCTGGGTATTCTTCTTTTGGCAGTGGTATTTTATGCCCAGGAGAGAGTTCCCATGGTGCTGGTATCACTGGGGCTGTTGGTGGGGCTGATCGTTGTTTTTCAGATCTATCCATATGTTGATCCCGATAGTGGAGCCAACCTTCTCTCCGCTCCTGCACTTCTCTACGGTTTTTCCCACCCGGCTTTAGTTATTGTTGTTGCTCTACTGGTGATAGGCGAGGGGGTTACCATAACCGGCTCGGTAAGTATGGTCGCCTCTTGGATTCAGCAACTCTCCATGGGCAATTGGCGGTTGGCTCTGGCTATCTCTCTATTCTGTGTGGCTCTTGCCAGTGCCTTTTTGAACAACACTCCCATTGTAGTTATTTTTCTGCCAATTTTGGTGAGTATGGCAGATGAGCTAAAACTATCTAGCTCCAAATTTTTAATGCAGCTCTCTTTTGTCTCAATTCTTGGTGGAACCTGCACCTTGATGGGGACATCGACCAATATTCTGGTCGCCTCTTTTGCCGACCAGGCAGGAGTGGGACAGTTTGAGATGTTCACCTTCTCAATTTTAGGCGGTATCGTGCTGCTTGTAGGACTGCTCTATCTGGTTTTTATTGCTCCATCTCTTTTGCCTGCTTCTGCCCCTATCGGCACAAATGAGACCCATCGGCAGTTTGTTGTCCAGCTTGCTGTTATCTCCGGGACACTACTTGACGGTAAAAGGTTGAGCGATGACGATGTGAAGCAGCTATTTGATCAGATTGAGGTCAACAGAATTTTACGGGACGGCAAAGTTTTATTGCCAGAAAATGAGGATTTTATTCTCATGGCAGGAGATAGCCTGCTATTGACCGGCAGTGCAAGAGATTTGAAAAAGTTGGAGTGGGATTCAGGCTCCTCTCTTCTGCCGCCTTCAGTTGCTGTGAAGAGTGCCGAAGAGCAGAAACTGCAGGATATGGCTGAGTTGGTTGTTATGCCCGGCACATCACTTGTGGGCCGTACACTATCCCAGATCCGTTTTCAAAACCGTTATGGCATTGCGGTAATAGGTATTCAGCAACACCGGCATATTCGGGTACGTAATCTGGGCAATATCAGTCTACGGGCAGGTGACGTATTACTGGTTCAGGGAACATCAGGTCAGTTGAACTGTTTGTCAGACCGCCGGGATATGATTCTGCTCTGGGGGGTTAAGGATACGGTAGAACATTCGGTCAAGGCCAAGACTTCGGCGTTTATTCTTTTTGGTGTGGTGCTTCTGGCGGCGACCCGATTGGTAGATATATTGGTTATCTCTTTGGTCGGGGCATTTTTGATGTTGGCAACAAGATGTCTGACCATGCGTCAGACCTATGGGGCAATATCACCACAAATTGTCTTTATGGTGGCTGCTACCCTGGCTCTGGGCAAAGCCATGGAGATAACAGGATCGGTTGAGTATATTGCTAACGGTATGATCCAGGCTTCATTGGGGCTATCCATAGAGTGGATTCTGGCTCTGTTTATTTTTATTGTCATGTTGCTCACCAACATTATCTCCAATACCGCATCGGCAGTTCTATTTGCCCCTATAGCTATTGGTGTTGCCGAGCAACTCTCTGTCAGCCCAATGCCGTTTTTGGTTGGGGTAATTTTTGGAGCCAACGCCGCTTTTGCTACACCAATTGGCTACCAGACAAATTTGATGGTTCTGTCGGCAGGATATTACCGGCTAAGAGATTTTGTTCGGGTTGGATTGCCTCTGAATATAATTGTCTGGATGTTGGTGAGTTACCTGATTCCCAAATTTTGGCCGTTTCTATAATCTTAGATAATTATAAACTCAATGTTGAAAATTTTTTGTTTAGATTGAGATGATATTACGGAGATTTGTCTGATGCCTGTTGTAGGGAGAAGAAGCAAACAGAACTTTGTAAAATCCTCTATGTGTACGGTATTGCAAAGAGTTAAAGAAAAAAATAGCCAGTGCTACTAAGGGTATTCTCACAAAAAGCATGATCGGCCCATAGATTGTAAAAACTAGTAAACTTATAGCTATAATATCGGATAGACATTGAGGTTTAAAGCAGTTCATCAACCGCATTTAAAAAGCCATCCATCTCATCTTTTGTGCCGATGGTTATCCTGATCTTGTCCTGTAAGCTTGGATCGCTACCAAAAAACCGGATTAGAAACCCTTTTTCTCTAAGAGCATTTAGCCACTCCTCTCCTGTCAAGCCGTTATTTGGGACGGTGGCAAGAACAAAGTTGGCCTGACTTTCCTGGACCGTAAACCCTTTTTTGCCAAGCTCTTGGCTTAACCGTAGCCTTTGGCTGCGAATGGCGGCAATTCCAGGTCTGAAAGCTGCCAGATTGTTCAGGGCAGCTACTGCTCCAGCTTGTGCCAGGCGGTTTATGTTGTAGGAGTCCCTGACTTTGTGCATCTCGTTAGCCAGGGCCGGAGTGGTAAAGCCCAGCCCAACCCGCAAACCGGCCAGAGCAAGAGATTTAGACATGGTTCGGGTGATGATTAAGTTGTCATGCTCTTTTAATAGAGCAAGGCCGTTGTCATCGGCAAAATCCACATAGGCTTCATCAAGCACTACTACACCAGAAGTTTTCCTACACAATTCGCTAATATCTGCCAAGGCCACCATATGACCGGTTGGGGCGTTGGGTCTGACTATGAATATAACCTGAGCCTTGGTTTTCAGTAAGGCAGCAATCGGCAGGGACAGATCGTCAGGCCATGGCGTCTGTTGAAAAATCCCCCCTTGAATTTTGGTCAATGTCTCATAAAGAGAGTAGGTCGGGCAGGGTGCGGTGACAATCTGCCCGGAGCTGACAAAGGTTCTTAAAATCATTGTGAGGATATCGTCGGAGCCGTTTCCTGCTATTATCTGCTCTGGTTTTAGATTATAAGCTCTGGCTGCTGCTTCACGAATCGGCCTGGATGAAGGTTCCGGGTAGAGGCGTAAACTTTCTGTTGCTGCCGCAACTATGGCCTCGAGAACCGCTTTTGGCGGAGGAAATGGGTTCTCATTGGTGTTGAGTTTAATGATGGGGCGACTTGCATCTGGTTGCTCTCCAGGGGTGTATCCGCTCATTAGTTGAATATCCGGGCGAGCTGGGTTAGGTCTGTTCATGAAATATCCATAAATCTTGATTCTGTTGTTATAAGAATATACCTGGTGTATTGGAAAAAAGAGCCATTGCCACTTTAACCTAGATGTGGCAGTTGTTCGTACATCACTGGCACAGCCTCTTGATTCACCTGGCAAGTCAGAAAAAGCCTCATCACCAACAAGGTGAATTGGATTTTTCCTGATTCACCAGATAAACCAATATGTTATACTACTAATGCACGCTAAACTGCCAAATCTAGGTTAAAGTGATTTAGAATTTTTCCAATAGATCAGATAAACCTGTATATTGCACCATGTACGCAGTTCCAACAACTGAATCAAGGATAAAAAGAGTATAGCTTGAAATTATCAGATTATTCCGTAGAATGGATAGTTTAGGCAACTTATCAGGAATAATATACCGATCTTGTTGCCTTCTTTTTGGATTTTATATTTTATCAGCCGTAAACGGAACTCTTGCACTGTAATGGAATTTTTAGTCGCTTTAGCTCAGATTGACCCACATGTGGGGGCGCTACAAAAGAACCTCTCTATGATGGTAGCTTCAGCGAGGCAGGCAAAAGAGGCTGGAGCATCTATGGTAATATTTCCTGAGTTGATGCTTACTGGTTACCCTCCTGAAGATCTTCTCCACAAACCGGCCTTTTTAAGGCGGTTAAATGATCTAGAGCAGCAGCTTGTAGAGGAGCTTGGCGGTTTGGGTGTTGATGCTGTTTACGGTTCTATTCGCCAAGGTAGCAGCGGTATGCTCAATGCCGGGGTGTTTGTCCAGGATGGCCAAGAGGTGGGGTTTGCTGCAAAGTGGCGGCTGCCCAATTATGGTGTTTTTGATGAAAAGCGCTATTTTACACCAGGGGTTCTGGCTCGTACCTTCCCATATAAAGGATGCAATTTTGGTATCACAATCTGTGAGGATTTATGGCACTCAGGCGGTCCTTTGCAAGAGTTGGCACAATCAAAAGCTGATTTTATAATTAATCTAAATGCCTCCCCATATCATATTGGTAAACAGAGTGAGAGGGAGAAATCCATTTTTCAACGGATTACCGAGTGCAACCTGCCGATTATCTACGTCAATATGGTTGGTGGTCAGGATGAACTGGTTTTTGATGGCGGCTCTTTTGTCATGAGCCGGGAAGGTGCAGTTGTCTGCCGCTCACCTCAATTCAAGGAGGATCTGGCTATGCTAAAAATAGCCTGCCTTCCTGATCAGCAAGTTGAGATGTTGCCGGGAAAGATAGGAGCTTTATGCTCTCAAGATAGAGAGATCTACTCAGCACTCTGTCTTGGATTGCAGGATTATGTGGCAAAGAATGGCTTTTCCGGAGTGGTTTTAGGGCTGTCTGGAGGGATAGATTCGGCACTGACTGCTGCTATCTGTGCCGATGCTTTGGGGGCTGACAAAGTAGAGGCTGTGATGATGCCCTCCCGCTACACTTCAAAAGAGAGCCTTGAGGATGCCCGTGAGGGGGCTGATAGCTTGGGAATCCGTCTGGCTGACATCTCTATTGATAATATTTTTGATACATTTCGCAGTGAGCTGGCTGATGAGTTTGCCGGGATGGCAGAGGATGTTACCGAGGAGAATATTCAGCCAAGAATCAGGGCCACGCTCTTGATGGCTATCTCCAATAAAAAAGGGTGTCTTCTGGTAACTACTGGCAACAAGAGTGAAGTCAGTGTTGGTTATGCCACCCTTTATGGTGATATGGCCGGTGGTTATTCAGTTTTAAAGGATCTCTTGAAGGAGAGGGTGTTTGCCCTCGCTAAAGCTAGAAATAACTGGGCTAAGGAGGCTGGTAAACCGCTGCCGATTCCCATTAGGGTTATTAGTAAACCGCCATCAGCAGAGCTTAGGCCCGACCAGAAAGATAGTGACTCTCTGCCACCGTATCCCATCCTTGATAAAATATTGGAGCTATATGTTGAGCAGGAGCAAAGCTTAGAAGATATTGTTGCCCATGGAGTAGACCGGGAGTGTGCAGCCAGGGTTATACAGTTGGTTGATAGAAGTGAATATAAGCGTCGACAGGCGGCTCCAGGAGTGCGGATTACCTCACGGGCTTTTGGTAAAGATCGTCGCTATCCCATTACTAATGGTTTTCAAGCTAAATGACAAACTTTTATCTAACCAAGCCAACTCTTTTCATGCTACTTGCTTTGGCTCTGTTCTCAGGTTGTGGCACCAGCGTACAGTCGGTAAAAAACAGCAGCCGTTTTGATGGGTTGATGAAAAAAGCTCAGGCTTATCTGGACCGTGGCAATCCCCAGATGGCACTTGTCGCCCTTACTAAAGCTGAAAAAATGCAGCCAGCTAATGTGGATATGCTCACCAACCTTGGTGTTGCATACGATCAGTTAGGTCAGGCCGGTAAGGCTCTACCGGTTTGGCGTAAGGCCCATGCTCTTAAACCAAAGAGTGGGGCGATCAACCACAACCTTGGTGTGGCTTTAATGCGGAAACAGCTTTTAGTGGAGGCTAAACAGGCGTTTTTAGACGCTTTGGCAGATCCCAAGTTTGATGATCGGAGTGAAACCTACTATAATTTAGCTCTTATTCAGCAACGCAGAGGGGCGGTCAAAGAGATGGTGTCGGGATTGAATCATGTGTTGCAGATAGACTCCAACCACCTTCCAGCTCACCAAGTATTGGCAGGCTATTATCGGAAAATGCGTCGTCCAGACTTGGAAGAGAGACATTTACGCAATATACTGGGGATAGATCCCAAGAGTGTGGCAACTTTAGAGAGATTGGCTGAGCTATATCAGCAAGCAGGAAAGAGAACTCTTGCCAAAAAACTTTTACAGCGCATTGGGATTGTTGCTCCAGAGTCGCCAGCAGCTAAACGGGCTGAAGTGAAGCTCGGAGAGTACTTGAATCAGTAACTTCAAGGTGTAGTTAAGATTTTAAGCATTTAAGGTAGATATTATGGCACAAGCACCTGATGATTTTTTTTCAGCAGAGGAGGTAAATCTCCGAAATGGTGGGCCACCATCTGCTCCAGAGACGTCTGCTGCCAGAGATGAGTCCATTGATGCTTTGCAGGTTGGAATTTTATTGCGTAAAACCCGTGAAGATAATGGTTGGTCTATAGAGGAGATGGCACAACGGACCAGAATTCGAGATGTTCATCTTATCTCCCTGGAGGCTGGTGAGCCGGAGAAGCTTCCCGGTAGTGCTTTTATTGCCGGATTTTTACGTCTCTACACAAAAAGTTTGAATCTTGTTGAGCACCCCCTGATTACAAGATTCCTCCTTGAGTTTGAACAGAAGCGGCAAAATTTAACTACTGAAACGTTTACTCCGCCGACAAAATCCCGGCAACGTCCCAATAGTGGTGCAATTATTGGCGGGTTGGTTGGTTTGGTTGCTCTATCGGTTGCTTATAGTAATTTTGACGATAGTGATAGTGATGCCCAGAAGTTGCCAGAAGCTCCGCCAGCAAAAGTTGGAGAGATAGTGCCGATTTTTGTACCAAAATCAGAAACAAAAGAGGATCCGGCGACGTCTGTTCTCCATTTTGGCAAACAGGAGACAGCACCTGTAACAGTACAGCGTCCAACTGAAGGTGAGTTGCCATTACTTCGCAAAAAAACAGAAAAAGCCATTAAAGCTCTAAAAAAACCGGTAGAGGCGGCAGAAATTCCCAAGCCTGACGTTATAGCGTCAACCGAGACTGTTTTACTAAAGCCGGAGAAAGAGGTTGTAACTCTAAAACCAAAAAAAGTAATTGCTCCAGCACCTGTTGAGCAAAAAGAGGAAGTTGTTGTTCTCCCCCAGACATCATCAATCTCGATGGCAAAAAAAGTAGATCATGTTAAAATAGAACCAAAAATTGTTGCGTCTATTAAACCGTACCAAGCAGAGGTCATAAAACCACAAATAAAAGCTGTCTCTAGGCGGAATGATGATAGCCACTTAAAACCCCGGCAGCGAATCAGCCAACGTTATCCAGAGCCTATAGTTGATGACCAAGATTTGATCCCCGACTCAAGTAATGCGGTATCGTTAATTTCAAAAGAGTTGGTTTGGGTTCAAATTAGGGATGAAGAGGGTGATGTTTTGAAAGATATGGTAATGCAGCCCAACCATATTTTTAGAGTTCCAACAGGAATGCAGTTTTATGCTATTTTTGGCAATGCTGGAGGGGTTCAGGTTAGAATTGGCAAAAAAAGATTGGGATATCTTGGTAAGCCGGGTGATGTTATCCAGGATTTGGATCTTGCCCCGTCGGCTCTTTTGGAGTGGGCAGCTAAACTGTGAGCCGATCTGAACCATTAACCCGACCCAGGCGACTAAGCCGTCCTGTGCAGGTGGGAAAGGTTACTGTTGGTGGCGATGCTCCTATCTCTGTCCAGTCCATGACCAATACCGATACTAGAGATATTGTAGCAACTGGAGCACAGATTGCCGGCCTTGCAGCAGCAGGGGCGGATTTAGTCAGGATCTCCTGCCCGGATGTAGATGCAGCTAAAGCGGTTGTCCATCTAATCCAGGGGTCTGATGTCCCTCTTATTGCCGACATCCATTTTGATCACCGTCTGGCTATGGTAGCTCTGGAGAGTGGTATCGACTGTTTAAGAATCAACCCTGGTAATATCGGCTCCAAGGAGCGGGTGGCCGAGGTGGTTCGGGCAGCTAGAGAGAGAAGGGTTCCCATCCGCATTGGTGTGAATGCCGGCTCTTTGGAGAGAGATGTTCTGGTAAAATATGGTGAACCTTGTGCCGATGCCATGGTTGAATCTGGTTTGAACCATATTCGCATTTTGGAAGATCTAAACTATCCAGAGATTAAAATCAGCTTGAAGGCTAGTTCGGTTGCAATGACGGTAGAGGCCTATCGGAAGCTTGCCAAGAAGGTTGACTACCCCCTGCATTTGGGTATAACCGAAGCTGGCGGTTTGATTCCAGGGTCGGTTAAGTCGTCGATTGGTTTGGGAATGTTACTAGCTGACGGTATAGGCGACACCATGCGGGTCTCTCTTTCAGCTGATCCGGTTGAAGAGGTTCGTGTCGGTTTTGAAATTTTAAAAACCATGGGATTGCGAACCAGGGGAGTCAACATAATTGCCTGCCCAACCTGTTCCAGGCAGGAGTTTAAAGTTATTGATGTGGTGGCAGAGTTGGAAAAAAGACTTTCCCATATCCGGGAGTCGGTCAACCTGTCTATAATCGGTTGTATTGTTAATGGACCGGGTGAGGCTAAAGAGTGTCATGTTGGTTTGGTTGGTGGCGGCGGGGAAAACTTGCTATACCTAGACGGTAAACCGGTTGGAAAGGTTGCAGATAGTCAACTGATAAACCGTTTGGTTGGTGAAGTTGAACTGGCAGCAAAAAAAATTAGAGAGCAACATAAAGAGTGAAAACAGCGATTAAGACAGTACGTGGTGTCCATGATATTCTCCCAGATGATAGCACAACCTGGCAATACCTGGAGGCGACAGCCCGAAGGGTTTTTGCCCAGTATGGCTACCGGGAGTTGCGCACGCCTCTTTTTGAAAAGAGTGAGCTATTTGCCAGGGCGGTGGGGGCGACAAGCGATATAGTTGAAAAAGAGATGTACACCTTTGCCGATCGTGGCGGTGACTCATTAAGTCTCCGTCCAGAAGGGACTGCATCGGTGGTTCGTTCGTTCATCAACAACAGCATGCACCGGCTTCTGCCTTGGCGGGTGTTCTATATCGGGCCGATGTTTCGTTACGAGCGACCCCAGAAAGGACGGCAGCGGCAGTTTCACCAGATAGGCTGTGAGCTGTTTGGTCCTGAAGGGCCGCTTGCTGATGCTGAGTTGATGGCAATGGTTATGGGCTTTTTTCGTACTGCTGGGGTGGCTGGCAACCTTAGTCTGGAGATCAACTCTCTGGGGTGTAGTGAGTGCCGAGGCCCGTACCGTGAGAAGCTGCTGGTTTTTCTGAATAAAAAGATGGAGAGTCTTTGTGAAAACTGCCAGGGCCGTATGGAGAGAAATCCTCTAAGGGTACTGGATTGTAAAAAACCTGGCTGTGGTGAGGTGGCACAACAGGCTCCACATATGGGCGATAATCTCTGCACAGTTTGTGATGAACATTTTAGCGGTTTAAAGTCACATCTGACTCTTTTACAGCAGCCGTTTCAAGTTAATCCACTTTTAGTTCGAGGTTTAGACTACTATAACCGCACGGCTTTTGAGGTGACTACCGATGCCTTGGGGGCACAGAATGCTGTTGCTGCCGGTGGCCGCTATGATGGTTTGGTTGCTGAGATGGGTGGTCAGTCAACGCCAGCTATCGGTTTTGCCATGGGTCTTGAGCGACTGGTTCTACTTTTGGAGCAGGGCCGGGTTGTTCAACCGGAGCCAACGGTTTATGTTGTAGTACTAGGAGATGTTCAGGGAGCTGAATCTGCCGGCCTGCTTCTAGCTGAGCAGCTTCGTGCTGCTGGCATGGTAGTGGAGATGAATTTAACCGGTGGTTCTATGAAGACCCAGATGAAGCGGGCCGGACGGTCCAAAGCCAAGTTTACGGCGATTATCGGTGGCCGAGAGATGTTGGATAGTAGTGTGGTAATTAAAAATATGGCTAACGGTGAGCAGAGTACCGTAACCACTGCCGAAGCAGTTGTACATTTAAGTTCCCATATTGACCAGAGAAAAGGATGAACAATGGCCCAGATTGATGATATTTTCGAGCAGATTGATGAGAAGATGGATGAAGATGCTGCTCAAAAGTTCTGGAGAGATAACCAGAAATATATAATTGCAGCTTTGGTTTTGCTCTTTATTGGCCTGTTTGCCTATGTAGGGTGGCGTGATGCCCGTATTAAAGAGGATTATGCTCTATCTGATGCATATATCCAGGCTCAGGCTTTAGATGCCCAAGGTGATAGGGCCGGGGCAAGTGCTGCTTTCCAAAAATTATTGGATGATGGTGGTGACCACGGTTACGCACTTTTGGCGATTCTTGCAGATGCACAGGCTCTGGCTAGAGTTGGTAAAATTGATGAGGCAGTAGCCCGTTTTGAGACTTTGGCTGCAAAAACAACCAACTCGCCGCTTCAAGGTCTGGCTCTTTTAAACGCTGCTTATTTAACTGCTGCCGATAGTAGTAGATCTCGTGGGTTTCTCTCTAAAATAGCTGAAACCTCACCATTTCGTCCCCATGCACTTGAGCTGGACGGGCTGTTGTTGTCTGAGGCCGGTGATGAGAAAAATGCTTTGGCAAAATATCAAGAGGCTGTACAGTCAGGGGCTTCTGGCCCGTTATTACAGCGGTTGAACCAGCGTTTGGAGAGGTTGGCTGTAAAACGCTGACAATCATCACCAATAGCAGCAGATAGAAATACGTAATTAGTACAAGCTATTGATTTGCCAAGTATGTCAGGAAAAAACCATCACCAAAAATGTGGCTAAGGTTTCTCCTGATACAGAATATAAAACCATGTATTGCACCATGGACTTTAACTAACAATTGCTGTTTATATGGTTGTTGACTATCCCTGTACATTTAAGCTTTTAGTACATAGGAGCAGAGAGAATGGTTGGAAAAATCAGATTTTCTTTTGTAATTATATTAACAGCATTGCTGTTTTCTGGTTGCTCCTACATGCCAGACTGGTTTTGGATTGATGATGAGGAGGAAATTTCCGGCTATAAAGAGCCAGACCCTGGCCGCCTGGTAGCTATTGATGAAGAGTGGGACAGAGGAATTGAGGGTGAGCCTGATGAGTATATGAGCCACCCTAGACAGATTGCTGTTACCGAAGAGGCTGTTTTTGTCGGTACATTTGAAGGTCTTGTGGTCAAGGTTGATAAATCCAGGGGTAAGGTTATCTGGGAGAGTGAGCTTGACTCTTCGGTGTCTGGTGGTGTTGCTACCGATGGCAGTAGGGTTTTTGCTGGCACTGTTGCCGGAAATATGGTGGCTCTTTCAAGAGAGAATGGTGAAAAGTTATGGCAGTCTCAGGTCTCTACATCTGTGGCTTCGGCTCCACTGGTTGTTGGTGGTCGGGTAATCTTTACCACCCTTAACAACCGGACCTATGCTCTGGATGTTAACAGTGGCAAGCTGCTCTGGACCCACTCTTCGGTACCGGTAGCATTGGTGGTTCAGGGGGCGGCAACCCCGACTACTAATGGGCGGACGGTATTTGTTGGCTATTCAACTGGTGAGGTGTTTGCTTTAAACCTTAGAGAAGGAAAACCGTTGTGGGGTAAAAACCTCTCCCGGTTGATGGGGCGTAGCGAGATTGATCGTCTTCATGATGTTGATGGTGAGGTGGTGGTGGGACCAAGTGGTATGGATACTCCTATCCCTAAGGTCTACGTTGTCAACCATCAAGGTTCAGTGATGGGGATTCAATCTAATGGAGGGGTTGAGGTCTGGAAGAGTAAATTTTCAGCAATTCGCCGGCCTCTGTTGTGGGGTAATCAACTATTTGTCGTCAATGTTGAAGGTCAAATTGTCTCTATAAGTGCCAAAGATGGTTTGGAGGTGTGGCGTACCAGGATCAGTGACGGTTATCTTTCGGCTCCGGTACGTTTTGGCGATCAAATTATAGTTGGAGATAGCAAAGGCCGTTTGTTCTCTATTGATCCTGCTAGTGGCAGGGTGACCGGCCTTAACCATCTTAATGATCCAATTATTGCTACTCCGGTTGTTGATGGTTCAAGCCTGTATATCTGGACCAACGAAGGCGATCTCATCAAATACAAAGCACAGTAGGCTGTTCTATACCTAAACACTGTTAGTATTCTGCCTTTTCTCTTGATAATAGGGGAGTCGGGGAGCTTGCTTCCCTGCCGGGTTTGGGCAGAGGCCAGGATTTTACTGTTGTTTTTAATCATTTAATATTTTGCAAAAAAGTCTATTCCATTTAATGCCGGGAAACTGAGGTTTAGCTGGTTAGAAGCAGGCACTTTCAACGGCTGAATTTAGACAAAAGGCATCAATTCTCTCTTTTATATTTACTGAAAATTATGAATAAAACCTCTCAGATGTTGCCTATTGTCGCTCTTGTCGGGCGACCTAATGTTGGCAAATCTTCTATTTTCAACCGGTTTACCAGAAGCCGGGATGCTTTGGTGGATGACACACCAGGTCTGACCCGCGATCGTCAATATGGTAAGGTCTCCTGGTCGGGGCGAAGTTTTCATGTGGTAGATACCGGGGGTTTTGAGCCAAAATCCGCAGATATAATACCTAACTTGATGCGTGAGCAGACCATGGTAGCGGTTGAGGAGGCAGATTTGGTGATTTTTGTCACTGACGCCAAGTTTGGACCGCAACCAGACGACTGGTCCATTGCCGACATGCTGCGTCGTACTGACAAGCCGGTGATCTGTGCTGTTAACAAGACCGAAGGCAAGGGTGGTATAGAGTCATCATATGAGTTTTATGGTTTGGGTCTGGATCCGGTAATTCCCATAGCTGCTGCTCATGGCCGGGGTATGGAGGCGTTGCGGAGTGCGGTGCTGGAAGCTCTGCCTTTGCTGGATGGATGTGAGAAGCATGATGTAGCTGTTGCTGATGATGGGGGTTGGACTCTTCCTGAAGAGTTGGAGCTAACAGATCTTGAGGGGCTAGAGCAGGAGCCTGTTTATGCCAGTGAAGAGGCTTTTGATGTTGAGGAGGTTGACTCTGAAGAGGTAGATATTGACGAAGGAGCTGAGGTAAGGGTGGCAGTGGTTGGCTGTCCCAATGCTGGTAAAAGTTCTTTGATCAACAGACTGTTGGGAGAGGACCGTCTGGTTGCCTCCGAAGTGGCTGGAACCACAAGAGACTCTATCGACCTGCCTTTTACCGACGGTCGTGGTCATAATTTTGTTCTGATTGATACTGCAGGGATCAGGCGGAAAGGCCGCATTGCTCTACGGATTGAAAAGTTTTCGGTGATGGCTGCTCTAAAGGCGATAGACCGGGCAGAAGTTGCAGTTTTGGTTTTAGATGCTGAGCGGGATGATATAAGCGATCAGGACCGCCGGGTGGCAACCTTGGCAACCAATGCTGGTTGTGGTCTGGTTATTGTGGTCAATAAGTGGGATACGGTCACTGGTGGCCGCAAGGCTCAAAAAGAGTATTTACTAAAGATTGAGGACGCTTTTCCTCTGTTTCCCCATGCTCCGGTCCTGTTTATATCCGCAAAGCGTGGCCGGGGAATTAGCTCGCTTTTAGATACTGTTCACAGGGTTTGGCGAGTTGGCCGGCAGCGTATATCCACAGGTAAGTTAAACCGCTGGTTGAGTGAGGCTGTGGAGAAACATCCACCGCCAAGACGAGCAGGAAGGGCGATTAAAATTCGCTACATGACACAAATTGCTGTGGAGCCGCCAACAGTTCTAATTTTTGCCAACCGCCCTGATCAGGTCCACGAGACATATCGCCGTTATCTGGAAAAACAGTTACGTGAGCAGTTTGATTTTGCCGGTGTGCCGATTCGTATGCTGTTTAGAAAAGGTGGCAACCCGTTTGAAAAAAATGATTAAGTACTAGTTACATGAAGCCGATAAGGTTGCTAACGGGAGTTTAACTGTTTTTAACTTTATGGGTTGATAATGTCCTTAGCTATTCGACAGATTTTGTCACAAGATAGGCAGGCGAAGTCAAGAGCTTATAAAAAGCCCTTCTCTTCATCGGCTCATAGTGTGGTGGAAGAGGTCAGTTCAGTTGATGACCAGCATGTTGACTACCATCTCTCCTTACGCTGTTTAGCCGATACCCGTTCTATCAACCAGTATCTTCGCAACGCAAATGACGGCATCTCCATAGTGCAGATTGTTGCTGATGCTCTGACCCAGACAGATAGTGCCCTTGATGAGATCCGCCAGCTTGCCGATTGGCAACGTACTGATACGGCCTTTGATCCGTCAAAAATGATTTACTGGCTAAAGCAGGTTGAGCTTATATCCAAGGAGACAAGATTCAACCGTCAATATCTGCTAGATGGAAGCTTCAAGCCTGTACGCTATGTTCTTGGCGGTGAGACCGAGCAATCTGTTGAGGTTTCACTCAGCAGTAGCTCTCCTGCAGCACTTGGCTTTGGTGAGGATATAGATGAAGTAGCTCGTAGGTGGCAAGCTCCAGGTGGTCCGCAAATGCCTGCGGTATCCAGACAGGAGAAGATTGATGTTATTGATAATGCTCAGCAGTCTGTGGCAGATATTCGGGCATCTTTATCTCCATTGCATGAGCGTTTTGCCAAAGCGATAGGTGATTTAAATGCTGTTGTTGAAAACACCGAAAAAGCTCGTAATAGAATTCACGATCCTGAAGTTGCCAATCAGGTAACTGCTTTGACCAAGAACACTCTCTTAACAAAGTCAAAAATCTCCATTCAGGCTCAAGCCAACCAGCAGCCTAAAATTGCTCTTCAGTTGTTGGAGTGACCAACATAAACCATATCACTGCAATGTCTGAACTCAGGGCAGCTCTAAAAAAATTTAGCCAGGAGCGAGACTGGGAGCAGTTCCATACCTCAAAAAATCTTGCTATGGCTCTCAGTGTTGAGGTGGCAGAGATTGTTGAGATGTTCCAGTGGTTAACCAGCGACGAGAGTGAAACATTAAACCCAGAACAGAGCCTGCATTTAGCGGAAGAGGTGGGTGATGTTATGATCTATCTGACCATGCTGGCGGCAAAGTACAACCTGGACCCTATAGAGTGTGCCAGATCCAAGATGGTTAAAAACAGTCGAAAATATCCCGCCAAACCAAAATAGGTTCTGCTTCCATCTTCTATTTACGCTGTTGCCGGTACTGCATACGGTATTTTCGGTAAAATGCTGCCATGGCAGTCATCTCATCACTATCTTCTGCCAGAGCTGATCCAGCCATTGGGTTGACCAGGCAGTAGTTTATTATCTGGGATAGGGTAACAACTTTTCCTGCCATCCCTACATAGTGGGGAAAGGTTTTGTTCTTATCCAGGCTCAAATTTTCAAAATTGGCGTGGCAACCACCGGAAAGACAGGTAAACCCAGAGGTTCCAAGTCGTGAATCATTCCACATTTTGTGACCGCTTGCAGCAGCATTATAGAAGCTGGTAAAACCTTTCTGCTGTTTCCCAACTATCTGTTTAGGGGTGTCTTTCTGCTTTGCGTTGCATGGGGTGTTAGGTTCCATTTTACAAGGGTTTGTAGTAGCAGGTTCGGCTTGGCTAGCTGATGGAAAAAAGCCCCACATTGCTAGAATTATAAGTGCTAATACAGTTGATATGCGCTTCATCGTACTCTCTCCGGCAGTATTTATCATGTGCCGATTTTGCTGCTTTTCTAATGGCTGGTCAACTATTTTCTCATAAAGAATATCTATGTTTGTTATTGACGATTTTCCACTACCGCCTGAGCCAGTGCTTTTAGGATCGTCATGGCTTGGAGATCTGATGTTTACATGAAAACATGGTATAACCAATGCTTTGAGATTGTTTTTTTTGCTATAACTATGAACACTAAAGTTAATAGAATGTTGCATGGTATTAATTGGATATAGTTAGGATAAATAACTCAATATTGTTGACAGTAGTGTAAACTTGATTCATAAATTGGTCTCATGGTTACTCAAAAAATCCATCAATTGCAATTAGCATATTCATCAGAGGAGGACCGGCTACTGCTGAGATTCAATACAACGGATGGAGTTGAGTTCCGTTTTTGGCTGACCAGGCTCTTTGTTCAAAAGTTCTGGCCCGGTTTTGTTCGCATTCTTGAGGTACAAGCCCGCCAGCAAAGTTCAAATAATCAAGATCAAAATGAGGCTGTTAACGATAAGGTGGTGGGGTTTATGCATCAGGCTGCCGTGGCGAAAGCAAATTTTACAGAAAAATTTGAGACAGTAGACAGTAAATGCCCTCTTGGGAACAGTCCGGTTTTGGTATGTAAAGCGACAATTCAGAAAAGAGAAGGTGACACCTATATTTTGAGCTTCCATCCAGAAAAAGGTTACGGAGTGGAGTTGGGGGTCGATCAAAACCTGCTGCATATGTTAGGAAAAATGATCACTGATACTGTTGCGCAAATTGATTGGGCTTTAGCAATAAAGATACCTGGAGTTTCTGTTGAGAGCAGTTCAATTTTTGATGATGCGAGTGCTGTTGGGCGACGCTTGCATTAAGAGTTTAGATAACTTACAATAATTTCTTTTTCAAGAATCTGAGGAGACCGATTAAAATGGCACAGTTGATGTTCTATGAGAAACCTGTTCCCTTAAACAAGGAGGCACATAAAAATCTTAAAATTGCTCCCAACAAAGATGGTTTCAACTTTGCCCGCAAGACCAATTCGGTTCTTCTCTCTGGGATGGAGTTTGTCCATGCAGCAAAAGAGTATCCAATAATTTTTATTAAAGCTGCTGACAATGTGCTGCCGGTTGTGCTGCTTGGTTTCCGCCAGGATGAGAATCTATTTGTTAAAGAAGATGGCCAATGGGACGCTAAATATATTCCAGCTTTTGTTCGTCGTTACCCATTTGTATTGGCCCAGGCTCCAGGTGGTGATGACAGTACAGATGAGAAGCTGGCAGTCTGTATTGATGAGTCATTTTCCGGGCTAAGCACCGAGGAGGGTACTTCTCTCTTCGATGAAGATGGGAATTCAACTGAGCTTCTTGAAAGTGCTATTAATTTTCTAAAGGATTATCAGGCCCAATATCAGCGAACCGAAATTTTTGTTAACCGCCTCAAAGATCTGGAGTTGCTTACTGCATACACTGCAAGTGCCGAGCTTACAGATGGTGAAAAGATCTCTATCGGCGGATTGATGGTTGTTGATGAGAAAAAGTTGATGGAGCTAGAAAAAACAAAAGCTATGGAGCTGTTTCGATCTGGTGAGTTGGGCTGGATTTATGCCCATCTGCTATCGCTCTCCAATATTAATGATGTGATGGGCCGTATAGCTCTAAAACCAGCCGAGTAGAAGCCTTTATCATGCGGGTCAATATGCGATATATTGCATTTGACCCGTCTCCTTACAGCCTATAATTTCGTGGTGGAATATTCTTCTATGGCTGGCGTAACGCTACCTCCTCCTTTTTTTCAGATCCATAACTTAACCAAAAGCTACCCTATGGGGGGATATTCCCTGCCAATTCTAAAAGGTGTTTCATTAGAGGTGGCTAAGGGTGAGGTTGTGGCTATTATGGGGCCTAGCGGTTCTGGGAAGACCTCTCTGTTAAACTGTATCTCTGGAATTGATAGCCAGGATAGTGGAGAGATCTTTTTTAAAGGGGTTGAAATTAATACTAAGTCGGAAGAGGAGATGACCAGTTTCCGGCGTAAGAATATTGGCTTTGTCTTTCAGTTTTTTAATCTGATTCCCGCACTGACAGTAATTGAAAATGTCCTGTTACCATTTCTTGTTGATGACCCTCGTCGAGGTTTTGATAATCTTCCCGCTGTAAAGGAGATTCTTGCTCGGTTAGGGCTAGCTGGGC
>JADFZU010000037.1 GCA_015232365.1 Magnetococcales bacterium | reverse complement strand
AGCAAAAAAGGGGCGTTAGCAGCTCCAACTGCCGGACTGCACTTTACCAGTGACCTGCTGGAAAAACTAAAAAAAAAATCGGTAAACATCGCCACCATCACCCTTCATGTCGGGTTAGGTACTTTTCAGCCGATCCGGGAGGAGAACCTGGAAAAACATGTCATGCATCATGAGTGGTGCTCTATCTCCGAAGAGACAGCCGATCTAATCAACCAGACCAAAGCCAAAAAAGGCCGGGTAGTGGCTGTTGGAACGACTGTAACCAGAACTCTGGAGAGTGCCGCCTTGAAAACCGGTAAAGTTGAGGCTTTTAGTGGCGAGACCAACCTCTTTATTCTACCTGGGTTCAAGTTTAAGGTTGTGGACCTACTTTTAACAAACTTTCACCTGCCAGAATCAACCCTACTCATGTTGGTGGCAGCGTTTATTGGTAAAGCAAGGCTAGACCGTGATTATGACTATGCTATAAAGTCGGGGTTTAGATTTTACTCTTATGGCGATTCGTCACTACTCTACCCTAGCCTGGATTTTTCATGAAAACCAGATTCAACTTTGAACATCTACACACCGACCCTAGCGGGGCCAGGCGAGGGCGTTTCATTACCCCCCACGGCAGCGTCGAAACGCCAATCTTCATGCCGGTTGGCACTGCTGCAACGGTGAAAGCCATGACCACTGGAGAGCTGACGGCTATAGGTACACAGATTATACTAGCCAACACCTACCACCTTTTTTTACGCCCCGGTCACGATCTAGTCAAAAAAATGGGCGGAGTTCACCGTTTTATGAACTGGTCCGGCCCTGTTCTTACTGACTCTGGAGGCTATCAGGTGTTCAGCTTGGGAGATCTCCGCACTATTAGCGAAAAAGGGGTGGAGTTTCGCTCCCATATTGATGGTTCAAAACGTTTTTTAAGCCCGGAGGTAGCAGTTGAGATCCAAGAGGCACTTGGTGCAGATATTATTATGCAGCTTGACGAGTGCCCTCCCCACCCGGCAAAACATGAATACCTGGCTCGCTCTCTGGAGATGTCTCTGCGTTGGGGTAAACGTTGTAAAGAGGCCAGGAGAAAAGATGACGGCTCGGCTCTATTTGGCATAATGCAGGGAGGAATGTTTGAGGATCTACGACGGATCTCCGCTGCCGGTTTGATTGATGAAGGTTATGACGGTTACGCCATGGGCGGGTTGTCAGTGGGAGAACCAAAAGAGAAGATGATAGAGGTTCTTTCATATGCTCCAAACCTACTGCCTACAGGGAAACCCAGATATCTTATGGGGGTAGGACGACCAGAAGATCTGGTTATGGCTGTGGAGTCCGGGGTAGATATGTTTGACTGTGTAATGCCGACTCGCAACGCCAGAAACGGCCAACTCTTCAACCGCAGAGGAGCCTTCAATATTAAAAGACTTGAAAACCGGGAGTCCGAAGAACCAATCGACCCCCACTGTGGCTGCGAAACATGTAAGAACTATAGCAGGGCATATCTTCGCCACCTATTTATATGTAAAGAGATTCTCGGCCATAGGCTGTTGACCCAGCACAACCTGTTTTTCTACCTGGATTTAATGGACAATATGCGTAAAGCTATAGAAAAAGATCAATTTACCGCTTTTAAAAGCAGTTTTTATGCTGCCCAGGCTGGAGATGGTGATGGAGGATGGAGTTGGCCGGAAAAATAAATTGATAAATAACAAAAATGGCTTAATTTGCGTTAATCAGCCAAGATGAGCATATTGTCACTTGCTAAGTGCAGAAAAGATGCTTATATATTGGTAGGTTAAATATTTGTAGTCTACCACCCCGTTTACTCCGGCATTTTCACAGGTCGGGGTTTGAGGTTGTTGTTCTGTTTTTAATAGAGGCCCAAAAAGGCTTCACCTGGATATTTGGAGTTTATTACATGTTTGATATAATTAGTGTCGCCCACGCCGCAGCACCAGATGGAGGGGCAGCCATGGGTAATATAATTTTCATGGTTCTGCTCTTTGCTATTTTTTACTTTTTGCTTATACGCCCCCAGCAAAAACAACAGAAGGCCCACAAAGAGATGGTAGAGAATCTTCGCCGTGGCGATACTGTTGTTACCAATGGTGGAATCCTTGGCAAAATCCACCGGGTAGAAGAAGATACCTTAACCTTAGAGGTTGGTGAAGTTGAGGTTGGCAACAAAACCTTTCGGCCAATGCGGATTCGGCTGCGTCGTAACAGCATCACTTCGGTAACGGTAAAAGGTGATGTGTCACCAAGCGATAATAGTAAAGATTCTCCTGCCAAAATTGAAAAAAATGACGCTGAAAAATAACTGCCTTGCCAGGAATTTTCTCCATCTTTTACCATTTTAATTTAAAGTTAGGTACACTATGAGGCAACTGCCCACTTGGAAACCGGTACTCATTTTTTTGGTTACGTTCAGCTCACTCCTCTACTCCACACCAACTATTCTAGGTGGTGCTCCCTCTTGGTGGCCATCTTGGCTATCTAGCCAGGTAATCTCCCGAGGTTTGGATCTGCAAGGCGGTCTATATCTGCTCATGCAAGTTGAAACAGATAAAGCTGTGGAGCAGTCAGCAGAAAATCTGGTTGATGAAGTTCGAGGAGTCATGCGTCAAGAGCGACTCCGCTATCGTGGTGTAGAACGCAAAGGTATCGACTCTGTTATCATCAAATTATCTAACCGCTCAGAGCCAGAAAAAATGCGCTCGATAGTTAAGCGTGAGTTCCCTCAGACTGTGCTTAACGAAGATATTTCCGGCAAAGTCTGGACAGTAAGCTTCACACCGGAAAAAATAAAAGAGACTCGTAAATTTGCTGTCGAGCAGTCAATTGAGACCATTCGCTCCAGGATTGACCAGTTTGGCGTTTCCGAGCCAACTATCCAAAAACAGGGACAAGAACGGATTTTAATTCAGCTTCCAGGCCTGGAAGATCCGGTCAGGGCAAAAAGCATAATCGGCAAAACCGCCCGTTTGGAGTTTAAACTTCTCGATGAAAAAGGCGACCTATCAGGTGCTTTGGCTGGCAGAATTCCTCCTGGAGATGTTCTGCTATATGGTGAAGAGAAAAACCGGGCAACAGGACGACTCACCCGGCAGCCCTACCTTCTGAAAAAAAGGACTGTTCTGGCTGGAGATCTGCTAACCGATGCCAGAGTGAACTTTGACCAGCAGTTTAATGAGCCGAACGTATCCATCAGTTTCAACCGTCAGGGAGCGAGAAAGTTTGCTCAGTTAACCGGGGAAAATGTCGGCAAGCGGATGGCTATTGTTCTTGATAAACTGGTCTATTCTGCCCCGGTTATAAGAGAAAAAATTGAGGGAGGCCGGGCACAAATCAGTGGAACTTTCACACCGGAAGAGGCTCACGATCTAGCAATTGTCCTCCGGGCTGGTGCACTTCCTGCTCCGGTAACCTTCATAGAAGAGCGTACAGTCGGCCCAACTCTAGGCCGGGATTCAGTTGAACAGGGGCTTGCATCAATCTTGATCGGTGCTGCAATGGTTCTGGTATTTATGATTATCTACTACAAAGGTTTTGGTCTATTAGCCAACATTGCAGTGATTGTCAACGTACTGATTCTCATGGCAATCTTAACAGTTTTACAAGCAACCCTAACCCTGCCCGGCATCGCTGGTGCGGTGCTGCTGCTTGGTATGGCGGTTGACGCCAATGTACTTATTTTTGAGCGGATACGTGAAGAGTTACGACTCGGCAAAACCCCTATGGCTGCTATCGACCACGGTTATGCCAAAGCCTTCTCAACCATTGTTGATGCCAACATTACAACGCTGATAACCGCAATCGTTCTATATCAGTTTGGCACCGGCCCGGTAAAAGGTTTTGCCGTTACCCTCTCCATTGGTCTATTGGCCTCTATGTTTACGGCAATATTTTTGACCAGAGTTGTGCTAAGCATGTATATAAGCGGCCGCCGTTTGGAAAAACTTAGTATCTAGACTGTTTGAGGAAGGAAAAACTTCTCCATGGAACTGTTCTCCAGTAAATCGCATATCGACTTTATCAGTAAACGGAAGCTGGCCTACGCCCTGTCCCTGCTCATGATTCTGACTAGTTTAGGTTCAATTTTGTTTCAGGGGTTGAATTTTGGCATTGACTTCTCTGGCGGAACTTTGGTCCAGGTCAAATTTCACACCCCGCCAAATTTAAAACAGATCCGCACTGTTCTCTCCAGCCTTGATCTGGGAGATGTGGTCATTCAAGAGTTTGGTGCCCCGGAGGAGATTTTAATCAGGGTTGAGAAACAGGCAACAGATGCTAAAGCCCAGAGTGAACTCTCGCAAAAAATCATCAAAACCCTTGAGCCAATCGCAGACCAAAATAGTGTTGATCTCCGCCGGGTTGAGTTTGTCGGCCCCCAGGTTGGGCAGGAGTTGACCGAAAAAGGCATAATGGCGGTTATCTACTCCATGGTGGCTATTCTATTTTATGTTGCCTGGCGGTTTGAACTCCGCTTTGCTTATGGGGCGGTATTAGCGCTCGTCCACGATTTAGGCATTACCATCGGTTTTTTCTCACTGATGCAAAAAGAGTTTACCCTGGTTGTGGTCGCCGCACTCTTAACGGTAATTGGTTACTCTCTAAACGATACCATCGTGGTCTATGACCGGATTAGAGAGGAGATGAAACGGTTTAAATCCAAAGATCTTACGTTTATCATCAACGAAGCGGTAAACCGAACACTCTCCAGAACCTTGATCACCTCTATGACAACTCTGCTGGTTTTGGTTGCACTATTGCTATTTGGCGGTGAAGTAATTCATGATTTTGCCCTTACTCTGTTTCTTGGGGTTTTGATCGGAACCTACTCTTCGGTATTTGTTGCTAGTCCAATTGTTCTGATACTCAATAAGAAGATCAGCAAATAACCAGAGCAGTCAATAGTTAGAAAAAAATATTAATATCTCTATAAAAGTAAAGGTAAGGAAGCAAAAAGTTATGGCAAAGATTCTAATAATTGATGATGATTCATCTATTCGTGCTTTACTGTACGCCATACTGGAAAACGAAGGCCATGAGCTTCGTGAAGCAGAAAACGGCCGCAAAGGATTGCGGATGTTTAAAGAAGATCCTGCTGATCTGGTTATCACTGATGTCTTGATGCCGGAAAAAGATGGGGTTGAACTCATAATGGAGTTGAAAGAGATTGACCAGGAGGCAAAGGTTATAGCCATGTCTGGCGGTGGCCGGGGTTTGGATGCGACATTTAATCTACGTATGGCCCAAGATTTTGGTGCACAACGCCTTATGGTTAAACCGTTTTCAACCTCAGAAGCTCTAGAAGCGGTAAATTCGGTATTGAACGGATAGCAGAGTTAGGGGAATTTTGCTATACTAACTTTCTTTAACCTAAGAAACTGGATAAACTGTGGCTGAAACAGGACATATCAGTGTCCTAGCCCAAGAGGTGCTAACCGGGTTGGCTCCCAAGCCGGACGGGTTCTACCTTGACACCACCTTCGGGGCAGGAGGTCACAGCAGGGCGATACTTGATGCCATAGGCAAGAGAGGTAAACTACTGGCTCTGGACCGAGATCCTGATGCGATATTGCGTGGGGAGAAACTGGTTGAACTCTATCCCAGGCAGCTCACGGTTAAACACGCCACTTTTCAAAAACTAGGGGCTATGCTTGGTGAGTGGGGTGTGGATAAGGTAGACGGTATTTTGTTTGACTTGGGTATCTCATCTTTCCAAATAGACCAACCAGAAAGGGGCTTTTCGTTTCGTTTTGACGGCCCACTGGATATGCGTATGGACCACAGTATAGACTCAAACTCAAAAACTGCTGCCGATCTGGTCAATACCATGACTGACCGGGCTTTAGCCGATATTTTTTTCAAATATGGCGAAGAGTCCCAGAGTAGAAAAATAGCCAGGGCCATTGTTCAAGACCGAGATAAAAAACCTTTTACCAGTACTGAGCAATTAGCCAAGCTTGCTGAGAGAGTCATCCCTAACCGTAAACGGGGAATTCACCCTGCAACAAAAATTTTTCAAGCCCTGCGCATAGCTGTAAACAGCGAGCTTGAGCAGTTGGAAAATGGACTAAAAGCAGCAACCAATGCTCTAGCCAATGGAGGCCGCTTGGTGGTGATAAGCTTCCACTCTTTAGAAGACCGTATTGTCAAACAGACCTTTCGCCGTCTCACAAGCCTCCCAATTATCACCGGGCCGGCAGCACTACTGCCACAAACCAAAAACGTTCCTTTGCCATTTAGATTAATCAATAAAAAACCGATAGTCCCAACCCTTGAAGAGCAGCAGTTAAACCCCCGCTCCCGTAGTGCAAAAATGCGGATTTTAGAGAGGGTTGCCATATAATGAAAAATGACTGGCTTATTCCAACTTTCTTAGTTGTCATTCTAGTAATTACCTCGGCTATCACCATCACCTCAAGAATGTGGATGTTGGATGTTCACCGGGATCTGCAAAAAGCCGAAAAAAAACAGAGCCAACTATTAGACCAAAAGCAGGCCCTTGAAATTGAGCTGATATCCAGAACTGATTTAAATTTAACCGAGCGGCTTGTCAGAGAAAAACTCGGTATGCGAGCTATGCGTCCCGATCAATGGCAGGTGATGCCAAAATGAATATTATTGGCAAAAAAAGAAACAAAAAAAGTGGTGCTATCCGGCGTAAACCGAAAAAAAATCTCTCCGTCAGCAATTTACCGGGAATTAAACTTGCAGCATTTGGTAAGGGCCTGCTTACTAGAATTTCCCTGCCGAAAAAAAAGCCTCTGCCAAGCAAAAGAGTTATAATCCCCCCCCAAGGCAAAAAACCTGTAGTTATTGGCAACCAAGCTCTACGGCTGGAGTTTTTGCTAGGGCTATTCATGCTGGCTTTTGTTGTTCTGGCCTTTAGAGCCTTTGACCTTACTATTTTGCAGGGTGAGGCACTGCAACGCCGGGCACAGACTCAACACAAGAAAAAAATTATCACCCATGCCAACCGGGGCCGTTTTCTGGACCGTAACAACAAAACATTAGCCATTAGCCTACCGATGAAATCGCTCTCGGTAGATATTGATCAGTTAGATAATCCGAGCAGTTTAGCCAAAGAACTTGCACCACTCATAAACCAACCTGAAAAGAAGTTAAGACAGAAACTCAGTTCAGCCCGCAAGGGTTCGTTTCCGGTGCTGCAAAGACAGTTAGCACCGGAAGCCATAAGAAAAATTCGGATGTTAAACCATCCAGCACTATTTTTTAAGCCGCAGAGCAAACGCTTCCATACCCTGGGTGAGGTAACTTCACATCTACTCGGTTTCACCAACTTTACAGGTAGTGGAATGGAGGGAATGGAACGAGCCTTGGATGAAGATCTGCAAGGTCAACCTGGAACCAACATCATTACCCGAGACCGTCTCGGTAGGCTGATGCCAAAAATGCAGATGATGACCCCGGCTGAACCGGGAGACGATTTTGTATTGAGTATTGATACCACCATCCAGTATATAGCTTATCGTGCTCTCCTAAACGGGGTTACAAAAAGTAAAGCAAAATCTGGTTTTGCCATTGTCATGAACCCAAATAATGGTGAAGTTCTAGCTATGGTCAATCAGCCGAGCTTCAACCCAAACAATCTGGCAAACAGTAGTGCTGAAGGGCGGCGTAACCGGGCTGTTATAGATACTTTTGAGCCGGGTTCAACCTTTAAAATATTTACCGTGGCTGCCGGACTTGATACAGGAACAGTCAAACCTGAAACTGTGATTGATATTGAAGGCGGCAAATTCACTGTTGGCGATAGAACAATCAAAGATTTCCACCGGGGTGATGAGAAACTAACCGTAAAACAGATTATCCAGAAAAGCTCCAATGTTGGTGCTGCTAAAATTGGCTTGAAAGTTGGCAATGAAGCTATGGAGGGTTACATATACAGGTTTGGCTTTGGTGAACCTACCGGAGTTGAGCTAGGCCAAGAACCACCAGGAAGCATTCCTGACATCAGCTTTTATAAACAGGTTGGTTTAGCCAACCGTTCTTATGGATACGGTATTACGGCTACCCCATTACAGTTGGTTGCTGCTACTGCCGCAGCCATCAATGGCGGTACTCTATACCGTCCAAAGCTGGTGTTGGGCAGATATAAAAACGGGCAGTATTATCCTAGCCCCAACCAAGATAGCAGACGGGTTATATCGGAAGATACCTCAGCTAAAATGCGGAATATTCTAGAGTCGGTTGTCAGTACAGAAGGGACAGCACCACAAGCTATGGTTTCCGGTTACCGTGTAGCAGGAAAAACCGGTACTGCAAGAAAGGCTCTACCTGGCAAGGGTTATGTAAAAGGTTTTTATTATTCATCTTTTGTCGGCTTTATACCGGCAAACAGACCTAAGCTAGTTATTTTTGTCGGTATTGATGAACCTCAAGGGGTTTACTATGGTGGCCAGGTTGCTGCACCGGTTTTTAAAGATATTGCCCAGGGTATTCTGCCACTGCTCTCCATCTTCCCCACAAAAAAGACCCCGCTCCATCTACCAGATGTGATAATTGAGCCACTAGCAGCTACCGGCACACCTCTAGAGGTGAGCCTTATGGGGGTTAGCCTGGATAAAGCTCTTAGGGAGTTGGCTGTCCATAAAATTGTTCCTGAGATTCACGGCTCCGGCCTGGTTATAAAATATGAGAACAGCGAAAAAGGTCCAGCTCGGCTATTTTTAAAATGAACCACAGAGCAGAACATCTCCATAAAGAGGCTGGGCTACAGCAGCTAACCGTTACCGGGCCCGACATTAGCATTAATGCTATAACCGCAGATTCACGGCAGGTAAAACCGGGAACCCTCTTTGCTGCCCTACCCGGCAGCAAAATTGATGGAACCAGATTTATTCCCCAAGCAATAGATGCTGGTGCTAGCGGCATATTAGTCGCAGACTCTTACCAAGAGCATATACCTGCCGATATCGCACAGTTTCGCCACCCAGATCCACGTCTGGCCTTAGCCCACTTAGCCGGAGCATTTTACAACCACCCCGGCAAAAAATTAAAACTGATTGCCATCACCGGAACCAACGGAAAAACTACTGTTGCAGCAATGTTAGAGGCAATATTAACCATAGCAAATGAGCCGGTTGGTATTATCGGTACCACCGGAATTCGCTGGCCTAACCATCAGCAGAAAAACCCACTCACCACCCCAGACCCTATAGCACTACAGGCTACTTTGGCACAAATGGTAGAGGCAAACTGCAAGTTTGCCATTCTTGAGGTATCATCTCATGCTCTGACTCAACACCGGGTCGCAGGATTAGCTTTTGCATCAGCAATTTTTACCAACTTATCCCGTGACCACCTTGATTATCACGGCTCCCAAAAAGATTATTTCAGAGCTAAAGCATCTCTGTTTATAGACAACCAACCACCATTTGCCGTTATAAATATCGATGACCCCCACGGTGTAGAGCTTTATAAACTCTGCCATAAATCGACAAAAAAAATTTCCTTTAGTTTGACTGACAATAGTTTTGATTTACACGCTGTAGATATAAAACTATCTGGGCAGGGGACCAATTTTTTATTGACCACAGCCACAGAGACAGTTCCGGTCAATCTGCCGACTGTAGGCCGATTTAATGTTGCCAACGCCCTGGCTGCTGCTGGAGCCGGGTTAGCTTTGGGAATTAGCAGCAAAACCATTGCCAAAGGTTTGAACAGTTTTCACTCCCAACCGGGACGGATGCAGTCAATATATAAAGGTCAGCCATTTGGAGTTATAGTTGATTTTGCCCACACTCCAGATGCCTTGGAGAATCTTATATTGGCAACAAGGGAGATATCAAATGGTCGCATCATCACCCTGTTTGGCTGTGGTGGTGATAGAGACCGGGGTAAGCGTCCATTGATGGGTAAAATTTCCGCTAAACTTAGCGACCTTGTTATCTTGACTGACGACAACCCGAGAAGTGAAGATCCAAATACAATTTTAGAGGAGATTTTAGACGGATGCTTAACGGTATCCGGTGGGGCGCAAGTTGTAAAAAAAAGCTCCCGGACCGAAGCGATTGACTATGCTCTGGCTCAAGCCAAATCTGGTGATACGGTACTGATAGCCGGGAAAGGTCATGAAACATACCAAATTACCGCTACCGGAACCCACCCCTATGATGATCATCAAACGGCCATAGATGGTTTATTAAAACTTGGTTACACAAAATAGAGAACAGGACCAGCAGATAATGATCTTCGACCTTGATTTTGCCAGAAAAACCCTAAAAATAAAACCAGGTGAGAACAGCAACCTTACCGGAGTATCCATAGATACCAGGAGCATAAAAACCGGAGAGATGTTTGCAGCAATCCGCGGCCCACGTTTTGATGGTCACGACTATATAAATAAAGCGGTTGCTGCTGGCTGTGGTGCTCTGTTAGTAGATACCCAACCGGAACCTATACCCAATTGTCCGGTTTTAGTTGTACCTGATGTTCTATCCGCCATGGAGCAGCTTGCAACATCATGGCGTTTAAAAGTCAACCCGGTAGTTATTGCTGTGACCGGATCTTCAGGTAAAACTACTGTTAAAGAGCTTTTGCAGCTCTGCTTAAAAGAACACTTTAAATCTGTTCACGCCACTCGTGGCAACCTAAACAACCATTTTGGCCTCCCACTAACCATGCTAAACATGCCTTCTGACTGTCAGACTTTGGTGCTGGAGATGGGGATGAGTGCTCTGGGCGAGATTGCCCACTTAACCAATATTGCCAAACCTGATATTGGTATTGTTACCAATGTTTTAGATGCCCATTTGGCCGCTTTTAACAACATTGATGAGATAGCCAAGGCCAAAGGAGAGCTGTTTGCTGGTCTTGACACAAATTCCATAGCTATTTTCAAAAACTCTGCGTGGTACAGCACCCATCTTGAAAAATATGCCAACAAATCGCAAATAATCACCTTTGGCCAAGAAAACCTACCGGAAAAAAAACCACACATCTATGCCGACAATATCAATCTGACAGATGGCAACATAGAGGCCAGCTTGCACTGGTTGGATCAAAAACCAATAGAGATAAAACTGGCAGGAAGAGGAGCCTATATGGTTGACAACGTCTTGGCAGCAGCAGCAGCCTGCCGTCATGTTGGTGTCACTCCTCAAGAGATTTGCCAAGGTATTGGCAAATATTCACCTCCAGCAGGACGTGGCGAGACCATAACTGCCTTGGGTGGCTGGCAGGTGGTTGATGACAGCTATAACGCTAATCCTGGCTCGGTTAAAGCTGCAATAACTGCTCTTGCCAGCACTCCAAAAGAGGTCCGGCGTATAGTTATTTTAGGTGATATGCTGGAATTGGGAAAACAGGCAGAAAGCTTGCATAAGGAGTTAGCAGAGGAAATAACAAAAGCCAGGGTGAGCCATCTGTTTACAGCAGGCCCCCTTATGAAACATCTTTTTGAGAGATGTAAAAACCTATCCACAATTACCGCACAGCACCGTGATGATCCGGCAGATTGGTTGGGAGTTATCCCCCAACAACTGCAACCAGGAGACCGGGTGCTTGTTAAGGGTTCCCGTGGAATGCAAATGGAAAGGGTCGTCAAAGATTTAATCTCTTATGCTTTATAACTTTCTTGTTCCCCTCACTGAACACTGGTCGTTTCTAAATATTTTCAAATACATTACCGTTCGCTCCATTGGAGCGACGTTAACTGCTTTGATTCTCTCTTTTGTAATCGGCCCCTGGATGATCAAAGCACTGCAAAAGCTCCAGACCTCCGGGCAGCCAATTCGCAGTGACGGACCAGAACGGCACATTATTGAAAAAGCTGGAACCCCGACCATGGGCGGCACGCTTATACTCTTTGCCATCACCTTGCCCACCCTAATATGGGCCGATATTACCAATCCATATATCATCATGGTGGTAGGAACCACTCTCGCTTTTGGGGCGATTGGCTTTTGGGATGACTATATGAAAATAGTCAGAAAAAATTCAAAAGGGGTCTCAGGAAAAGTCCGTTTCATACTACAGACTGGAATCGCTTTAATCTTGGCCTACAGCTTAAAAGAGGTTAATGGTGATGTTTTTGGCCAGCTATCACTGCCATTTATTAAAGATTTCTCTATGAATCTTGGCTGGTTATACTTCCCTTTTGCTATATTGGTAATAGTCGGCAGTGGTAATGCAGTCAACCTAACAGATGGACTAGATGGCCTGGCTATTGGTCCAGCACTGTTGGCAGCCGCCAGCTTTATCATCATCTCTTACGTCACCGGGCACATAAATTTTGCCAAATATCTAGGCATTCCCTATATAGCCGGAGCAGGTGAGTTGGCAATTTTTTGTGGAGCCATGGTTGGAGCTGCACTAGGATTTTTATGGTTTAACACCTATCCGGCCCAGGTTTTCATGGGTGATGTTGGTGCCCTTGCACTAGGGGCAGCACTCGGATCTATTGCTATGGTTACACGCCATGAGGTGGTTTTGGGAATTATTGGCGGTGTTTTTGTCCTTGAGACCGTATCTGTTATCATCCAGGTGGCATCTTTCAAACTAATAGGCAAACGGGTGTTTCGCATGGCCCCCATCCATCACCACTTTGAGTTGAAAGGCTGGGCCGAGCCAAAAATTATTGTCCGGTTTTGGATCATCTCTATTATTCTGGCCCTGGTGGGTCTGGCTACCTTGAAGATTCGCTAACCATGACCTCTCCCCAAAACATAGCCTTGGTCGGCACTGTCGGCCTGGGTCGCTCCGGCATCGCTGCCGTCCAGTTTTTGGCGGCAAGAGGTTATGGAGTACTGGCCTGGGACCGGGATAAATCCAAAGGCAGTGAACTGACCAATCTACCAGGGGTAGAGCTAGACCATAGCTGTGATCCAGCCGAGAAACTGAGCCGTTGCCAAACCGTTCTGCTCTCTCCCGGCGTCCCCCGCTCCCACCCATGTTTAAAATTGGCACTGGATAAAAACATCCCGGTTATCAATGATGTTGAGTGGTTATACAGACACAGCAGAAACAGCGTAAACCCTGCCGATTTTATTGCTATAACCGGAACAAACGGAAAATCAACGGTAACTACCCTGGTCGGCTTAATGCTTGAAAAAGCAAAACTCAAGACCAAAACCGGCGGGAACCTTGGTCAAGCAGCCCTATCTTTGTGGCAAGATGATGTAGAAAAATATGTTTTGGAGCTATCATCGTTTCAACTTGAGAGCCTGCCAGATTTTCATCCCCAAACCGCTGCTCTATTAAACATCTCACCAGACCATCTGGACCGCTACAAAAGTTTTGAGGATTATCTGGATACCAAGTTAAATATTTTTGCCAATCAATCGAGGCAGGACCATGCAGTTTTAAACGGCGACGATCCTACTCTCTTGGCAGCTTATAACGCACTGGATAAAAACTTTAAAGCCAAAATAACGTTTTTTTCAACCCAGAGAGAGATAAACGGCGGGTTTTACCTAAAAGATGGACAGTTAATTGACCATAGAGAGACTAGCAGAAGAGTACTTCTAGATTGTCAGAAGCTAAAGATCACCGGAATTCACAACCAGGCAAACGCCTTGGCAGCAGCAGCCATTGCCTTAGCAGCCGGAGCCAGCAGTAGAGCTGTAACCGAAACCCTGGCAACATTTCCCGGCCTTGATCATCGTATGGAGTGGGTTAAAACCGTCGATGGTGTTGACTACTATAACGACTCCAAAGGAACCAACGTCGGTGCAGTTCTTGAATCTCTGGTTTCGTTTCCCAACCAGCAACTAGTGTTGATTGCTGGAGGCAGGGATAAAAACAGTGATTTCACCCCTCTAAAAGGACTATTAAAACAACATGTTTCACACCTGATTCTCATAGGTGAAGCGGCCCAGGATATGGCCCAAACTTTTAGCAACGCCACAAATATACAAAAGGCCGGTAGCATGGCTGATGCTGTATCTACTGCCCGGCAGCTAGCAAAACCTGGTGGAGTGGTTTTGCTCTCACCGGCCTGCAGCTCATTTGATATGTTTAATAACTTTGAAGATCGTGGCGATATTTTTCGGAAGGCAGTCAATGAACTCTAATATCTATCAACAACCGGCATCACGACCTATTAATGGTGACAACAAAAACCTTGGCAATATAGATATATGGCTGGCTGCAATAGCCTTTTTGCTACTGATCTTCGGGCTGGTGATGGTCTTTTCTGCCTCATCTCCCATCGCCCTTAGAAAGTTTAACGACCCCACGTACTACGCTCTACGCAATGGATTGTTCGCCCTTATTGGTCTTATAGTCATGGCGATAATCAGCCGGACTCCAGTTCCGGTAATCAGGCAGTTGGGCCTGGTTGGTTTTTGGGTTACCATGGTGCTGCTGGTAGTTGCCTTGATTCCTGGGGTAGGTCTTGAGGGCGGCGGAGCCAGACGTTGGATCAACCTAAAATTTTTCACCCTCCAGCCGTCTGAACCGTTCAAGGTTATGCTGGTTATCTACATCGCCCACCTTCTTGCCGAAAAACCTGACCGGGTACAAAATTTAAAAGATGGAATCGCTCCAATTTTAGCTGTTTTTGCTATAGCTACGACACTACTTCTGGCAGAACCTGATTTTGGCACCACGGTAATCAGTGGGGCTATTGTCATAGGTATGATTTTTATTGCCGGAGTTCCTACAGCATGGGTTGTCTCACTCATTGCCGGAGCAATTCCCCTGGCGATAGCAGGTGTGGTCATGGCCCCCTATAGATTCCGTCGGGTCACATCATTTCTTGACCCTTGGGACGACCCACTTGATAGCGATTTTCAACTGGTACAATCTCTGCTCTCTTTTGGCAATGGCGGTCTTCACGGTACAGGTTTGGGTGAAGGACAGCAGAAACAGTTCTACCTACCAGAGGCACATACTGACTTTATTTTTGCCATTATAGGTGAAGAGCTTGGTCTGTTCTGGATCTTTTTTGTAATTTTGCTCTTTGCCCTTCTGGTCTGGCGAGCCTTTGCTATTGCCAGATTGAGCAACGACCTTTTTGTACGGCTCTCTGCCAGCGGCCTATCAATTTTGTTGGGGTCAGAGGCGATAGCCAACATGGGTGTGGTTATGGGACTTCTACCTCCAAAAGGACTCACCCTGCCTCTGGTGAGTTATGGTGGTACATCGCTAGTTATCACTCTGGGAGCCATAGGAATGCTTCTCGCCTTCTCCCGTACCGTTAATCCTGGCAAAACCGGCAAAAAACCCCCAAGCAGGCTGGTAAAACCGTGAACTGCCAAGGCAAAAAACTGCTTATTGCCGGTGGTGGGACCGGCGGCCACCTCTTCCCGGCTCTGGCTATAGCCGAGGAGTGGGAGGCAGAAGGTGGCGAGGTGCTTTTTGTCGGAACCCCTCTTGGTTTAGAAAGCCGCATTATACCACAACGGGGAAAAAAACTTGCCTTGATCAAGGTTGGAAAGATTAAGGGCGGTGGCATTAAAGGCAGAATTAAAACTATTATCGGCCTGCCGTTGGCTCTATTAAGTGCCATAAAAATTGTTAGAAACTTTCAGCCAGATGTGGTTTTGGGAGTTGGAGGTTATGCATCGGCTCCGGCAGTTGCAGCAGCAAAGCTACTATTTATACCAACCGCCATCCACGAACAAAACGCCATGCCGGGGTTGAGCAACAGAGTTTTAAGCCATGTAGTCAGGCAGATTTTTATAAGCTTTGCTGCTGCAAAAGATCATTTTAGCAACCCTAACATTCAACTAACCGGCAACCCTGTCAACCAGACATTCCACCATTCGGCAATAAAACCGCCTCCAGCTAAAGGCCAACCGTGGCAGATTCTAATTTTTGGCGGCAGCATGGGAGCAAGAGTTTTTGGTGAGGTCATCCCCCCTGCACTGGCCCAAATAAAAGCCGAGGGTATCAATTTCCAAGTTCAGCATCAGGTGCAAGAAGATAGTCTGGAAAGGGTTCGGGAGTTTTATAAAGAGAACAACATTACCGCCAGCACCAAGACATTTTTTCAAGATATGTCCAAAGTCTACGCCGAGGCAGATATAGTAATCTGCCGGGCCGGAGCCACCACCCTGACCGAGCTTGCCGCCCTGGGAAAACCGGCTCTATTAATCCCCTACCCCTACGCTGCCGACGACCATCAAGCCGCCAACGCCCAAGCATTCGCCAACAATGGAGCTGGCTGGATGTGCCGCCAGAAGGAGGCAAGCCCAGAGTGGCTGGCTGAGTTTTTAAAACAACGTTTCGCCAACCCCAAAGAGCTACAAACCACCGCCGAATCCGCAAAAAAACTAGCCACTCCTGATGCAGCAAAGAGTATTGTTAAGGGGTTGCTTGAGTTGTCATAGCTAGACCATGCCTTGGAGTGTTTTGGCTGTACTATCCAATGTTACAACCCCTCTCTTTACGTAGCCAATACCCAAGGCGTTCTCCTTTGCCCCAGTTGTTAAACTTTCCATGGCTTCAACCACCTTTAACATAGCTTGAGCCTGTTGTTTGATATTCAATGATATCTGTGCAGAATTTTCAGAGGTCTCTACTACTAAATTAGCCAACTGGTTGAATGTACAAGATGTATCATGAACCAGACTCATACCGCTCTCCACGGTATTGGTCCCGGTAATGGTTGCCACTTCAGTCGCATCGGTAGCTCTCTGAATTTTCTCTACCAGTTGAATGATTTGTTCCGATGAACTTTTGCTCTCTTCTGCCAGATTTCGTATCTCCACAGAAAGAACTGAAAAACCCTTACCATGTTCTCCGGCCCGGACAGCCTCAATTGATGCGTTCATAGCCAACATTTTTGTTTCATTTGTAAAATCAGTAACTGCTGAAGTTATTTTACTGATCTGGCCGCTCTGCTCTTTTAAAGAGACTATCTGGAGGGCTATAACATCAACTTTTTGTTTAGTATCCTCCATAGCCTGACGCATGGCATCCATCTGGTTGAGACCATCATTGGTTGATTCCATAGCATTTTTAGCAGTAGTTGCCACAGTTTCAGCCTTCTTTGACGTCTCATTGGCCGAATTTTTCAACTCCTGCATGGTAACACTGGTCTCACTCACCGCTTCTGCCTGCTGGGATAAAATACGTTCCTGCTCATTCATGGTGGTCGATATCTCAGTAGATGTGGACACGATCATATCCATGATACTTTTTAGAGCTGCAACCATGGAGCGAGTTGCAGCCACAATACCTCCAATCAATAAAAAGCTTAATATCGACAACAGCAACAGTAGCTGTTTAAGTTGCAGCACTTTCTCTTCTGCAACCCTCTCAGCGGTGAAAACAGCAGCATTTGTTGTCTCAAAATGTGCCTCACTCTTCTGGAGTAGAATGTCTCGGTGTAGAGCATTACTTCTTACCGTGATAATAGAATTTTTTAAACTGTTCCAGCTAGAGAGAACCGCTTGCATCTTCTCAATAAAACCAGTATCTACCGCCCGGTTCAAGCCAAGTTCCCGGTCCCCTTCAATAAGACCTTTTATTATCCGGTCTATCTTTTTGATGAGTTTGTCGCTCTCAACTCCTGCAATCTCAAGCTTTACAACTCGTTGCGATGCTCCCCGCACTATACCGGCATGGTTGACAACCCTGGCATCACCAGTCATCTCATCGACTTGTGAGTAAATGGATATGACACCAGCACCAACAGACAAAAACAAAAGCAGTGCCGCTGCAATCAATCGGTGTGTAATTTTCATTTTCCAGAAATGTCCCAGGTTATACGTCACAACAAGTAATTCGAAGTAATTAGGGGGATAGTTACCTAATTAGGGCGTAAAAGCAAAACTTGGGAGGCCTTGAAGTCTACCAGCCCCCACTCTTTTAAAATGAAAAGCAATAGCTAGACCTTGTGCACTGCCCAAACCCGGTAGAGAGGCAAGCCCCCCTGCACCCCTATAAGTTTTTTTAACTATCCCAAGCCCTGCCATCAGCAACAAATTGACCATATTCCGCTATCTGATTATCTCGCCACTTTTCGCTCTCACCTAGAATATCCCGGATGAACTCTGCCACTTTTGGAGCTGCTTTAAGCCCTTGGTCGGTGCTTTTAAGAAATAGAGTAGTACGACGACGCATAACATCAATCAAGGTTAGAGCATGTTCATGTTCTACTGCATATCTAATCTCTGCCCATACATGGGGCAGCCCCTCTTCAACCCGTCGTTGGAGTTTTGGCTCCTCCTCCATCCAGGCAGTCATTATGGCAAACTCTTCACCATAAAAATTGAGGCCATGATTTAAAATATCTACTGGTAGACCCGGCAAACAGACTGGAACTCCCTCTCTTTTGATGGGAATCCGCTCTGTAGCTGAAGATGGAATCTCCATACCGAACTCCACTTGTAGAGCTTTGGCTACCTCATCTACTAGATTGGCAGCCATGGAACGGTAGGTAGTAAATTTACCCCCAACCATGGAGATAATACCGTTGGCAGCAGTAAACATTGAATACTCTCTAGAGACAGATCCAGCAGCAATAGCGATATTTTTCGGAGCTACCATAGGCCGTAGACCTACTGTAGTGCTTATAATATCACTGCGTTCTAGTTTAGCATTGGGAAAATAGCTGTTGACGTTGGCTAACAGATAATCAACATCTGCAGCCTCAACAGCCACATCCGCAGGATCACCTTGATAATCATCATCTGTTGTGCCTACCAAAACATGTCTGTCCCAAGGAATCGCCCAGCCAAGCCGTCCATCAACAGCCCCGACAACTATTGCACTGTTAATTGGCAGGCGTTGCCGGGAGAATATAAGGTGCACACCTTTTGTCAACCTGAGTTTAATGGATTCATCACCAGCAATGGCAGCAGTTTTACTGCTCCATGGTCCTGTAGCATTTAAAACCTTCTTGGCCCTGATTGCGTAGCGTTTGCCAGTGATTCTATCTAGGGTTTCAACACCACGGACCATACCGTTCTCATCATCTAAAAATTTTACAACCCGGCAGTGGTTGATACAGATAGCACCATAGTAGTCAGCAGTTTTTATAACCTGTAGAGTAACCCTGGAGTCACCGGGGGCCATAAATCCGTCCCAATACTGAGAGCCAAAGCTAAGACCGTCACTATTTAATCCCGGTTCTCGCTCAAGCAACTCATCTCTTGTCAACATTCTATGGTGGGGTGCTTTTGCAGGACGGCTGCTCATGTGCCGTAGCCGACCCAAACGCCCCAGACTAGCGTAGAAAAAAAGAGCCAGCGACATCAAACCTTTGGAGCTGGATAGGGCAAGAATGCCTGGGGGATCTTGTTTGGTCAGTAGCCGATAGGCCCAGTTTATCAAAATTTTCGATGATTTGAATAGCTCAGAGAGAAAACCTTGGGGTTTTTTGTTGAAAATTGGAAATAGAAACGGCATGGGAACAACTATCTCTGAGGCCAGATTTATCGCTGTCTCTCGCTCTTTTAATGCCTCAAAAACCAGAGCCAGATCAAAGTTCATAAGGTAGCGCAGACCACCATGGAACAGCTTTGAGGATGTCATTGATGTACCACTGCCAAAATCATCTTGCTCTATTAGAGCCACTTTAAGGCCACGGGAGACTGCGTCCAGAGCTGCTCCTGCTCCGGTGATTCCACCACCAATAATTAGCAGATCAACTCCATACCGCTCCAACTCAGCCAACCTCTCTTCTCTCGGGACCAGAATGGTTGATGGTGGCAGAATATGAGTAGAACCTTTTATGCTCTGGACTACCTCCTCAAGCAGAGCTATAAAAGCCTTTTTTTGATCCCGGTGCAGAACCAGTGCGGCAGCATAGTCGTGACAAGCATCCAGAGATAGATTCATCTTCTCAGCAATCTGGGCAAAAATAATTTTAAACCCAGGCATTCGCCCTGCCCTGACTTCAATCTCCAACGCTTGGGGCAGACGGCCAGAAACTTTGATCCAACCTTCACCAATATGGCCCAGACCTTTAATCTCTGAACGGACATTTTGAAAGCCTAACTGGTATTTACGAGGGTCAAAACCACTTATCCGGCAGTGGTTGATATCTTCTAAAAACAGCCCTATCATCTTCAGGCCCATATTTTCAAAACGGCTGCCAGAATCGATTATAAGAAAATGCTCAGTGATAATAGACTCTTTGTCCATCTCTTTGCACTGCTCACGAAACAGATTATCTTGCAACCGTTTGGCAATACGGAAGGTCGACTGCTCCGCTTTCGATACCTTCCGTTTAGCCATGGCCTTCATAGAGGTCTCAATACCGTCCCGGTGGAAAAATACCGTACCGGTGGTGGTCAGGTTGGCAGCAAGATCCCGCACCGCCATGGGTTTGGCAAACACCTGCAAGGTGTAAGACTCCCGGCTCCCTTCATACCAGCGTACCGTTACATCACCACGCTGCTGGGCCACCTCCATTGCTATCCGGTTTAGACCTATCAAACGACCAAAGCTACGGTCTTGGCGGTCTGCCAACGCACCAACTACCGCTATCCAGGCCAGATCATCGTTGGTTTTGTCTAATACCCTGGAAAAAGCCCATACCACACCAGCAGCACAGACATGCTCCTCGCCGCTTATGCCAAAGGTTTCTGAGCAGAGGTTATAGATGTTGGCTTCACTAATATCCCCAGAAGCTTCAGTATGGTGGTGGTCAATCACAACCACTGTGGTTTTGGCACTATTAAGTTTTGCCATCTCTGGGATCGCTCCACCACCAACATCAACAAAGAATATCGGTATGCTGAATTTGGCAAAGATCATCTCCAGAACTTGAGTGTAGAGTTTTTCTACAGCAATAGCTGTTACTTGCCATCCAGAGCGTTCCAGTGCTGTTTTAAGAATTGTTCCAGAGGTTATGCCGTCACCATCGTTATGATGAACAACCACCGCTTCTCGTACCAGAGAGTTCTCCAGGATATTCATTACATAGCGGGTGTGCTCGGAAAAATTTTCCAACTTTTTCAGGATAGAGATACTATCAAGAATCAGGTTACCTAAAGTATAGATACGGATTGAAGATTCACCAGCCCTACTACGTGTAGGTATGCCGGAAGAGGAGTTGAGAAGTAAGTCTGGCTCCCGCTCAAGACAGAAACTTAACGCTCCCCTCAGCAAGCGACCACCAGTGATGGTAGAGCTGCTCAAATCATCATCTTCTACGGAAACCCAGCTAGCACCAGATGCCAGCAAATTAATACAGGTGTCCAGGGTGGCTTTATCAAGCTCAAGGTGGGGTCCGGTTAACAGACAGTCAGCATCATCCGGGTTGGCGGTTACCCCAACTTTCATAGCCCGCAGCCCTTTTTCAAAATCGGCATCGCCAACCACAAAAACCCTAAGCGGCTGAGATGCATCGCCCTGGGGAGTGCTACCGATTGTTGTTTGAGGTTTTTCAGGAGTTTTCCGCTGCGGTGCTACGGGCATACCTGCAAGACCGATTGCGGTTCCGATCTCACCAACACCAGAGACAACCAGGTCAGGTTGAATGCTGGAACCAGCCAACTTTGCCGGAGAGGTAGCACCACTAAAGACCAGACAGGCTGATACACCGGCTGCCAAACCTGCAGCTATATCAGATGTGAGGGTGTCACCAACCATAACCACCTGGGATCTATCCAGACCAAGCTGCTCTAAAGCTGCTGTCATAATCTCCAGGCTCGGCTTGCCAACATAAACATCTGGGCTACGCTCTACATAAGCTTGGAGAGCACCAGCCATGGCCCCTCCTCCTGAGTGATAACCACCAGGAACTGGGTGGAGCTTATCCAAACTCACCGCCAACCACTTTGCCCCCTCCTTCAGGGTGGCAAGACCGAGTTTCAGGTGCTCTATACAGAGTTCAGGATCAGCACCCGTCACCAAATAGTCAGCCTCTTCCGGGTCTTGGGTCAGAGCTAAACCGGCATCAGCAAGCTCCCGGCGCAAACCATCAGCACCAAGTACCAATATTTGGGCCTTTGCTGCCTCACGGAGCAGATAGGTAGCAGCAGTGTATGGAGATGAAATTATATTATCGGTCTGGATAGGTAGATTAAACTTATCCATAATCTGCCGCACATCTTGTCTTGACCGTGTAGAGTTGTTGGTCAATAGAACAAATGGCAGATTTTGACGTTGCAGCTCTTCCAGAGTCTCCCTGGCCCCCGGCATAACCTCTTCACCGTTTAGCAACACCCCGTCAACATCAAAAATAAAACCTTTAAACGCTGTAAGTTTAAGCAAGGTATCAGCCTGGTTTTCAATCTTGAATGAGCGTTCAGTTGGTGAAACCCCAAAAATAGTCTCGGCTTTGGCATCATAAGCATCAATAAGGCGGTTTATAATACGGCTGGTAAAACGTTCTTTTAAATTGTCATATCCCCAATGTTTGGCGACCATTATAGCTGGATATTTTGCCACCTGTTGAGCAGGGCCTAAATATACAGGTAGATAGGCTGTCTTGAGTTTCTGCCACAAAAAATCGTCGGTCAATGAGTCCCCCAACCCCACAACCAGACCTTTAATTGAGTGCCGCTCTACATAATCAAGCAGAGCCATCCCCTTTTCGCTTCTGGTTACCTTGATAAAAGCGTCACCCGAACGGGGGAAATATCCCTCATCATCACCAAGTGGTATCCCAGCGGTTTTCAGCATGGTTACAGCATTGGCAACAATCTTTTCAGTCAGGGGGGCATCTAGCTGGTTTTCATGGTCCAAAATCACCATCTCTGAGTCAAACACCCAAAAACGCGCCTTGGAAAATGGTTTGATAGCCTCCTCAAAAAGGGCCCTTACCTTGGCAAAGCTATCGGCTGCATCAATAGAGTGTAAAACTGCGGCAAAAGACCCGGCATCAGCCAGTACAGTTTTGGCAAAGACCCTGAGATAAGAGCTGGCAAGAACCCGGCTTACCTCCAACTGCCTGATAGGTGAAAAGCTAGCGGCATCTCGCTTTACACGTTGTTGTTGAAACTGTTTTTGCTGTGGATTATAACTGAATGTGGTTATCTCAACACCGGATAGAGTTACCACCTCCAAGTTGGCTATAGCCTCAGGACGGCCACGCTCCAACAACCGCTTCTGAATCGGTTGGGTACAACGCAGGCCAACCGACTCCAGATGGTATTGAATTTTTTCGCTGTGAAAATCATCTCCATCACCTGAGGAGAATATTTTTACTGTCACCTCTTTTTCATAAGGGGTTCCGCTGAGCAGGACCACCCGGACACCAGCCTCCAAGGTGCGAACCAGCGCATCAAGATTTGGACCGGCCAAGGGGGTGATTTCGTTAGGAACCAGAGTACGGTCCACATCCAAGGCTATAACAGAGAGTTTTGACGGATTCCAAGCTGCACTCGATTGATCTGTGATCTCTGCTGCCAACGACTTCTGGCCGTGACCCATAATCTTCACTCCTGACGACTTAACTATTTATCCGGGGAATTTATCAATGATGTTCTGAATCTCTTTGCTGGCATATAGCTCCATAAATGCAGCAACTACTGCAGGGTCAAAATGGCTACCGCTGGAGTTCTCAATCTCACGAATCGCCCTTTCAACTGGCCAAGGTTGTTTATAGGGCCTCTCACTAAGCAGAGCATCCCATACATCAGCCACAGCTACTATCCTGGCAGGGAAAGGGATCTCTGTGCCGGCCAGACCTTGAGGGTAGCCGGTACCATCCCACTTTTCATGGTGGCTGTGGGCAATCTGTCTAGCCACCTCGAACCATTTGTTATCACCTAATATTTTCAGGGCAAGAGCAGGATGGTTTTGCATTGCCTTAAACTCATCGGCGGTAAGCTTGCCAGGTTTGCGAATAAGGTGGCCGGAAACCCCAAGTTTACCAAGATCGTGCAACATGCTAGAGATACCGTAAGAACGGGCCAAATCCGCAGGAACCCCCATTTTAAGGGCAATAGCCTCAGTATAGTAGACAATACGGTTAATGTGGTTTCCGGTCTCCTGATCCTTCATCTCAGAAGCCGTACCCAACATATAAACAGCATGATCATTAGCTGCAAACAGATCTTGGTTTGCCACGTCCAGTTGATCAAATAGTTGCAGGTTCTCAAATGCGACCGAAAACTGCTGGCTCATAATCCCCAGCAGATCTTTATCACACTCTTGCAGCGAGCCTAAATTCTCCAGATAGATAAACCCCAGATCTTTACCACTGGCTTTCAACGGTAGGCATAGATTCTCTCTACTATCAGCAGACATAACATCTATATCAACTGAAGCTCTCTTGTATAAATCCAAGATTTCATCAGGAATTTCACCAGCTTCATTGTTAGACCCAGCACTACAGCACCAAGAGAGTTTGTCACTTTTATCAATATTGACTGCAACCAAGATTCTCGGCTCTGCCTCAAGAATATCAGACTCATCACTATTTTTATCTCTACCGATTGAGCAGAGAGTTACAACCTGATTAAGCACCCCTTTGAGAAAATCTTTGCGAGATTGAATCCGGTTTAGTTCCGGTGCACCTTTTATAAGTACCTCAAGACCCTTTTTATTATTGGATATAGCCATCAGATCCCGATAGGCCTTGATGCCACAACGAATCGAGGTAAAGAGTTTTTGAGCGGTTAGTTCTGTTTTTTCTTTGTAGTCATCAATATCAAACTGTTCGATAACCGCCCTTTCAGGAGCCTGTCCAGGCTGGCCTGTACGAATAATAAGGCGTATGAAGTTGTTTTTCAGCTCATCCCGAATATAACTAACCAACAACAATCCGGCATCATCACTCTCCATAACAACATCTATGAGAGCCATGGCAATATCACTATGGCTGGCTAAAAGATCCTTGGCCTCATGAGCCGAGTAGGCAGAGATTAGATCTAGTTTTCTACCATCAAAAACAAAACCACCAAGAGCCAGGGCTGTGGCGGTATGAATATCAGGCTCATCATCAACCACCAGCACCTTCCACGGCTTGATAGCATAGTCGGTGGCACTATCCTGTTTTTTAGATTTTCTGATAATTTTTTTCATATAAAATTATTTGCTACTTTTAAAGTATCTTAATTTTAATCAACACCCTTTACCTGCATAATATTTGGTATATGTATATCAAATACCACTCCCTTGCCTATCTCGCTCTTACAGGAAATTTCACCATTTAGCTGAACAGTGATAATGTTATAGCTAAGGTAGAGACCAAGCCCAGAACCTCCTGTAGAGCGTGCAGTGGTAACAAATGGCTCAAAGATATGCGGCAAAGTTTCAGGCCCGATTCCACAGCCATCATCAGAAAATTTTAATCTTATACCAGAATCTCCATCAAAACTAGCAGCAACAATAATATTACCGGCCATGCTACCATCCTTAAACCCATGTTTAAAGCTATTCATAAGTAGGTTGGTCAATACTTGCCCGATAATACCTGGTTGAGAACATATATTAAGATCTTTTGGACACTCCAGTTTCAAATTAATTTTAGTATTTTTAAATACGCTGTGCAGTGTGGTGATAATATCCTGGAAAAGATCATAAACATTAAAATCTCTTATATCCTCAGAAGTCTGGTCCATTGAGGTTCGCTTAAAACGTCGAACAAGGTCAGCAGCTTTATTGAGGTTTGACATGCCAAGATTGGAAGCTTTGCCAAGGTTTTCCAGCAGTTGGTCTAGCTCGTCACCATCAACTTCATCTCCAGAGAGCATTGTCTCAAGCTGTTTTGTCATATCAGGAATATGGGATATAGTTGACACAGCAACACCTATAGGGGTGTTGATCTCATGGGCAAACCCAGCAACCAAACGGCCAAGTGAGGCCATTTTTTCGCTCTGCACCAACTCCTCTTGGGCTTTGTTCAAATCAACAATTATATCCCTGAGAACCGTATTGGTAACGTCTAGGTGTTGGGTTCTCTGCTCCACCATGTTTTCCAAATCTTTCTGATGGTTCAACATGGTATCTTTCATATGCTCAAGGCTTCTAGCTAGCTCTCCAATCTCATCAGTACCGTATAGTAAGATTGTCTCTTCGGTATCTCCAGCAGTAATATTTTTCGCCCTCTTATTGAGAATATTAACCGGTAGAAGGATGCTCTGGAGAAGAAGATAGAGAAGCGTGCCAAGGACAACAAAGGTAAAAACCAGTGCTACAACCAGATGGATACTCGTCGCCTGTAGGGCATCTCTCTGATACTCCATATTATCACGCATAAAATTCTGTTGTTCATTGATCAACCTGGAGGTATAGTTGACCAAATCATTGGTGACCAGCATAATTTTGTCAGTTTTATGTCTTATTAGTTCAAATGTCTCCTTACTGCTTATAAACATTTTATAATAAAGATCAATATCATCCCTGACTATCTGCCGTTTTTTCTCGCTGATCTCCTTGTTTGCAGCTAGTTGCAACTTAAACTCAGACATTGCAAGCTCAAACAACTCCTGACTATCATCATGGCCTCGCAGAAAGACATCTTTCTCGCGCCTGCGAAGTTGGAGCAGCCCCACAGTTAAAGAGCTCAGATTTTCAACAAGCAAAGTTCTCTCAAGAGTGTGAATAATTGAGCGCATCGAACCCCGCTCGCCAAGATCCTCATTTAAACCAAATTTTTTTCTCAACGCAAACAGCTCAACGACCATGCCACCCAAAGAGTTCTTTTTATCCATAAGTGTTCCAGTAACTGAAGGATGTCCACCTTTTTTTTCCAGCAAAAGAATGCTATCCCTGATACTGTCAAGCTGTTCTAGTAGTTTTGATAGCTCTGGATTGGATTTAAACTTGATGACAGATAGATGAAGATCAACTATCTGATAAATAACCTTATTTGTCGCATAAATAATCTCATCATGATGCTCTTCCACCTTTTGTGCACTACTCAAATTTTGATATTGTTTAACAAAAACAGTCCCAATCGCCGAAAAACAGACAATCATGATCCCCATAAGGATAAAAGATTTACCCCTAAAACGAATATGGTTGAGTTTTGAGTATAGTGGTGGCATTAGAATTTTTAATGTTTAACCTATAAGTGCATATATTTAACACAAAATTGAATGGATTTTTACATAAAACTGGACAAACATCAAACCATAGTGAGCAGCTAAGAACCATAAGATCTGCGGATGGTCTATACGGTTGAGTGGAAGGTATTGTTTCTGCTACAATTGTTACCGACAACAAACTTATTTGAATATGCTGGAGACAAATAGTGGATACTCTGAAATGTCGAAGATGACAAGACAAGCATCTCCCATTACTTTTGCTCTTAGCAGTGATTTTGCTACACTTTCTGGTGACTGGAACCCTCTGCATATGGAGCCTGAATATGCACGCAGGCTGCAATTCGGCTCTTCGGTTGTCCACGGACTACACGCCATGCTGGTGGCATTGGAAGCACTATATGCCAGCCAGACCCACCACTGCTCTTTGCAAAAACTTGATGTTATGTTCAACCAACCGCTCCAGCATGGTAAACCATTTACAATTATTATTGAAAATACAGACAAATACAGCTTTACTATAAAAGTTAGTGTGGAGAAAAAGCAGGCAATAAAGATCACCGGCTCAACAAAAGGGTCTGAG
>JADFZU010000036.1 GCA_015232365.1 Magnetococcales bacterium | reverse complement strand
CTTGGTAGTGAAATGTGAAACAAAACATAAAGGAGCTGTTCCTCGACTACACGATAACGATCATCCATATCAACTCCTATTATTAAAAAAGACAGCTAAAAATATTTTGGAATAATTATTATCATACCGGCTCTTAAAAAAATCCGCAACTACACTCCACTTAAAAACCCAATGATAAATGAATATATAGACTAAATAGTCAGTGATACTCTGTGCAAAGTTCAATTGGCAAATTTAAAACTGTGACTTTTAACTATACTACCCTACCACAGTAACATAACTAAACTTACGCTTACCCACCTTCAGCAAAACCCTCTCGCCAACCTTCAAGGTTCTTCTGGTATCTGAGGTTTTTTCTCCGTCTATTGATACGGCGTTTTGGCGGATCATTCTCATGCCGTCGCCATTGGAGCTGACCAGCCCAGCCTCACGCATAGCAGCAGCCAGACCTATTACTCCATCTTCAACTACTTTTACCTCCGTTTCAGGAATATCGTCTGGAACCTCTTTGCGTTTGAAAAGAGCCTCAAAATCCTGCCTTGCCTGGACTGCTGTCTCTCCATCATGGAAACGGGCGGTTAGCTCTGCTGCTAATTGCTTTTTAACCTCCATGGGGTGCTGCCTGCCCTGGTCTACATCTTGGTGCAGAGCGGTTATCTCTTCTAGTGACAGATCTGAGAGTAGCTCATAATAACGCCACATTAGATCATCATCTATAGACATGGTTTTGCCAAAAATCTCACTGGCTGGATCACGAATGCCGATATAGTTGTTTAGACTTTTCGACATTTTTTGAACTCCGTCAAGCCCCTCCAAAATCGGCATGGTGAGAACGCACTGCGACTCTTGACCAGAGCTTTTTTGTAGCTCCCGGCCCACCAGCAGGTTGAAAGTCTGATCGGTTCCTCCTAGCTCCACATCAGCTTTTAGAGCTACCGAGTCATAACCCTGAATCAAAGGGTAGAGAAACTCATGGATGGCAATGGGGCGATTCTCTTTGTAGCGTTTGCTAAAATCGTCCCGCTCCAACATCTGAGCTACTGTGTGTTGGGCTGCTAGCTGAATCATCTCGGCTGAGTTCATCTTACCCATCCAGGTGCTATTGAACACCACCTCGGTCAGTTCAGGATCCAGAATACGAAAAACCTGATCTTTATAGGTTTCGGCATTTATTGCGATCTGCTCTTTTGTTAGGGGCTTGCGAGTCTCATTTTTTCCGGTAGGATCCCCGATAAGGCTGGTAAAATCACCAATTAAAAACAGAATATGGTGGCCTAACTCTTGAAACTGCCTTAGTTTTTGTAAAAGTACCGTATGGCCGAGGTGGAGATCGGGAGCAGTTGGGTCAAATCCGGCTTTAATCCGTAGAGGTTTGCCGCTCTCTACCGATTTATTCAGCTTCTTTATCAACTCCTCTTCGGAGATTATATTTGCTGTTCCTCGACGAATAATCGCCATCTGCTCTGCTACGGATTTCATTTCTTATTCCTGTCCCATTTATTTATAGGGGTCCAGGGGAGCTTGCTTCCCTGGCGGGTTTGGGCAGCGCCCAAGGTTCTGCTTTTTATTTTAAAAGCGTTGGGGTTTGGGGACCTGCAAGACCTCCCAAGGTTTTAAAATGCAAACCCTGTATCTAATGACAAGCAGGGCTTTACCCCACACCCCATTGGAAAAGAGCAAGCCCCCTTAACCCATCCCAAAACTATGCTACCTCTTGCTTGCTATCCGGGCAGTGGCCGGGTATGAATTTTGCCGCTATTGTTTTAGACTTTTCTGCCACCTCCTGAGAGAGCTTGTAGGCACAGAACCTTGGACCGCACATGGAGCAAAATTCCGCACTTTTATGGGCCTCCTCCGGCATGGTCTCATCATGGTACTCCCTTGCCCTATCTGGATCTAGAGAAAGCTCAAACTGCCGATTCCAATCAAAACCATATCTAGCCCGGCTCATCTCATCATCACGGTCCCTGGCTCCAGGCCGATGTCTGGCTATGTCTGCAGAGTGGGCAGCGATTTTATAAGCGATAATCCCGGCACGGACATCTTCGGCATTTGGCAGCCCCAAATGCTCCTTGGGGGTGACATAGCAGAGCATGGATGCCCCCTTCCATGCTGCTATCGCTCCACCAATGGCTGAAGCGATATGGTCATAACCGGCAGCAATATCGGTAACCAACGGCCCAAGGACGTAAAAAGGTGCTTCGTGACACAACTCCCGCTCTTTTTCCATATTCATCTCAATCTGATCCATTGGAACATGACCCGGACCTTCGATCATCACCTGAACGTCCTGCTCCCAAGCTTTTTTGGCTAACTCGCCAAGCACCCGTAACTCAGTAAACTGGGCTTTGTCTGAAGCATCATGAAGACAGCCAGGGCGGAGACCGTCACCTAGGGAGAGGGTGACATCATATTTTTTACAGATCTCTAAAAGTTGATCAAAATGGGTATAGAGAGGGTTCTCTTTTTCATGATGCAACATCCACTGCGCCATCAACGCCCCGCCACGAGAGACTATTTTGGTAATCCGGGACTCAATAAGCGGCAGAACCTCCATCACCACACCACAGTGGACGGTAATATAGTCCACCCCCTGCTGGGCCTGCTCCTCAATCACCTCAAGAATCAGCTCTGGCGTTAGGTTCTTAACATCAGGAACACGCTCAATCACCTCATAAATAGGTACTGTACCAATCGGTACAGTGGAATTTCTCAAGATTTTATTTCTAATCTCCTTGATACCCTTCCCAGTAGAGAGATCCATCACAGTATCAGCACCGTACTTGACCGAAAGGTGGAGTTTTTCCACCTCTTCATCCAGACCGGAAGAGATTTGCGAATTGCCAATATTGGAGTTTACCTTGCAGCGGCTGGCAATGCCGATAGCCATTGGTTTTACTTCCGGGTGGTTGATATTGGCTGGAATCACCATCCGGCCACGCGCCACCTCTGAACGGACCAATTCCGGCTCTAAAAGCTCTTGACTGGCAACATATTCCATCTCAGGGGTAATCACACCTTGCCGAGCATAGTGCATCTGGGTAACATTCCCTGTACGGCCTTTGACCCATTCAGAACGAAACGTACTACTCATGTGAAGTTTCTCCACTATTAATTAATATATGGTAATTGGAAACAAGCAATCATATCCTAGTCCTAATAATTAAACACCGTCATTGTGCTGACCAGAGGTGGTCATTTACAAGGAGTTTTCAATAATGAGCCTGTTAAAATCACATTTAAGCCAATCCATAACCTGGATTTTAGACGATGGTAAAGAGGTTCCAGCCCAGTTTTCAGATGTTGGTAAAGAGCTTAAACAACTCACCAACCAAGCTGCTTTACTGGATTTCAGCCACCTTGACCAGGTAGAGATATCCGGCCCGGAACGGGTCAACTTTCTGCAAGGCCTGACCACCAACCAAATAAAAGATGTTACAACCTCTAGATCCATATATGCAAACATGCTCACCCCCCAAGGCCGCTTTGCATGGGATTTTACCGTTAGCGATACCGGAGAGACTCTAATTCTAACCACTGAACCCCAACAAGGGGCCAATCTGGTTAAATCCTTGAACTTCTATCTTATGCGAACTAAAGCAGTTATAAAAGATGTTAGCAAAGATTTTGGCAACATCGCAATCGTTGGCCCAGAAGCAGCGGATATGGTTGACAAGCTTTTCCCTGGCTCCGCTACTGCCGGCACATCACTGGGAGCAACTTTTAAAATTGATGAAGAACAGCTACTCTGGCGTGATCCACGCCATGAAGATTTTGGCTGGCGGCTTCAGGTAAAAAGTGAAAAATATCTGGAAATTTGGGAAAAATTGGCAAATATAATCCCCCCTGTTGGACAGATAGCCTGGGAAAATTATCGGATCAACAAAGGATTACCAAGAGGCGGAAAAGAGTTAATACCCAATAAAACCCTACCTTTGGAGGCCGGAGTGTTGGAGATGAACGGGGTCAGCTTCCAAAAAGGTTGTTTTGTCGGGCAGGAGACAACCGCACGTACTCATCATCGGGGAACCTTGAAAAAAAGACTATTTCAAGTCACTCTAGAGGGAGATGGTCCGGTATCAGCAGAAACGCCAATTTTAACTCACTCAGAGAAAGAGGCCGGAATCATCACTAGTGCAATCTGTCAAGATGGGGATTGTCACGGTTTAGCCCTGCTTAGACTCAGCGATGTTGATGACAACTCTCAACTCACTGTTGATGGACGCAAGGTATCCGTACAAAAACCCAGTTGGGCCAGTTGGGATTTGACTTGACCCTGAATATCAGACTGCTTTTTGGACAACTTAGCAATTGTTGCCTTAGACTAAAATATATAGCGTATTTGTGATTATATGATAACGACCTCACGCCACACCAATCCTCTACCGCCCTTGCAAATTGGCGACCACACCCTACCTGTGCCAATTATCCAGGGAGGAATGGGAGTTAGAGTATCGGCCCACGGACTTGCCGCTGCAGTTGCCAACGAAGGTGGAGTCGGTCTAATTGCCACAGTTGCCCTCTCACTAGCCTCAAAACACTATAAAAAAGGCAAAGACTACTATAAAGCCAACGTTAAAGCGTTGGAGGATGAGTTTGACCTGGCCCGGAAAATCAGCCCTAACGGGTTGATCGGCACCAACTGCATGGTTGCTATTAAAGATTTTGAGACCATGGTAAAAACCTCCATCGCCTGTGAAGCAGATATGATCGTCTGTGGAGCCGGCCTGCCTCTACGCCTGCCGGAGTATGCCTCTGCTCGCCCCAAGACCGCTCTTCTGCCTATAGTTTCATCACTACGTGCGGCAAAACTTTTGACCAAAAGGTGGTTAAAACTCTATAAACGCCGCCCGGACGCTTTTGTTTTTGAAGATCCAAACACTGCTGGCGGCCATCTTGGCGTCAGCCGGGATGAGCTTTTCAAGCCAGTGCACTCTGCCGACAGTGTTGTTCCACAGCTAGCTGAGTGGTCTAAAAAAGAGTACAATGATGAAATTCCCATTATCACCGCTGGCGGTATCTGGGATAGAAAAGATATCGACCACGCCTTTGATCTTGGTGCAAAAGGGGTGCAGATGGCGAGCCGTTTTCTCTGTACTCACGAGTGCGATGCCCACGAAAACTTTAAAAATTCATTTCTCACTGCCACTCCCGACGATATCGTCATAGTTGACTCTCCGGCAGGACTACCGGGCCGGGCATTGCAAACTCCATTCACTAAAACCCTGTTTAGTGACGGCGAAGTGGATAAAAAATGTTTTGCTACCTGTCTGGACCACTGTAGCTGTAGAGAGGAGGATATAACATTCTGTATCGCCAGAGCACTCCACAACTCTCAGCAGGGCAGAAAAGATGACGGATTGATCTTTACCGGGACCAATGCAGTACGTCACGACCGGATTATGCATGTAAGAGAGATCTTCGACGAGATTCAAAACGGAGAGAGTGCACCAAACTGAACCAGGACCTTCCATGAACCCCACTGAACGAGCAAGTCAGAGGTTTTTTGCCGGGTTAAGTCAAGCCTGCCCGGTTGACTCCATCAGCCATATCTATTTAAACAACCTGATCATTACCCAGAGCAGATCCCTGATTGACGTTATGCTGGAAGCTGGCTTCAACGGTACGGTGGTTGCTGCCCGGGCCTCAATTGCCGACCAACTCCAGAGCATTCACCCTGATTCGGTACTGCTAAACGACCACCCAAGCAACCATGAACCGGCAGATCACATACTGTTGGAGCTTAATCAAGGCCGGGAGGCTGCCAGAACCACCATTGAGGATGCACTGACAGCAATCTCAAAGGGAGGCAGGGTCTGGATATTTGGCAGCCAGGAGAGTGGAATACTCTCTATCAGTAAACGGTTTAGCCAGAGCAAGACCGCTCTCTACAAGGGCCATCTTCGCCTTGTTTCTCTTGCAAAAACCAGTCAATACCAAGAGAAACCCAGGAAAAAAACAGCCGCTACCATACCAGTTTTAGATAGTGAAGGTTTTTGTCAATTTACCTGCCGTGATCTACCAATAACCAGCCGTCCAGGACTATTCTCTTGGCAGGGAGCAGACCCGGCCTCTCTGCTGCTTTTAGATGCCATGGCAAAATTAGAGTTTGACCCCGGCCCCCAAGTTTTAGACTGGGGTTGCGGCACCGGCCTTTTGTCGGCAGTACTGGCAAAAAGGTGGCCCAACAGTTTTTTCACCCTCAGTGACGACCTGTGGAGTGCGGTTAGGTGTGCTAAACTGACCATGTCCCAAAACCAACTCGCAGAGCGGAGCAGAGTAATAGCTGAAGATGGCATCGGCCCTATTTTATCCCAGCAAAAATTTTCGACGATTATCAGCAACCCACCATTCCATCGTGGAGTCCGTACCGACTCAACAGCGGTAGAAACATTTATAAAAAAAGGTGTTGAGGTGCTGGAAAAAGGGGGGTCATTATGGTTGGTTGGCAATAGTTTTCTAAATTATAGCCAGCAGCTATCCAAACATTTGCAACATGTTGAGACCGTAGTAGAAAATAGTAAATTCAGTATTATCAGAGGCCGGCGGTAGTGCTGAATGGTTAATTTAGTGTATATAAAACTTCAATAATTAAGTATACTTACCAAAAATTAACCATAAAGTGCATCTATCAAAACCAAATTGGTTTGAATTAATTACACACCATAATGTTCCTGGTTCTGATTGAGATTGCATATACACAATCTTGATGGTTAAACATAAATTAGCAAAAAACTGGGGCCTAGCGGTCCCCAGTTTTTTTATTCAGTTAAAAATTTCTACAAAATATTTTAATCTAGAATGGAATATCATCATCAAAATCAGGTGGAGCAGCAGCCTCTTGGGGTTTGGATGCTGCGTGTGTTTGTGGGGCTGATTGCTGGCTATAACTGTTGGGTTGGCCCGACTGCTGATACCCACCGCCGCCACCCTGGCCTCGACCATCAAGCATTATCATCTGACCATCGAAACCGGAGATAACGATCTCAGTGGTATATCTATCCTGACCATCTTTATCGGTCCATTTTCTGGTCTGTAGCTTACCTTCAAGAAAAAGTTTACTGCCCTTTTTGACATATTGTTGGATTATTTCAGCTAACTTTCCAAAAGCAACAACTCTGTGCCACTCTGTTTTTTCCTGTTTTTGACCCTGTTTATCGTTCCAGGTATCAGAGGTGGCAATGGATAGAGTGGCTATAGGGCGACCATCTTGAGTAAAACGAATCTCTGGCTCCTGCCCAACATTTCCGATTAATTGTACTTTATTAAGTGACCTGGACATAAATTCTATTCCCCTTTTAGCGGAAAAAGGTTCCGCACAGCATCGCAAAGCTATAGATTAGTGTGAAACAGAACGATACGTGGTAATTTATTCCAAGGCAAGCGTTACTACCATAAAATATTTGGCTTAGGATCATGCGATATAAAATTAAAGGTTTCCTTCTGCTTACAGCTCTGCTTTTTTTCCTATCTCCACCTGAGACAGGTGCTGAGGGGCTTGAACCACAGGCCGTAGATGGTACAGAGCTTATCGAGGCCATTCCCATGCGAATATCTGCTGTACATGGCAGAGGTTTCGGTTATATACAAGCTCTGGAGACAATGGCTGCGACCATTAATGGGCAGAGTGAAGGGCGAATCAAGGTTGAGTTACTCCTTGATGGTGAGGCAGGTTCTGAGGCTGAAGCTCTAAAAAAACAGATCTTAAGAAAAATTGAAGGGGGGCTGACCTCGGCTATCACCATGGCCTACTCTCTGCCCCTCTATAGAACCCTCACCATCCCAATGCTTTTCACCGCCCCAAGCCATGTGCAGAACTTTATCGACTCACCACTGGACCGAGCCTTGCGAAAAACTGCCAGTAGTAAAAAAATGCGCGTCCTGGGTTACGGCTCATATGGATTTTATGGCCTGCTGGCCTTTGAGAACAAAGATAGCGAAACCCAGAACGATGTTGCAGAGGAAAAAATTGAAGAGAAGCCTGTTGAGATGGAGCAAATAGATAATGAGCCGTTTGATATTGATGCCATCACCCAGATTATGACTGGAGAATTAAACGTAAATGCCGCTCTGCCGCCTCGCTCTTTTATCGGTCTTTCTGTGAGAACTCCTGTAGATAGATGGATGGGCACTGTGCACAAAGCCCTCTCTGTAAAACAGGTGACCGTTCCTGCTGCCGACATCCAGGAAGCTCTTGAGTCAGGTTGGATTGAAGGTGTTGTATCCACCCCTGAGACCCTTGCCAACACCTCTTATCCCCTTACGGCATCTCACTATTTTGATATACGCCAACAACACGGCTGGTCGGTTTTTACCGTTAATCAAGTCTGGTTTAATAAACTACCAACGGATCTGCAACAAATTATTGAAGATGCTGCTGCTGTGGCAACTCATGAGATGCTTAACGCCGGTTTTTATAAAGACTTTATTACTAGATCTGCCTGGGCAGAAGCTGCTATACCTGAGATCATCCAGCCAGAAGCCGCAGACCTGGAAGCAGCTTTCCGACCCATGGCTTTTAAAACCGCCAGAAAACTGGAAAAAAAGCTGGCTATGCAACAGGTTATTCGCAGACTATGGGAGGAGAACCGTACCCCTCAATCAAACTATTGGCCCCTACCTGTAGAGCCTGATGAGAGTGTGCCAAAGGTTGATGATACAGGGGAAACCGGGACCAAAATCAACCATCTAATGATCCAGGATATGCTTTTGGAACCTGAACAGAGAGCAGTTCAACAGTGAGTGAGCCTATACCTATTGCCCTGATTGTCGGCTCCTATCTTATTGGCTCCATCCCCTTTGGCCTGCTTTTGGTCAGGCTGCTTGGCGGTGGTGATATCAGAACCCAGGGCAGCGGTAATATAGGTGCGACCAATGTTCTGCGTATAGTCGGCAAAAAAGCCGGAATTGCCGCTCTTTTGCTGGATATGGGCAAAGGAGGTTTCCCGGTTTTAATAGCCAATACAATCTATGGACCGGATAGTTTTATCACCCTCTGTTCTGCCTTGGCAGCCTTTTTGGGCCATCTCTTTCCAATCTATCTTGGTTTTAAGGGTGGTAAGGGGGTGGCGACCGCTTTGGGAGTTTTAATTGCCTGGGTTCCGGTTGCGGCGGCAATATCCCTGTTAATCTGGCTTCTGGCAGCAAAAACATTTAAAATTTCCTCCCTTGCCGCCCTGATTGCATTTGGAGCACTGCCTCTGGTACTTGCTCTTTTGGGTGAAACTACAGCTCTATGGGCCTCTGGACTTTTAACCGGCCTTATTTTTTGGCGGCACCGGACCAATATTCAACGCCTTATTGCTGGAGTTGAACCACGTATCGGGCAAAAAAGTGAGTCGCCGTCATGATTAAATATATTTTATCTATCGCCATGCTTTTGTTACCCATCTCCCTATGGGCTGGAGAACCCCCGGCAACAGAGGCTGTACAAAAGAGACTCCAGTGGCAGCGGGTTGACAAACTATCGCCACAGATTGTAATGAGCGGAGTTCCCAAACAGGAGAAAGGTCTGCTGCTGGAATTGACCCCGCGAATTCGTAACCGTATTCGCCAGACCGGCTTTATTTTACATCGTCCTCCAGAAAAAAATTATATTATCGGCTCTCTAGAGAGAAGAGATATCAGTGGTAGCAATGATCAGCTACTAATAAAAACCAAACCCCTACCACCAGAAAGCAAACTGATCATCCATAGACCCGGACCTCTGTTAATCGATCCATTAACCGATGAGAAGATGGGGATTTTATCATTTTATATAGGCCGTTTAAAAACCCAATACAACACTGAAGCCGGGACTGTAGCTGTAATCACCGACTCCAAACAGGCGGTTATTGCTGGTGATCTGCTTATGCCGGCTCCTACCGTTGAGCCACAACTTAAAATCCATAAAGATGCCGCTACCAAAATGGAGGGGCGGATACTGCGAATAGAGAATGACCAGGACGGGGCTGGATCAAGCCAGCTATTTATTGTCGGCCTGGGTCGCCGGGACTGGGCAACCATGGGGCTGATGCTGCCTATTTATAAAGCTACCCAAAAGATTCTTGACCCGATCAGCAAAGAGATGGTCACACTTCCACCCAAAACTATCGGTCATGGGGTTCTGGTTCGCATAGGGGAACGAGCATCCATAGGCTTTTTAGTCGATTCAACCCACCCTGTGCAACGGGGGGATAGGATGGCTACGACCCCAAAATGAGAAGAGAGACTCTCCAAGACTGGCTGCGGTTAATCCGGCTTCCCGGTCTGGGGCCGGTTGCTATAGGCAGACTCCTGCAACACTTTGGCAAGCCAGAGTCCATACTGGAGGCGGAGAAAAGTAGCTTGAACCAGGTTCCCGGCATCTCCCAGGCCATGGTTGCCTCCCTTCAGGGTTTCCGGGAGATGATCCCCAAAGATCCCATTACCAACCAACTTGACCAGCTAGCCAACTTTGGCGGTAGGGCGATAATCAGAGGTGATGCAGAGTATCCCCAAATCCTTACCGAGATCCACGACCCACCCCCTGTTCTTTTTATATTGGGTGATTCCAGCCACTTAAATAGCACCCAGAGTATAGCCATAGTTGGCTCCAGACGTGCGAGCAGAAGCGGTGTAGCCTTTGCCCAGAACCTGGGCCGGGATCTATCCCAACACAATATTACCACTGTAAGCGGCCTTGCCATGGGCATTGATACCGCAGCCCACGAGGGGGCTTTGCTGGGTAACGGCCCGACTATAGCAGTTATTGCTACCGGGTTGGATGTGGACTATCCACCACAAAACCGGGAGTTGAAAAAAAAGATTATCAACAACGGCTGCCTAATAACTGAAGCCCCTCTGGGAACCAAGGCAGTACCCTATCTTTTTCCACCAAGAAACCGGATTATCAGTGGTCTCTGTCAAGGTGTGGTAGTGGTAGAGGCGACTCCACGCTCCGGCTCTCTTATCACCGCAAGGCTGGCTCTTGAGCAAAACCGCGAGGTGTTTGCAGTACCTGGGTCCGGTGCTGCTGGAGATAGTCGCTCCAAAGGGGTAAACAATCTAATTCGCCAGGGGGCAAGGCTGGTTGAAGATGTTGAGGATATTTTGCAGGAGCTGTCGTGGTCCATATCGACAAAACCTCCAACAACTTCCAGCCCGGCAAAAAAAGAGCAGATAAAAAATTTAACCACAAGCAGCAAACCCTCTAAAAATGGCTCTATTGTAGACCATTTAGCCGATGGACCACTGCTTGCTGACGAGTTAGCGAGAAAGTGTCAATTGACAGTCGCCTCTCTTTCCCGCATCTTACTTCAGCTTGAATTGACCGGAGTTGTTGTGCGACTTTCCGGGAATAGATACGCCCTTTTAAAAAGTCAACAGGGCTAATTTAACTTATTTTACCTTTAATATTTCATCTTGCACAATTGAAATATAAGGGAATATTGCGATCTAAATGTTATGAGCGCTATTGTTATTGTTGAGTCACCAGCCAAAGCTAAAACCATTGAAAAATTCCTCGGCAAGGGGTTTAAAGTGGTTGCCACCTATGGTCATATACGGGATCTGCCCAGTAAAAACGGCTCGGTAGATACTGAAAATGATTTTGAGATGTCTTATGAGATATCCAAACAGTCGACCAAACATGTTACCGAGCTAGCCAAATCGGTAAAGGGGGCAGACGAGATTCTGCTGGCAACCGACCCGGATAGAGAGGGAGAGGCTATCTCCTGGCATGTTCTTGAGGTGTTGAAGAAAAAACGTCTGGGTGTGAAAGATATGTCGGTCAAGCGGGTGGTCTTCCATGAGATCACCAAAAAAGCCATCCAAAATGCGGTGGCAAACGCTAGAGATATTGACATGTCCATGGTCAATGCCCAGCAGGCCAGACGTGCCTTGGACTATCTTGTTGGTTTCACCCTAAGCCCACTACTCTGGAAAAAAGTTCGCCGGGGACTCTCCGCAGGCCGGGTACAGTCAGTTGCTCTACGTCTGGTTTGTGAGCGGGAGAACGAAATTCTGGCTTTTCAATCCCAAGAGTACTGGTCGATAATTGCCAACGTTAATAAAGAACAGGATATAGAGGCAAAGTTCCAGGCCCGGTTGGTGGTAGCTGAAAGTAAAAAGCTGAGCAAATTTGACATTCCCGACGAAAAAAGGGCCAAAGAGCTGGTAAAAGCGATTGAGAACAGATCGTTAACCATATCTGAGCTAACCAAAAAACAGTCAAACCGTAACCCTTCACCACCATTTATCACCTCAAGCCTGCAGCAAGAGGCATCACGGAAGCTTGGTTTTTCAGCTAAAAAGGCCATGATGGTGGCACAGAAACTCTACGAAGGGATAAAAATCCCCTTCCCTGACGGCCATGAAGAGGTTGTGGGACTGATAACCTACATGCGTACCGACTCGGTAAACCTTGCTACAGAGGCGGTAGATACCATTCGAGATCTGGTTGCCTCACGTTATGGGCAGGAGTTTCTGCCTAATAAACCACGGTTTTTTAAATCATCTGCTAAAAATGCCCAAGAGGCCCATGAAGCGGTAAGACCTACAGATGTAAATCATCTACCGGAACGGCTAAGAAAATCACTGGACAACGACCAATACCGTCTCTATGAGTTGATCTGGAAACGGACCATGGCCTGCCAGATGGCTGGGGCAAAAATTGATAAGGTAGTGGCTACCCTTTCGGTAGACAGCAGCGATCCTAAAGCTCCCTACTCTCTACGAGCCAACGGCTCGTCAGTGGCTTTCCCAGGTTTTATGAAGGTCTATAGCGAGGGCAAAGATGAGGTCTCCCTCCAAGACCGGAACGATGATGACAGCAATACGATGCTGCCGGAGTTGGCAGAGGGCGATAAGATCACAATTGAGCAGATTATCCCCCAACAGCACTTTACCGAGCCGCCACCAAGATATACTGAAGCATCGCTTGTTAAAGTGCTGGAGAGCTACGGCATCGGCCGTCCTTCAACCTATGCTCCTACCATGTCGACCATTCAAGACCGGGGCTATGTGAAGCTGGAGCAGAAAAAATTCTTTCCGGAAGATGTGGGAATGGTGGTCAACCGTTTTTTGGTGGAACATTTTGAAAAATATGTCGACTACCACTTTACTGCCCATTTAGAGGATGATCTGGACGCTATTTCCCGTGGTGAAAAAGAGTGGGTTCCACTTCTTAAAGATTTTTGGTCACCGTTTAAAAGTTTGATTGAAGATAAAGATAAAACCACTACCAGAGCCCAGGTCACTACTGAAAATACAGAAGAGAAATGTCCTGAGTGCAGTGAGAATTTACAGATAAAACTAGGCCGCTATGGTCGTTTCATGGCCTGTTCAAACTATCCAGACTGTAAATATACCAGGAATATTCTAAAAGAGGGTGAAGAGGAGAAACCGGTAGTTGAGCCGGTTATGTCGGAAGAGAAGTGCGAAAAATGCGGTGAAGGGATGTTGATCAAAGAGGGCCGTTTTGGTAAATATCTAGCCTGTTCTGGCTATCCAAAATGCCGCAATATTCAATCATTGGAAAAACCGGTAGATACTGGAATTGCCTGCCCAACCTGCGGCAAAGGGACATTTTTAGAGAAAAAATCCCGTAGAGGTAAAATATTCTACTCCTGCTCTACCTACCCCAAGTGTAAACACGCACTGTGGAACAAACCTCTAACCATACCTTGCCCTAAATGTAGTGCACCATTTGTTATGGAGAAAATCACCAAAAAATGGGGTCTGGAGCATATCTGTGCAAGTGAAGAGTGCGACTATAAAGAGAAAGTTGGCGAAGCCCCGGCAAAAGAGGATGCTCCAGCAAAAGAGTAGATAAGTGAAAAAGATTTATAAAGATAGAAAAACCATCTCAGTTCATAAAGTAGCCATGATGGTTACAGTTGTAATCATGGCACTGTTTAATCAGGCTCTATGGCATGAGGTGGTTCGCTTGAGTGTGGACTCCAGCACCACATCTTGGCTATTTCCTATCTCACTATTTGTATTTCTGCTGCTGGCAATAAATGCAATTCTCACCCTTCTTGCCTGGCCCGGCCTCTTCAAACCTCTTGCTGTCGCCTTAATCATCATCGCTGCCTCCGCCAGTTATTTTATGGACACCTTCGGGGTAATGATCGACCGGGACATGATACGCAACGTCTTGGAAACCGATGTCCGGGAGGCTGGAGACCTGCTATCTATAGGTATGTTTGTCCATCTTGCCCTCTGGGGTGGTATTCCGGCTTTTCTAGTCATAAGACAGCCGATCCACTACCAACCATTTTTTAGTGCAGGCAAAAAAAAGTCGGTTATCATCACATTGAGCTTTGTAGTTATGGCAGCCATTGTCATTAGCGGTTTTAAGCAGTATTCGGTATTTTTCCGCAACAACCGCCATGTCCGGCACCTTATAGCTCCGGTAAATGTCATCTATGCTACCACCACACTGTTAAAACGGATGCACTTCAACGCCCCAAAAGAGTTTGAGAAGATTGGTCTTGACGCCAAAGCTGGGTCTATTTTACAAAATAGCGGTAAGAGGAGCCTTTTTGTTATGGTGGTGGGTGAAACCGCTCGTGCCGACCATTTCTCTCTACAGGGCTATGAGCGTGAGACAAACCCTAAGCTAAAAAGTGCTGGCGGTATCTATTTTTCCAACGTCTCCTCTTGCGGTACAGCTACCGCCACCTCTCTACCATGCATGTTCTCTGTCAACTCCAAGGATGATTTTTCCCCTGGAGAAGCAAAATATAGAGAAGGTTTACTGGATGTTATGCAGCGTGCTGGAGTTAGGGTCTGGTGGCTGAACAACAACTCCGGCTGCAAAGGTATTTGTGACCGGGTAGAGTCGGAAGATCTCTCCCATAAAGAGATTCCGGGGCTATGCAACGACGACGGCTGTTTTGATAAAATTTTAGAGAAGCGTTTGGATAAGATTCTGGAAAGCGAAACCGGACCAATATTTGTGGTATTGCATCAGCAGGGCAGCCACGGCCCGGCATATTATAAACGCTACCCAAAAGAGTTCAGGCGGTTTACCCCAACCTGTGACAAAGCCCAGATTGAAACCTGCCCACAGCAGGATATTATCAACACCTACGATAACACCCTCCTCTACACCGATAGCGTGGTAGCAGATTTAATCACCATGCTTAAAGGTCATAGTGATCGTTTTGATAGTGCTCTGCTCTATATTTCCGACCATGGCGAGTCCTTGGGCGAAGGGGGAATCTACCTCCACGGCCTGCCCTACTCCATCGCCCCATCAGCCCAGACCCATGTACCTATGTATATGTGGTTATCCAAGGCATTTAGCCAATCAATGCAGCTAGAGAGCCAGTGTCTATCTGAAACAAAAAACAATAGCTATAGCCATGACAACCTGTTCCACACTATGTTAGGAATAATGGATATAAAAACCAGCAGCTACAATCAAGAGTTGGATATGTTTAAACACTGTCGCAAATAAGCCTTTCTTTTCATAGGAAAACCTATGGGTATAACCAGATTTTTTGTTGCTTTTTTAACCGCTTGCACACTGCTGGTAAATCCAGTTTGCGGAGCTGACAAAAAGCCTCAGGCTCCACTGGTTGTGGTCACTGCTGTGGTTGAGCAGCCCGCCAGACCCAACAGAGCTATTCCCGGTACGGTGATTCCACTTTTAGAGGCGACTATTGCCAGCCGCATCTCTGGATATGTTGTTCAAACACCAATTCAGGTAGGCGATAGGGTTGAAAAAGGGGATAAATTAATCATACTTGATTCCATGGATAGTAAACGTGAAAAGCAGATTCAACTCAGCATAATAGCCGAAGCAAAGGCAAATTTAACCCACGCAAGAAGCAACCTTGCCCGTGATAGAAAACTACAGAACACCCCGGCCCTCTCCCGGCAACGGCTCTCAGACCGGATTACAGAAGAGGCGGTTAGTGCTGCCAAACTAGACAGGGCCAATGCTCAGTTAAAACAGATAGATGACCGTCTGAGTCGCCATGAAATCATTGCTCCATTCTCCGGGATAATAACTGAAAAGTTGATCCAGAAAGGGGAGTGGCTTGAAGCCGGTCAAGGGGTAGTTACTCTTCTTGATCCCACCCAGTTGGAGATTAAAGTTCTTATTCCTGCCAACATTGCTGCCACTCTCCAGACAGGGGCAACAGCAGAGAGCTTTTTTCCAAAAGTTGCCACTACCAGTATGGTCAGCCTACGCTCTATTCTGCCCAGGCAGAACCCCCAATCCCGTAATCAGCCAAGCTTCTGGACCATGAGCAACAGCACCAAAGCCGTTGCCGGAGAAGAGGTATCTCTAACCATACCTTTGGGGTTGAAGAAAAAAATACTGCTGGTAGCAAAAGATGCCATCATTCGCAATGGTAAACAAAATATGGTCTTTGTGGTTGATGACGATACCATCCGTGGGGCAAATGTGCAGTTGGGGCCATCAATAAATGGTTTTTTTCAGGTAAAAAAGGGGCTCAAAGCTGGTGAGTTTGTTGTTGTTCGAGGTAACGAAAGGGTTAGGCCCGGCCAGAAGGTTACCTCCATACCTCTAACCGGAGCAAGCCCACCAACTCCCATAGTAGAGAAAAAATTATGAGTCTGGTCAGCATCTCTACCCAACGCCCGGTTGCGGTGATTGTCGGGGTGCTGCTACTGTTTCTATTTGGACTCCTCGCCTATTTTCAGATTCCAATTCAACTTATTCCCGATGTTAGAAAGCCGGTTATTACCATCACCACCGAGTGGCCCGGCTCTTCACCATTAGAGGTTGAGTCTGAAATTACCATTCCCCAGGAAGATGTCTTAAAAGCGGTTCCTGGTTTGGTTAAAATCAACTCATCATCCACCTCAAGGCGGTCACAGATCAAGCTGGAGTTTAGACCCGGAACCGATATGGACGCCGCCTTGATGTTGACCAACAACCGGCTGCAACGGGTAAAGGATTATCCCAATGAGGCACAACGGCCAACTCTAAAAAGCGCCGACTCCGACGATGCACCCATAACCTGGATTAAACTATCCAGGATTGATAGCAATGATAGCCGCCCGGTGGCAACTGAGTTTGACTATGTTGAAGATACGGTAAAAGCTACTATGGAGCGGATACCCGGTGTTGCCACAATCAATATCTATGGTGGCCGGCAGCAGGAGTTGCGAATTACCGTCGATCCTGACCGCTTAGCCATGCGTGGTATAACCATCAATAAAATCTCATCGGTGCTTAGAGCCGAGAACGCCAACATCTCGGCAGGAAACCTTGATGAGGGAAAACGCTCCTATTTGGTGCGAACCCTAGGCCAGTTCCAGAACCCGGAACAGGTTAAAAAGGTAGTGGTTAGCTCTGATAGCGGCGGCATTATCACCATTGGCGATATAGCTGATGTAGATTTTAACCATAGTGATGCCAGGGTTAATGTTCGGGCTAACGGCCGCCCCATAATGGCAATTAATGCGGTGCGGGCCAACGGTGCAAATGTGCTGGATATCATGACCGATATTAAAAGCTCTATAGACTATCTCAACCGGGAGATTCTACCAAGCCGTGGTCTACAGCTAACCATGGTCTACGATCAGACTGACTATATCCACGCAGCCATCACCCTGGTCCGCAACAACCTGCTAATTGGTGCACTGCTGGCTATGGGATCTTTGCTGCTTTTTTTGCGTTCTCTGTCAGCGACTTTTATCATCGCTCTGGCAATTCCCATCTCTATTGTCGGGGCTTTTCTGGCTATGTATGCCATGGGCCGGACGGTTAACGTCATCTCCCTGGCTGGCCTGGCTTTTGCTGTTGGTATGGTGGTAGATCCGGCTATTGTGGTACTGGAGAATATTGTTCGGTTAAAAGGCGAGGGGCTATCCCGGATTGAGGCGGCAGTCCAGGGTGCAGGCCAGGTTTGGGGGGCAATTTTTATCGCTACCGCCACAACCGTAGCAGTTTTTTTACCAATTCTTACCCTGGAGATAGAGGCTGCCCAGCTTTTTGGTGATATTGCTGTGGCTCTCTGTGCAGCAGTTCTCTTCTCTCTACTGGTCTCCACCACGGTTATACCATCCCTGGCCCAGCAGTTAATAGGCCGCTCTGGGCGGAGCTATATTGTCGATGACGACAAAAAAACCGGACGCATTGCCAACTGGATCTCGGCTCTGGTTTCCAACATCAACAAACGGTTGTCCTCTAAGCTAATGGTTGTAGGTGGGCTGGCAGGGGCAGCGGTTGGCCTGACCATGCTCTTTATTCCCCCAGCAGAGTATCTGCCTAGCGGGAGCCGGAATTTAATCTTTGCCATGTTGATTCCACCACCAGGATACAATCTGGAAGAGATGACTAGAATGGCTGAGGGTGTTGAACAAGAGTTAAAACCTTACTGGGACCCTGACCCAGAGACGGTAGATGAGATTCCTGCTATGCGGAATCTATTTTTTGTCACCATGGGGCCACGGGTTTTTATGGGTAGCTCAACCAGAGACCCAAGCCGGGTTCAAGAGCTGTTGCCAATCATGAAAAAGCCCGTACGCTCGATTCCCGGCACAATTGGTATTGTCAATCAAAGCTCAATTTTTGGCCGGGGTATTGGCGGCGGCAGATCCTTGGATCTTGCCATTACCGGGCCGAATCTTGAGACTCTCAACAAGCTTGCCAAACGGCTCTTCATGTTATCCATGGAGGCGATCCCAGGTGCACAGGTTCAGCCTATTCCCGGCCTTGAGCTTGGTAACCCGGAGTTGCACCTTGTGCCTAAAAGTTTAGCCATCCAAGAGAACAACCTCTCAGCACTTGAGGTGGGACAGACCGTAGATGCCTTTAATGGCGGCCTGAAGGTAGATGATATTATTATTGGCGGACGGGAGATCGACCTTACCCTCCGTGGCCCAGAGAAGCTGTTAAGCCGCACCCAGGATGTGGGCAACATCCCCATACCAACCAGTAACGGCGATATAATTCCAGTCTCAGCGGTTATGGACATAAAACTTACTGTTGGCCCGGTGCAGGTAGACCATCTCGACCGGGAGCGTACGGTAACTCTACGCATCACCCCACCTAAAACCATGGCTCTTGAGACTGCGGTAAACCTAATCACTGAAAAAATGGTCACTCCAGTGAGAAAAGAGGGGCTACCGGAAGCAACCCTGATCAGGCTAACCGAAGGGGCCGACCAACTCCTGCTGGCAAAAGAGGCGATGGTCTGGCAGTTTGGTTTGGCCCTGCTCATCACCTACCTTCTTATGGCGGCTCTTTTTGAATCTTTCCTATACCCTTTTGTAATTATCGCCACAGTGCCTCTGGCAGCAGCAGGTGGGCTGTTAGGTCTGAAAATATTAAACCTCTTCTACTTCCAGGCCATGGATGTTCTAACCATGTTGGGTTTTGTAATTCTGGTCGGGGTGGTGGTCAATAACGCTATTTTGATCGTCCATCAATCTCTTGGTTTTATAGCTGAGGAGAACATGGAGCCAAACCAAGCGGTAGCCAACGCCGTTAGAATCAGGGTAAGACCAATCTTCATGTCGACAATAACCTCAATGTTGGGACTTCTCCCCCTAGTCCTGTTTCCCGGAGCCGGGTCGGAACTCTACCGAGGCCTGGGCAGTGTGGTAATTGGCGGGCTGTTTATATCAACTATTTTTACACTGGTAATGGTTCCGGCTCTGTTTTCGCTGGTTATGGGGCTGCGGAGAACAGTGGCCTGAACAAGTTAAAAGTCTATCTCCTGCAGTGCAGCATCAATACCGTCCCAGGCCCGGTTCAGGTCTGAGTCGCTTATGCAGTATGGTGGTAGCAGGTAGAGTACATTACCCAAAGGCCGGATTAACAGACCCCGTTTTATAAAAAACTCTTTTAGCAGTGGGGCAAGTTTGGAACTGTAGCCGGGATCGTTGGTGACAAAATCCAGGGCGGCTATTACCCCTTTAACTCTCGGTTTGGTGATTTTTTTACTGTCTGATAGTGGTGCTATCCGCTCCTGGTGGATTTTTTCTATTTTAGAAATTTTGGTAAATGTATTCTCAGTTTTGAAAAGAGATAAGGATGCCAAGGCTGCAGCACAGCTTAAGGAGTTTGCGGTGAATGAATGGCCGTGGGCAAAGGCCCGGTCAAAGCTTGCTCCTAAAAAACCTTCATAGATCGTATTGGTGCAGACGGTTACGGAGAGAGGCATAAAACCTCCAGTCAACCCTTTAGAGAGACATATAATATCTGGATTTATCTTGGCTTTTTCACTGGCGAACATAGCTCCGGTTCTGCCGAATCCGGTCATCACCTCATCACAGATCAACAACACTCCTGCTCTTTGAACTCTCTCTGCAAACTTTTGTAAAAACCCATCCCGGCAGATCCGCATGCCAGATGCCCCTTGCACAAGTGGCTCTATAAGAACGCCAGCACAATCTTTTCTGTTCTCATCCAGATATCTATCCAGAGCCTCTAAACTCTCACGCTCTTTTTTTTCTACCTCTTGATCATCCTGCCATGTCTCAGGAAAGGGGATGGTATCGACACTGAACAACATGGGTCGGAACGGCTCAAAAAACCCGGTTGTTGCCCCCATGGACATTGCACCAACGGTATCGCCGTGATAGCCCCCATCAAAAGCCAGGAACTTCTCTCTCGACTCCCCTTTGTTGAGATAGAATTGCCGGGCCATTTTCAGTGCTACTTCTACGGCTGTGGAGCCGTTATCGGAAAAAAATACTCTGGTCAGTTCTCTGGGAAGAATAGCAACCAGTTGGCTTGCCAGGTTAACTGCCGGTTCGTGGGTAAACCCAGCGAATATTACCTGCTCTAGTTTTTTTGCTTGCCTAGCTATTGCCTCGGCAATAACTGGATGGGCGTGACCGTGGGTGGTTAACCACCATGAGGAGATCAGGTCCAAGTACTCTTTACCGTCAACTCCGTGGAGAACCGCACCGGATGCTGAGAGAATTGGAATTGGCTCAGGGGCAGTTGCCTCCTGGGTAAACGGATGCCAGACATGGCGGCGATCAATATCAATTAAACTGTCCATAACTATGCAGCACCTAGGGTTTGGACATTTAGTGGGTCTAGCTTGGGAATTTCAGCTATGATATCCACCTTGCCATATTTTATAATAGCATCTCTGTTACCTGGATTTAGCTCTCCGTTTAACACCACCCCAGCAATATCTACACCTCTCTGCCGTAATAACTGTAAACTCAACAAAGTGTGATTAATCGTCCCCAAACCGGACCTGGCAACCAATAATACCGGAAGAGCCAGCCTCTGAATCAGATCGACAATAAAATCCTGATCGTTCAAAGGAACCAACAAACCGCCAGCACCCTCAACAATAATGGGGTTTTTACTCTCAGGCAGGACAAAATCATCTAGTTTAATCTCCACCCCATCCAGTGCAGCCGAGGCGTGGGGCGATAGAGGTTGGGTTAAATTATATGTTGATGGATGGAAGGAATCCTCGGCCAAACCACTCAAACGTCTGACTGCTAAAAGATCACTCTCCCCAGCCAGACCAGACTGGATAGGCTTCCAATAATCACCACCGATCTTCCTCAACAACCATGCTGAAACAACCGATTTGCCAACATCAGTATCGGTCCCGGCAACAAAAACACTGCCTGTAGGCAACATCAATCAACCTCCTCAATACTCTCCACACTAAAACCGGCATCACTTATCATCTGCATGGTCTTGTCAGCTCCGTGACCACCAACATTAAGATAACCCTCACTAAACAGAGAGTTGGCAGGATAGAGGGCTAAACTCTCCAAACTACGCAGATTAACCTCCCGGCCCCCAGCAGCACGGATCTCGGCATCAGGGTTGCTAAACCTAAATAGAGCCAACGCCCGGAGACAGTATTCTGGAGTTAGCTGATGCCTCTCGCCAAGTTTAGCCCCTGGAACATGAACATAAAAATTTACCGGAATAGATCGAGCATTTAGCTCTCTAAGTTTATTAGCTACAGTCCAGATCTCATCAGGACTCTCCCCCATGCCGATAATCATCCCACTGCAAACCTCAAGCCCTGCCCCCTTTGCCGCCTCCAGTGTTGCTAACCGTTGTCTGTAAGAGTGGGTTGAACAGATCTCGCCATAGTGGGACTCGGCAGTATTTAAATTGTGGTTATAACGGTTCAACCCCGCCTCTTTTAACTGAACCGCAGCAGACTCATCTATAAAACCTGCCGAAAGACAGACCTCAACCGGATATTCCGCTTTAATCCGCTTGACCAAAGCCGACATCTCATCTACCCGCTTTTTATCTGGCTCCCGGCCAGAGAGAACAATACAGTAACGATATGCTCCTGACTCGTGGGCAGCCTTGGCCCCGGCCATAATCTCAGCATCAGACTTGATCTTATACTTTTGGATTGCTGCCTCACTATCAACCGCCTGTGCACAATAGTTGCAATCTTCAGGACAGAGACCGTTCTGCACATTGTTGAGAATATGGACCCTGACACCACGGCCAAAATAGCGTTTACGTACTTGAAATGCGGCCTGCATTAACGGCAACAACTCCACATCAGGATCGGTTAAAATCCTCATGCCGTCACCCTGAGACAGCACCCCGCCTGCAAGAGCTGTATTGACAAGCTGTTGGTAAAAATCAGCAGGTTTTATTGAATATTCAGTCATTAGTTATTATCCAGATTGGTTTTTAAAAAACCAGCAAAAATCAAGTGGTAGGTTATTGAAAAATTTTTATTTTCCTCAGCATAAGAGTGTAGAGCCCTCCGCATTTCAAAAGCAGAAACCGGCTTGTGGCTGGCTGGGGAGAGAGCAGTACCAATCTCCTTCAACCCCTTGAGAAAAAACTGTGGCGACGGGTACTCCTCAACAATACGCTCCTCTACCACCTGCCCCACTCCACCTTGAGGCCACCCCTGCTGCCAATCATCTCCACTGGGGTAGTCGTGCAGACCACAAGCAAGCTGATATTTGCTGCAAAACTGCCGCCACTCAACAAAAGTCTCCGGCCCCAAAGTGACAAACACCAACCTGCCCCCAGGCTTCAACCGCTTAACAAGTTTCTGTAAATTGCCCAACGGGTCCAAAAACCACTGAAAGACCAAGCTGGCAACAATCAGATCAAACGTTTCATCACCTGGGATATTTTCCCCATCCATCACCTGAAAATCGATAAGCTCACTATCCATCTTAGCCAACTGGGTTTGACAACGAGCCAACATCTCCGGGGCAATATCGGTGCATAAAAGCCTGGAACCGGGCCAGAGATTAATCAAATGTTTGCTTAAAAAGCCAGTGCCACAGCCAATCTCCAAAATCTGCGGTTGATCAGCTAAAGCCAAATCCCCAAGCTGTTCCGCCAACCGCCCAGCAACCCTTTGCTGCACCACAGCCTTCTGCTGATATGCCTTGGCACCGTTAAATACCTCTGTAACAGCCTGACGGAAAACCATCAGCAAAAAGACCTGTAAAATTTATCCACCAACGCCCCATATGCCGGAGGCCTGGTCAACAAACCAAGATGACCGCCTCTATCCATCCACTGTACTGGCGAAGATTGCAGAGCTGGAAATTGAGAAAATGAGTCGTTGGTTATCTCAGGGGTCACTACTTTATCATCGCTGTTGGCAATGGCTAAAAACGGCTTATCCCAGCCGGAGATAACCTCACGACAATCCCACTCCATCAACCAGGCCAAACCATAAGCCAGAGCCAAGGGGTCAAGACGCTTTTTGGCATCAGCACCAATCAGGTCTCCCGGCGGCCCTCCACCAAGCACTCTAAAATCATTAAGAACCTTTACCGGGTCTCTCTGCATACCATTTTTCATCCGCCGTAAAATGCAGTGATTAACCCCATGGGGAAAGTCATCAGCATGAGAAAAGCGGGAGAAACCGTTAATGGATACCAACCCCTGCACCCGCCCACCCCAAGGAGAGTCAGATATATGCTTCAACAGCCATAAAAAACCCAATGAGTGACCCACCGCTATTAACGGCTCATCTGTGGGAATATCCAACTGCCCCCGGCCAAAAAAACCAAAATCAACACAGTAGTGGGGCGGATTGCCAGATCTCTCAAGCATTGGTCGCCAGACTCCCGCAGCCAAACCCCAACCGTGAACCAAAAGTAGTCTGGGCTGTTTCATGCTCTATCTACCTCTGCAACCGACTCAATAATCCCTTGGATTAACTTATCGATATCCTGCGAGCTATGGTTGGCAGTCAACGAAAGCCGCAACCGGCTTTTCCCCGCTGGAACCGCCGGGGGTCTAATAGCTATGCCGAGCAGAGCTTTTTTCTCCAGCCTGCGACTCACTTCAATACAGCGTTGGTTATCCCCAAGAATCACCGGAACAATCTGGGTACTGGAGTAGCCAACATCCAAGCCAGCCCCTCGTAAAGCAGTCCTAAGACGTTCTCCCTGGGCAAGAAGAGACCGCCTCTCTTTTGCCATTGAAGGCAGCAGATCCAAAGCAGCAGCCATGGAACCCAACACCCCAGGTGGCAGAGCAGTAGCAAAAATGAAGCTGCTACAGTGGTTGATCAAAAAATCTTTCAGATCCTGGGAGCAGGCTGCATAAGCTCCGAATCCGCCCAAACCTTTGCTAAATGTCCCCATAACCAGATCGGCCCTGCCTTTAAACTCCGTTGCAAGCCCCAGCCCTGCCGGACCCAACACCCCTGCTGCATGGGCCTCATCAAGATAGAGAAAAGCCCCATAACGCTCTTTTAAGCTTAAAAGGCCGGCAACATCAGCCCGGTCACCATCCATACTGAAAACCGTCTCGGAAAGTATAAACTTAGGCCCAGGACCGCTTTTTTTTAGAAGCTCTTCCAGGTGGTCAAGATCGTTGTGCCTATAGCGAATCTGCCTGACACCTGCCGCCCTGAGACCGTGATGCATGGAGGCATGGTTTAAACGGTCTGAGAAAACCTGGGGCTGCTTCTTTAAGACCTGCCGGTCCAACAGTGCCGAGAGAATACCGCTATTTGCCCCAAATCCAGAGCTGAAAACCAGTGCCGCTTCAGAACCTTTACCAGCCACCAACCGCCCTTCAACCTGCTCAAACAGCTCCATATTGCCACATACCAACCTAGAGGCCGTAGAGCCAGCCCCCCATTTTTTTATCCACTGCCTGGACTTTTTTTTCAGTGCAGGGTGGCTAGCCAACCCCATATAATCGTTGGAGGAAAAGTTAAGCACCGACTCCCCGGACAAAATGGTTCGCCCCTGCTGGCTTACTCCAACCGGGCGTAAACTACGCCATAAACCGGATTTTTTTCGGGCTTTTAGGTATGTAGAATATATAGATTCAGCCATTAGTAAACCAAGCAAGTTAAATTTGGTTTACTATGATTGTTCTACCACTGTGGAGTCAATGGAATATGAATATACAGATTAATTGGCGTTAAAAACCTAATCCAGATAGACTGACCAATTTTAGCCTAAGAATAGAGATATATAAGGGAAAAAATTTCGTGGCAAAAGATAAAGAGAGATTTGTCTGTAGTGATTGTGGTGACGATTTTGGCCAGTGGGTTGGCAAATGCCCATCCTGCGGAGCCTGGAACACCCTTAAATCCTTCAATATCGGTAGTTCTGGCAGCAACTCAAAACGACCAGCAAACGCCCCTCTGCTAGCTGTGCCTACTCCCCTCTCCCATATAGCCAACGGAGGAGGTGTACGGATACAGGTGGGCATTGGTGAGTTCAATAGGGTGCTAGGTGGCGGACTAACCCCAGGTTCTGTCACACTGATTGCTGGAGACCCGGGAATCGGCAAATCTACCCTGCTGATGGAGGCTCTGGCATCTTTTGCCGAAAAACTACCGGTACTGTACGTATCAGGCGAAGAGTCGGCTCAACAACTCAAACAGCGGGCAGACCGACTTGGCATTCAAGGGGACAACTTTCCTGTCTTGATGGAAAACCGTCTGGAAGAGGTGATTAGGGTTGTCGAGGAGACATCACCGGCAATTCTGGTGGTGGACTCAGTACAGACCCTGGCAAGTGATGACATACCGGCAGCAGCAGGAGCAGTTACCCAGGTCAGAGAGTGTGCTGCACGCCTTATATCCCAAGCCAAACATAGAAATATGGCGATGTTTTTAGTTGGTCATGTCACCAAAGAGGGGCAGATTGCCGGGCCACGGGTTTTAGAACATATGGTGGATACAGTTCTATACTTTGAAGGGGAGAGAGGCCACGACTACCGGATTCTTCGAGCCGTAAAAAACCGTTTTGGTCCAGCCAATGAGATCGGTGTCTTTGAGATGCGTGCCGATGGTCTTGCCGAGGTAAAAAACCCCTCAGAGCTATTTCTCTCCGAACGGGTACAAGGGGCTGCTGGCTCAGTTGTCTTTGCCGGTATGGAGGGAACCAGACCAGTACTGCTTGAGATTCAATCACTTGTTGCCCCCAGTCCCTTGGCCCAACCCCGGCGTACAACCTTGGGCTGGGACGGCAACCGTTTGGCTATGCTGACGGCGGTTCTGGAAAAACGGCTGGGACTAGGTCTCTTCAGCCATGATATTTTTCTTAATATTGCCGGAGGTTTTAGAATTACCGAAACCGCAGCAGATCTGGCAGTAGCAGCATCCCTATTTGCCTCCCACCGTAATCTTAGTGTTGATCAGGGGCTGGTAATTATTGGCGAAGTTGGTCTGGCTGGTGAGGTACGGGCCATCTCCCACGCTGTTACCAGGATAAAAGAGGCAGCTAAATTAGGTTTTACCCGATGTCTACTACCCAAAAAAGTTTACAATAAATTACCGGAAAACCTGCCGATAAAAATCGACCCCATATCATCCATTGATGAAATGGCTGAGCTTTTATAGGAAAATATTTAATATAATTGGCAACTTCCAGCCAAAAATAGTGGCAAAAAATACCGACAATAAAATTATTTTACTATAAATCATTAAAAAATCTTGCTCCACCTAGCCGACTGAGTTAGGCTGAGCGCCGTTTCAACTCCACCAACAAGTCGTGTGGATGAAGATAGTCGGGGTGTAGCGCAGTCTGGTAGCGCATCGGTTTTGGGAACCGAGGGCCGGAGGTTCGAATCCTCTCACCCCGACCATTTTTTAATGTACCACTGTTGCGGACGGCTTGCGCTCGTAGCTCAATCGGATAGAGCAACGGCCTTCTAAGCCGTAGGTTGCAGGTTCGATTCCTGCCGAGCGCGCCAATTTTAACACCTCCAAAAGCCCCGTCATTATTGACATCTGGTCCTATTGGACACTTCACCCGACAAGCCTTCACTTTCAATCTTCAATAAACTTTCAATCACCCCTTGTGAGGTTGAGATTGCAACAGATTGGTCGAAATATCTAAGCTACGTTCAGATCCAAACTAAGTAGTCGATCGTGAAAAAGTTTCAACGCATTGATTTATCTGTGATTGTTTGAGTTTTTGCAGTATAATGTATTGCAAGAAATCACTATTACTTCAACCATTTCCTTGCGATATCATGAAACCAAAAAAGAGCGAAATTGACCCACAGGGCAATTTGTTTTACGTCCGACTTGAGATGATCTGTGACCCAAACCATGAATTGTCACAACTAGCTGCACGAGTGGATTGGTCAGGATTGGAAGACCAGTTTGAGCCACTGTATGCTGATAAGGGTGCGCCTGGGGCTACGATCCGTATGATGTCCGGTTTAACCATGCTGCAATCCCTGTATGGTTTGAGCGAAGATCAAGTTGTTGATCGTTGGCCGGAAAATCCTTATTGGCAACACCTGTG
>JADFZU010000035.1 GCA_015232365.1 Magnetococcales bacterium | reverse complement strand
TGACGAGAGTTTTCCTTATTTACAAGGTAAATCAAGATGATATACAAGCAATGTTCGAACAACTGCCGAATCCAGGTTAATCTACATCAAGGTTTGATAAAATGATTGCAGCACTACTGTTGGGTAGAGCAGGAAGCGTTGGTTTTCCTGGCAAAAATACAGTTGAAGTTCTTGGCAGGCCACTTATGGAGTACCCACTGCTAGCAGCCCAGGGTGCAGAACATGTTGATGGGGTATATGTCTCAACTGACTGCCCTACCATTAAAGAGATAACAAAAAAAAATGGAGCCAACATAATTGATAGGCCGGAATATTTATGTTCCAAAGCAGCACTTGGTGAAGATGCCTATGTCCACGGTTATCATTATATCAAAGACCTGTTAAACGAAGAGATTGAGCTTTTGGTTTTGCTGTTCTGCAACTCAGCGACGATTACCAGCAAAATGATTGATCAAGGGGTTGAGGTGTTGCGGGCTGATCCAACCTTGGACTCGGCAGTTTCAGTCTCTCGTTATAATATGTGGAGTCCGTTACGGGCGAGGAAGCTTGATGAGAACGGCCTTTTGCAACCGTTTGTACCTTTTGAGGTATTTGGTGATCCGGCAACTCTAAATTGTGACCGTGACTCCCAGGGAGATGTCCTTTTTGCCGACATGAGCGTATCCATAGTTCGCCCTAGATGTTTGGAAAAACTTGAAGAGGGACTACTACCACAAAAATGGATGGGCCAGAGGATACACCCCCTACTCCAGGAGGCAGGGTGCGATGTTGATTATGAGTGGCAACTACCTGGTGTTGAGTGGTGGTTGAAAAACCAGAAGCAGAGCAGCAAATAGCCCTGGTAGTTCAGCCGGCAATACTATTAAAGAGATAGGCAAATGAATCTAACAGGACGAATAGCCAGGACATTAGCTGTGGTTTGGCAACTACCACTGGCTCTTCTAGGCAAAAAATTTCACGCTCTTTTTACCAGTCTTGCATTGGAAAGCTCTATCCGCACAATTCCTGCTGGCAGTAGCCAGATAAAACTTTTCTCTCCTAATATGTTGACCTATAGCAGAGGCAGTACACTGTTTGTAAAGGAGCCTGAAACCATAGAGTGGTTGAATTCGTTACAAGAGAGTGACCTGCTTTGGGATATTGGAGCTAACATTGGTCTGTATTCACTCTATGCAGCATCTACCAAAAAAGTCCAGGTGCTTTCCTTTGAGCCAAGTGCAGCCAACTATTTCACTCTCTGTCGTAACATTGAGTTAAATAACCTAGATGATAAAATATCCGCTCTCTGTTTAGCTTTTAACAACACGACAAAACTTGATACCTTGAATATGGCTACAACAGAGATTGGTGGTGCTCTATCCAGCTTTGCCTCAAATAATAATCTATTTGGAGAGTCCTTTAATCCAGCCTTCAGACAGGGAATGGTTGGTTTTTCTATTGATGAATTTGTAAGACTGTTTAACCCACCCATACCGTCACACATAAAAATTGATGTGGACGGTATTGAAGGTCTGATTATTGAGGGGGCAAAGCAACTCTTAAATAACCCTACCCTTAAAAACATATCAATTGAACTGGATGAAAACAGGCAGGATGAAATTGATTTTGTCGAAAAAACCCTGACCGGTGCTGGTTTCCGTTTTCAGCACAAAAAACATGGACAAATGTACGATGGCGGGCAGTTTGCTTCATGTTATAATTATCTTTTTATTCGATAAACAATAAAACAGAGGCAGTATGCTGAAAAAGAGTGGTAAATCTGTATATGAAAAGCATGATAGTTTTGCTACGTTTGTCTCGAACCAAGCCGACAATATTCTGCAAACACAAAAAGCACGGGCTGTACGTATTCTCAAACTAGAGAGAAAAACTGCGAACAGTCATGATCCGGCATTAAGTAAAATATTACAAACTGTTCAGGAAGACCTTAGTAAACCGGAGACTGAAAAAAAAGATTTCAACCTCTCCAGAATGTCAGCAGAAGAGATGGTACGTTTAGACGACAAAGACCTGCCTAAATACCTCTATCATCGCTATCGATACCAGGTTTTCCCAAAAAAAAAGCACATTGATGCCTATCCACCATATGTACAGATCGAACCAACATCAATCTGTAACTATCGCTGTATTTTCTGTTATCAAACCAACCCCAGTTTTAGCAACAAAAAACATGGTTTCATGGGAAGCATGACCCTACCCATGTTTAAAAATATTGTCGATCAACTGCTTGGAAATGTTGAGTTTATCTCTATCTCATCACGGGGAGAACCGTTTATATGTAAAGATATTGTTCCCATGCTTGAATATTGTGTCGATAAATTTCTAAGCCTTAAACTCAATAGTAACGCCTCGCTTTTAACCGAAGAGATCGCCCATGCTATTTTAGCTGGCGGGGTTCAGACCTGCTCTTTTTCTGTAGATGCAGTTGATGCAGAGTTATATAGCCGTATGCGAGTAAACGGTGATTTGCAGCAAGTAATCAAAAACATTGAAATGTTTCAAGAGATCAAAGTAAAACATTATCCTGATTCAAAAATAATAACCCGGATATCCGGGGTCTATGCAGATGATCAGCAAGATTTTAAATCAATGGTAGGGTTCCTTGGCTCTCTTGTTGACCAGATAACCTTCGTTAGTTATAATCCGTGGCAAAACATATATGATCAACCAGCAAACTGTATTGATAGCCCTTGCTCGGACTTATGGCGAAGAGTGTTTCTCTGGCACAACGGTCAAGCCAACCCTTGCGAAAACGACCACAAGTCTACTTTAAGTGTCGGCTCTCTCAAAGATGATTCCATTACGGAACTATGGCAATCTTCTGCATATGCTAAAATCAGAGAAGCACATTCCGCACAGCAACGGCAACAGTTAGAGCCATGCAAAAAGTGCACTTTCACCTGAATTAGCTTACCAGAAAACTGCACATCAAATTACCAGTATGGATAATTGACAATGGAACGCCAAGCATTGATTACCGGAGCCAACTCCAACATAGGTATTGCACTTTGCAAGCAATATTTAGCATCAGGCTGCCGGGTTTTAGCCCACTACCATAATGACAACTCCAAGTTTCAAACCCTTCGCAAAGAGGCTGGTGCTGCACTGGTACCTATACAAAAAGATTTTTCTGCAAAAGATGCGGTTGAAGAGATGATAGCCAGTGATCAGGAACAGATTCTAAAATCAGATATTTTTGTCCATCTTGCGGCAATACGAGAGGATATAGTATTTAGTGATATTGATGGTGAAGCCCTTATGCGCCATTTCACTGTCAATCTGTTCCCAGCCATTCTTTTTATGCGGTCACTAGGACCTCGCATGGCAGAAAGGGGTTGGGGGCGAATTGTTATGGGTGGCAGCGTCGGGGTAAAATTTGGCGGTGGAGGTAGTAGTTATTGTTACTCCATAAGCAAACATGCTTTGGAGTTTATGCCGGCCATACATAAAAAATGGGCTGCCAGTAATGTATTTATCAATACAGTACAAATTGGCATTACCGACACAAAAATATATAGCGAAAAAGATAGGCATAGCCTTCCAGAACGTATAGCACTAATACCGGCAAAACGCTCTGCCACACCTACAGAGATGGCTAGGACAATCCACTGGCTAGGATCTGCACAGAACAGTTTTATGACCGGTCAAGTAGTTACTGCTGCTGGTGGAGAGTAACAAGGTGCAGCAGAATAAAAAGCTGGCAATAGTTTTTGATTGTGACGGGGTTCTTATTGAATCAACTAAAATTAAAACCCAGGCTTTTGCCAAGCTGTTCTCCGGCTATCCAGATATAATACCGCAAATTTTAGCCTACCATGAAAAATATGTAGGAATATCACGCTTTGCAAAATTCCGCTATATATACAAAGATTTGCTTAACAAGCCACTGTCGGCAAAAATGGAAAAACAGCTAGGTGACGAGTTTTCACAAACTGTCTTAGAGCAGGTTATAGCTGCACCATTAGTTGCAGGAGTTGTCGAGTTTTTAGAAAAATATCAAGAGAACACTCTCTACTTTGTTGCCTCAGGAACCCCCCAAGCTGAGCTTGACCTTATACTGGAGAAAAAAAAGCTATCGCGGTTTTTTCTTGAACAGTACGGCTCTCCCACTAGTAAACCAGATGCTATAGACTCTATCATGTCCCGTTATAACTTGGTCAGCAACAGGGTAATTATGGTTGGGGATGGAGAGTCTGACCAGCAGGCGGCAGATGCTACGGGAATAAAGTTCATCCCCCGTTTAACCGATGAGAACCATAAAGCATTTAGTGAAAAGCCATGGTCTATAGATAATTTAACTTTTTTGGCAAAAGCCATTAGCGGAATAACAGGACAAAACATATGAAGACAGTGGTGTTTGGAGGCTCTGGATTCCTTGGCAGTCACGTGGCAGACAGGCTTAGCGAGTTGGGACATGAAGTAGTAATTTTCGACATAAAACCCTCACCATATTTGAGTGCAAACCAGTCCATGGTGATAGGTGATATACTAGATTTAGAGCAGGTGCAAAATGCTGTTGATGGCTGTGATTTTATCTATAATTTTGCAGGGCTGGCTGACATGGAACTGGCAACCAACAAGCCTCTAGCTACGGTCCACGCCAACATAACCGGTGCAATCAACATTATGGAGGCAGCAGTTAAAGCTAAAGTTCAACGTTTGATCTATGCCAGCTCTGTATATGTTTATAGCCAAAAAGGAGGTTTCTACCGTTGCAGCAAACAGGCCACCGAACTCTATTTGGAGGAGTACCAACGCACCTACGGCCTGGACTTTACAATTATGCGTTATGGTACACTATATGGCCCGCGTGCCGGCGTAGATAACGCCATATACCGTTATTTAAAACAGGCGACTGACGAGAATAAACTACAGTGGAACGGCTCTGGAGAGGAGCTGAGAGAGTATATTTTTGTTAATGACGCTGCCCGGTTGAGTGTGGATATTCTTGATGAAGAGTATCTCAATAAACATGTCATAATAACCGGGCATCACCCCATGAAATATATTGATATGTTGACCACCATCAAAGAGATACTGGGCAAGAATATACCAATTACCTGCACCAATACCGGTTTTGAATCGCACTATACCCAGACCCCATACTCTTTCATTCCCAAAATTGGCCTCAAGCTGGTTACCAACTATTATACTGATATAGGCCAAGGGTTACTTGCCTGTTTGGAAGATATGTATAGCAACAGACCCGATGGATAGTAAGTTATGAGCAGTTATGCGGCTACTGTCATCAACTTAGACGACCTTTGTAAAGCAGATTTATCTCTTTTAAACCAAGTTGCCGATGAGATTAGAGAGAGCTATATAGATCTGATTGCCACAGCATCTAAAGGTCTTGAAAATAATATTTACTGGCAAGTAAGCTCAGTAGCCAGCCGGGACCCATACATGGGCCGGCTTTATATGCGCTGCTGTTTGCTTGTCCTTATAAAAAAAATTTGGCTTAGTGGCCGCAACGTAGAGCGAATTGTCCTCAGCGATAAACCATTAGCCAAGGCTCTTGGCCAACTAGCAGAGCAGCACAACATAACCTGCACAATTGAGTTCAAAACTATTGACTCCTGGTGGAGTCGGAGCAAAAAACGGTTTATATATCAATTTGCCACATCCATATGGCATCTGCTGCACCGCTTCGTGGCATCAATGGGTAAGAGGCAGCACTATCAGATAAAAGAGCCGATTACCCTGCTGGATATGTTTGTCCTTGGCTGTGACGCTCCTATGTTAGGCATGATTTTTAATGGCCGATACCATGATCGTTATTACCCTGGACTCATTGATGAGCTGAATAGTCAGGAAAAAAAAGCTGTTTATTATCTTCCTTCCCTAACCAAATCGATGAAGTTCTCAAAAATATTCCCCCTGCTACGCAGTGCAGAGCAGCAATTTATGGTTATTGACGATTTTTTAAAGCCTCAAGACTACTTTGCCGCACTGTTATACCCATTCAAAACATGGCAAATAGCTATTCCCCAAACCAGATTCCATAAAGTTGATATCAGCCCACTGATAATCTCTGAAATACGCGGCTATTCTGGTAACTACTCAAGTATATCGGGCCTACTAAACTATTTTTTTTCCAGACGACTACAAGAAGAAGGGGTCTCTGTTCGCCTGCTTATCGAATGGTACGAAAATCAGATAATAGACCGAGGTATGATAGCGGGCTTTCGCAAACACTGCCCAGAGACAAAAATTACCGGTTATCAAGGATTCATCACTGCAGCAAAATTACTTATCCAAATTCGCCCAACCAATGCCGACAGAGATGCCAGACTTATTCCCGATAGCATCGCAGTGATAGGGCGTAATTTATTAAAGCCGGTAAAGGAGTTCTGTCAGGATTTTGAAACAGTGGTAGCTCCAGCCTTTAGATTCACCGAACTGCGAAGAGCCAGACAGTTTCATCCCGACCCAGAACACTTTACAGTTCTGGTTGGCCTACCTATAGGTAGAGCAGAAGTTGTTACGATCATCAACACAATTTTAGCCACAACAGCAGAGTATACAGATAGTAGTGTAAGATATTGGATAAAACCCCACCCAAATTTCAGTGTAGAGCAGATAAAATCCATGTTTGATACAGCATGGCCCAAATCTATCACTTTTATTACCGGCAACATATCTGACTTTATCGAACAGGCAGACCTCTTTGTCTCCAACGCCTCAAGTACTTGTGTGGAAGCACTAACATTTGGAGTTCCTGTAATTATCATCATCACTCCCAACTCTATTTCCGGAAACCCAATTCCCAAGGAAATAGCAAAAGAGATGTGGCGAGAGTCTATAGGTATTGATGACTTTATAGAAGCAGTCAAATTTTACCGTAGCCAGGATCAAGAGACTCTATTACATAACCGGAAATTAGGACAAAAAATCATCAACGATTATTTTGAACCAGTAACCAGAGCAAGTGTGCTACATTTTCTCCAACTATGATGTGCAATCAGCCTCTCTTCCAGAACAACTATTTATCCTAGATTCTGCAACTGGGTGGGCATTAATTGTGCAACATATTGGTTTATCTGGTGAATAACAAAAAATAGAAGCCACCTTATTGGTGATGAGACTTTTCTCTAATTTACCAGGTGAATCAAAAAGTTTTGCCAGTGATGGGCGAACAACTGCCGAATCTAGGCTTAACAATGACTAGGAAAAAACAGAATTACCATGGATGATCCACAGCTCAGCCCTGCTCCATTAGTAAGCATCATTACACCGATGTTCAACGCAGAGCAGTTCATATCCCAGACTATAGAGTCGGTGCAAAAACAGACTCTAACCAACTGGGAGATGTTGATTGTTGATGACTGCTCCACAGACCAGAGCCGGGAGATTGTCAGAGAGATTTGTAAAAATGATAGCCGGATCTGTTTAATAGAACGCACAAAAAATGCTGGTGGACCGGCTGCTCCAAGAAATGAAGCCATGCGGCAGGCCAGAGGAAAATATTTTGCCTTTTTAGACGCAGATGATCTCTGGCTGCCAGAAAAGCTAGAAAAACAGACCAGCTTCATGGAGCAGGACAGAGAGCTTTTTTTATCCTATACAATGATGACAACCACTGAACAGCACGGTGATTTTCAGCAATCAAGCAACCATTACAGACCCTTAGATAACGAGACTATCTTTAAACAACTATTGCTCAGAGGCAATATGGTTCCAATTCTTACAGTCATGATAAAAAATCAGAATGACCTTGGTCTATATTTTGATGAATCTCCCGGCATAGTAAGCTGTGAAGATCTTGATTTTTGGCTACAACTTGCCTATGCCGAAAAAAAATTTGCCTTTCTAGATGCGACACTATCCACATACCGTATACACAACGCCAACATCTCAAGCGGTATGATCAATTCGATACAGACAAATCTATTTCTGATGAGAAAGTGGCGTTCAAAAATATCTCTATGGTTTGCAGTAAAAGTCTACGCTCTACTATTTTGGCGACGGGGGATGTTGTTACTACTTAGAGATGTAATACCGACAAGCCTGTGGCAGACAGCTAGAGAGAAGCTGGGTATTATAAAAAAAATATAAACTCTTCAACCAGCCCCATTAACCTAGATGCAGCAGTTGGGCGGCCCCATGATCAAGATACCAGGTCAATTTACCCGATTCTGGGCTTACCAACGCTGCAGGATAGTTATTAAATCCATCTCTTTGCAGAAAAATATCGGCTACTACGCCGCTTTTCTCACTGCCAGATACCATAAATACCACCTCCGCAGCTCCGTTTAAAAGGGGTAGATTCATCGAGATCCGCTTCTGCCTTGAACCAGGATGCTCGGCGACCCTACACAACAGATTTTCACTGCCCGGCTTAAAAGCCTCCCCTGTTGGAAACAGCGACGCGGTATGGCCATCACCACCCAAACCCAAAAGAATCAAATCAAACCGTGGCAATCCATTTTCCCCTTTGGGCAGAGAGCTTTTAACATCTTCAGCATAGCGTAGAGCCTCCATATTTGGCTCTGCTGCACCACGTATGGCATGAATATTATCAGGTGGTAAATTTATATGGTCAAACAGAGCCTGTTTGGCAAGAAGATAGTTACTATCTGGATGGTCCATTGGCACACAACGTTCATCAACCCAAAAAATATGGAGCTTATGCCATGGAATAAGATCAGAAAATTGTGCTCGTGCTAAAGTTTGAAATAGCTGCCTTGGGGTACTGCCACCAGAAATGGCTAAATAAAAATCCCTATTTTTAGTAGTAGTGACAACAAGGTTTTTGCACAGCTCAGCAAGAGAGAGTGATAATGATTGCAGGTCTTTAAACAGTTTTAGGTTTTCCATTTTATTTTCTTTTTTTCGGAGCTACCACTGATAGAGCTTTACGCCACTGCTCAATACCAGCTTCAAGAGAGCTTGCAGCAACAAAATCATCATGGGCTATCCTTGCATTAACTGCTAATTGGTCAGCAAGCTCTTGATCCTCAAGAATTTTTTCACAAGCAGCAATAAAACCCTCGCAATTACCGCTAGCAACTAAAAAACCTGTTTTGTCAGAAATCACCAAATCGCCAATACCGCCAACATCACTGGCTACTACCGGAGTTCCCCACCCCATAGCTTCAGGAATAACCATAGGAAAACCTTCAGCACGACTAGGTAGCAACAGCAACTTGGCCCGTCTATAAAAGCCTTCTAAATCTGCATAGGGCAGCATCTCTAAAATAGTAACTTCTTTGCTAAGACCCTCTTTTTTAATATGGGTTTGGAACCTCTTTAGCTCAGGACCTTCGCCAATTACATAAGCCTCCAGCCTACTCCGGCTATCTTTTATACCTTCAAGGATTTTTGCCAAAAGTGGAATATTTTTATCCTCGGTAAATGAACCGACAAACAGAACATCTATATCCCTCTTTGTAGCAGTTGGTTCACTCTTGGGTAGTGGTGGCGGCAAAACATTTGGCGGGATGAAGAGCAGTGGCAGTTCCGGCGACAGTTTGCTCAAACAGCTTTTTTTGGCCTTTTGGCCGCGCAACCCAACCACTACCGCTTGACGAATAGCCCAGCGAAAGGCAGGATGACCCCACATGAGGTCGAAATCGGTTATGATCAGTTGTGCTGTAGGAACTTTTAAAATTTTACCGGCCAGAGCAACCATCAAGCCATGGAATCGCTGATGACAACCAACCAACAAATCGCACTCTGAACCCCGGTACAAAAGCTGCATCATCCGCCATAGATCACCAAGCAGTGGGTGTAGGTCTACAAATGCCGGCAGAGGATGCCACTGCACTTTTTCACCAAAAAATGGTTGGCGACGGAACAGACTTATACGTGTCACCTCCGGCATGGCCTGCAGAGGTGCAAGCTTTTGGGAGAGCTTTCGATCATTTAGTCCTGCGACAAAACCGATATGCATAAATAGCTTTTTTTTGGAAGTTGGACTCTAGGATAAAGGGTGTGCAACTCCTTACCTTGTAACATTTTTATATTATTTTAACAACGGAAAACCTATATGTGCGGTATTGCCGGAATATACAGCTTTACAGATGCCAGACTGGGGCAAACTGTCGCCGCCATGACTGAAACACTACACCATCGTGGTCCAGATGGTCACGGCTACATCGCTTTGCAGGCTGGACAGAAAAGGCTTGCCCCTGCCAGCAACCAAGCTGAGAACGTAGCTGGACGACTTTTTTTCGGGCATCGCCGTCTCTCAATTGTCGACCTGGACGGCTCTGCACAACCGTTGAGCAACGAGGATGGCTCTATCTGGGTGGTTTTTAATGGCGAAATATACAACTACCAGGATCTGCGCAGAGATCTAATAGCCAGGGGCCACACGTTTAAAGAGGCTGGTGACAGTGAGGTTTTAGTTCATCTATGGGAGGAGTACCAGGAAAAAATGTTGGAGAGACTGGTAGGAATGTTTTCCATCGCCCTATTTGATACCAACCGCAACACCCTGTTTCTCAGTCGTGACCGTTATGGACAAAAACCCCTCTATTATTGGCAGACCAAATCAACCATTGCCTTTGCTTCAGAGTTGCAAGCTCTGCGAAAGATACCAGGTTTTCCCAAACAGCAGATAGATCAGGTAGCAGCCGCCCAATATTTCCGCTACGGCTATATTCCCAGCCCCAGAACAATCTACCAAAATTGTCGCTCCCTGCCCGCTGGCCATTTTTTGTTGCAACAACAAGATCACTCCCAGATAGTCCAATATTGGCAGCCAAGAGTTTCAGGAGATAGCAAACCTATCACTCTAGATGAGCTACAACAGGAGTTTGACGAAGCGGTCCGGCTCCGTCTTATGGCAGATGTTCCATTAGGTGCATTTCTCTCTGGAGGCATCGACTCCACCTTGATTGTCGCCAGCATGAGCAGGCAGCTAAAAGATCCTGTTACAACCTTTACCATTAACTCTGGGAACTCCTGGTTTGATGAGTCTGAAGCAGCAACCATGGCTAGTAACCATCTAGGCTGCAACCATTATGAAGAGGCTGTCAAACCTGACCTTGTTGCAGTTAGCCAACGGCTTGCCAGCCATTACGGCCAGCCATTTGCTGACTTTTCTTCAGTGCCAACCTACTATGTCAGTCGAGCTGCCCGACGCAGGGTAAAGGTGGCTTTGAGCGGTGACGGTGGTGATGAACTGTTTGCCGGTTATGAACGCTACACCAATTCCCGTTGGACCAAGATATTAGCCAATGTTCCATCAATAATCAGACAGAGCGGAGCAGCAATGAGTCACCGGATACCGGGGCTTCCACCTGGGTTGGGAGGCAGGGTTGCTGATTTCCTACTCTCTGCTGGCAGTGTTGTCCAAAAAGGTGAGAATCTATCTTCAACTTTTCATGAAACATGGCGGAAGAGTGCTTTCACCCCAGAACTACTGCAAGTTTCACAGCACAATCCCGATGTTGAACATTTTGCCACCCTTTTTTCCCAAGCCACATCCAGGAATGAGATTGAGCGCTGGCTGGAGGTAGACCAGCGTATGTATTTAAGCGATGCCATGTTAGTGAAGGTCGACATCGCCTCTATGGCTGCCAGCCTTGAGTGCCGCTCACCTATGCTAGACCACCGCTTTGCCGAGTTGGCCAACCGCTTGCCCATGAGTGCTAAACTAACACAAGGTCAAAGTAAAACAGCTCTCCGACAGCTAAACGCCAGGTATCTGCCGGCAACAATAGCTAACGCACCCAAAAAAGGCTTTTCTTTACCATTGGGTGAGTGGATGCGAGGTGATTTAAAAGAGTGGAGCCATGACATGATTTTTGACAGACCATCATGGCAACCTTTTCTCCGCCAGGAAGCGGTGAGGCAGTTGTGGCTTGAACACCAGACAAAAAAATGGGATCATACCCAACGTTTATGGAGTATAGTTGCTTGGAATCTCTGGGCTCAAGCCTGGGATTAACCCGTATATTTCATGCCCAACCCATGGCATTAAAAAAAAGGATTTGCCCCTTGGAAACATCACACCAAAAACAGATCGCTATATGGCTATTTATCTGCTGTTTTATGGTCGCCGGAATGGTGGTGATTGGCGGTCTGACCCGATTGACCGGCTCTGGACTATCCATGGTTACCTGGGCACCAATTTTGGGCTGGTTGCCACCTATGAGCCAAGATGAGTGGCTGATTGTCTTCCAACACTATCAGCAATCACCAGAGTTTATGCATGTCAACTCCTCTATGGATGTTGAGGGTTTTAAGGGAATTTTCTGGCTGGAGTTTATCCACCGTCTCTTTGGCCGCACTATTGGTCTGATATTTCTACTGCCGTTTCTCTACTTTATCGCTCGCAAACTTATTAGCAGCAGTCTGAAACCAAAACTGATTTTTATGTTCATCCTTGGTGGTTTACAGGGTGGAATGGGCTGGTATATGGTCAAGAGCGGCCTTAGTGATGATCCCCGTGTCAGCCAATACCGTCTTACCGCTCATCTTGGGCTGGCGATACTTATCTATGGCTATATGATGTGGGTTGCTTTAGGACTATATTATGGACGGCAAAAAGAGGAGTCAGCCAAAAGTTTTCCAGGTCTGGCAGCTGCTTCCACCATGTTAACGGCCATAATACTGCTAACACTACTATCAGGTGGTTTTGTCGCGGGGCTTGACGCAGGATTGATCTACAACACCTTCCCACTTATGGATGGCAACTGGATACCCGATGGCTATCTTGATATGCAGCCTCACTACCTGAATTTTTTTGAAAATATAGCAACAGTACAGTTTAACCACCGTCTACTGGCAGTGGTCACTATGCTATTGGTTCTGCTGTTTGGCCGCTACGCTCTTGGTCAGGAGTTGGAAAAAAGGATTAAAACCATAATCCGCCTCATGTTAGGCATGGTTGTTTTGCAAGTCATCCTCGGAATTACAACCCTAATCTATGTGGTTCCAACGCCACTTGCGTCAATGCATCAAGCCGGGGCTTTGCTACTGTTTACGCTATCACTCTTGATCACCCACAGGTTGATCAACCTTAGGCAGGGTTAACCCTAACCTTATAACCGGTATGGAGTGCGATTTTTTTTACTTAATGTACTTGATAAATCAATAGTCTGCTCTATACACCTGCTGCCAACCGCTGTTTCCAGGTTAATCAGCAAGATTATAGAGTTTTATCTTGTTATGAAGTGACTGCCGGGTTATCTCCAGCAATTTTGATGCTTGAATTTTATTGCCGTTGGTCTTTTCCAAGGCTTTGCTTATAAGACGTATCTCTGTCTGCCGTTTATGCAGAGGCAGAGAGAAAGAGTCAGGCTCCTGACTATCTCCAGAGGTGCTAGCAACATCACTACGCAGAGAACAGCAATCAATTGTGATAACATCATCATCTGCAGTTAAAGCCACCAACCGCTCCACCTCATGTTGCAGTTGACGGACATTTCCAGGCCAGGAATAACTTTCAAACAACTGCAAAACCTCTGGAGAATAGCCACTAACCTTTTTCTTGAAGCGGTGGTTCACCTCTTTGAGAAACATTAAAGCCATGGGTAGAATATCATCACGCCGCTCTCTTAATGGCGGAATGGTAATATCTATGGAGAAGAGCCTGAAGAACAGATCTTCCCGAAAGTTACCTTTTTTTACCTCATCCCGCAAATCACGACTAGAGGCAGAAACAATGCGAAATTTATAGTGGTGAGTTTTACTTCCACCAAGGCGGGTACCTTCACTCTCTTGAATGGCTCGCAAAAACTTTGGCTGGATCGACAGGGGCATATCGGCAATTTCATCTAAAAACAGCGTACCTCCCTCGGCCTCCTCAAAGCGACCCATTCTAGAGCCAACAGCTCCGGTAAAAGCCCCTTTCTCGTAACCAAAAAATTCACTCTCCATGAGGGTTTCCGGTATAGAAGAGCAATTAACCGCTACAAAAGGCAGGGTACGACGGTCTTCTGAACCCTCATGAATCATCCTGGCAACCACCTCTTTACCAGTACCACTCTCGCCGGTAATAAATACATTTACCGGAAGAGGAGCGACTTTTTCAGCCATATCCACAACCCGGCGCATTGAGGCACTTTCATAAATAAATTCATGCTTACCATCTAACTTCTTACCGGTTCTGGCTATCTCGTCATGGACACCACGAGAAATTTTAATCATCTCATCAGCAACGGTATTATTCTCTAAAGAGAGAGCGAGAAACTTAACTACCTTACTCACAAGCTGTTCATCTTCGGCACTAAACCCGCCTGCTGAACGTTTGTTTAAAATTTCTACCGCACCAATATAGTAACTACCAACAAGACTCTGAATCGGAACACAGATAAGATTCCTGGTTACAAAATCTGTATCTTGATCAGATTTAGAGTGAAAACCTACCTCCTGGTCCAGATCACCACGAATAACTGTCTTGCCGCTGGTGATAGAGCGGCCAACAATACTTCCATCTTTTGGTGCAATAATCTCTTTTTCAGCCAGCCCTATACCAAACTTAAGCCATACATCATCGGACTCTTGATCAGTCAGAAAAATACTACACCGCTCAGCATCAAGCAGGATGGGAAATATATCAACAAAAAACTTGATAAGTTGCTCCGCATCTTTTTTGGTCCAGGCCCGGTTAATCCTGTCTAGTAGAGTTTTCAGGCTAACCAGTCGCTGCTGTATGTCTTCAGATTTGTACATTACCACCACTCATCAAAAGTAAAAAAAGCCACCATACTATTAGCTTAATCGTACAGTGAGTGACAATTGTTTAGACTTTTTTTAAATACAACAGCAATCAGGCGAAAGAATAGTAGTTGATTTTTAATGATTTTACCCCAGATTCAATCTCTTGTAATGGAGGATAATAAGATGGTAAATAATAGTGCAGTAGATAAAGCAACCTATAGAGGGAAAACATGGTCTTTTTCTTTCTTAACAATTAGTAAGCTAAAAAAAACAGCGACAATATCATTGACACCACCGCTTGACCAGCATTTATAAAATGGAACGATAGTTTAATCTTTTATCAACTTGATTATGATGGTTATTCGACCTTTCATATTGTAGGAGTTGCGTTCACAAAACGTTTGTTTGCCATAAGGCTCAATTGTATACTAGAATAGAGAATTATTTCTGCAATAATCTGCTTGGTGTAGTCACTGACATTACTTATATCCAGATATGTTAACCATACAACCTCTTTAGCAACTTGAAAGACAAAACATGAAAGAAAATGAAATCCGGCCGGCAGACACCTTTCAAGAGTGGCTAAGACTGAGTGCTTGTGATGCTGAAAAAATGTTCGATCACTCACAGCGTGTCATTATTCCATGCCCTGCATGTGGAGAAGAACGATATGAGCAAGCCTTTTCAAAACATGGTTTTTTGTATGTCGAATGTCTGGAATGTCAAACACTGTATTTATCTCCACGACCTCCTGAAGAGGAGTTCACAGAGTTTTATTTGAACAGCGAATCGTCTCGATATTGGGTTGATATATTTTTCCCCTCCGTTCTTGAGGCTCGGCGGGAAAAAATATTCATCCCCCGGGTTACCCAGATCAGAAAGCTTTGTTTAAATAATGGCATTTCCCCTGATACGGTCATGGATATTGGTGCAGGGCATGGCATTTTTCTTGAGGAGTGGGGAAAGAAACTCCCATCTTCGACTCTTTGTGCGATTGAACCAAATAATTCTATGGCGGATATATGTCGTGCCAAAGGAATAGAAGTGTTGGAGTCAACAGCAGAAAACAGCAGCAATGTTTGGCAGCAAAAAGCCGATTTGGCAACCTGTTTTGAAGTAATTGAGCATGCTCATGAACCACTTCGTTTTATTCGTGCCATTCATAACCTTGTTGCCCCAAATGGCATGGCCTTGGTGACCGGGCTGGGTGTACAAGGGTTCGATATCCAGGTGTTATGGGAACGTTCCAATAGTATCTCACCACCTCATCATCTGAACTTTATGTCGGTACGTGGATTAGAGATACTGTTTTCCAGGGCAGGATTCCAGAAGGTCGAAGTGACCACACCGGGCAAGCTAGATGTAGATATTGTCAGAAACACCATAGCCAATGATGCTTCACCCCAGTTGAACCGTTTTGTGCACACCATGCTTGATAGTGGCTCAAAGGTTGGCAATGAGTTCCAGACATTCCTTTCAAACAATAAACTCAGTTCTCATTGCTGGATTGCCGCTCAACGTATCTCCTAAGCAATGCTTGACCACAGCCGGAAAAACACCTTTATACTATCTTTCCTAATTGACGACCTTGATGAAGAGTCTATTGATATATTTGTCTACAAAAACATTCTTGGAGAGATGAGAAAAGCCACTATCAACCACTTCATCCCCAGGATAGCTAAGGTAAGAAAATATTTTCTTATCATTAACCACGAATCATTTTTAAATATATTTAAAAACGAAAAGCGTAGCATTATCTGCCTTGAATAGACAATTCCTAATGGTAGGATTAAACCGATTGTTCGTTTCCCACAACTTATGCACATAGCCAGTCACGGCTGATTCGATAAAATCATTGGACTTTCATTATCAGCATGAGAGACCGGATATACAGACCAAGTAGACTTAGTTATTTTTTGCCAGCCTTTTCCACTTTAGATGGCTCAAAATAAAAATCAGGATGGGTTCTCTTCTATCCAGCGGCTGGCATCCATATCACCATTTAGTATATGACCCCTGAGCCACTCACCCAACATTTCATTTAACTTTCTCATGTTCTTCTCAGAACAGACTTTAAAAGAGTCTACTCTTAACTGTCGCAGGCTTTTGGTAAACTCTTCATGGTCTTTAATATGTTCTGCTAACTTTGGATAATTTTTACCTCTATAGTACTCCTCTTCAAAATAGAAATGCTCTTTGGTGTACTTACCAAGAAAGTAGAAGAGTTTCTCAACTTTCTTATCACCTCTATTTTTCAGGATCTCAGCCATAAAATCATCCAACATTTTAAACAGGCCCATATGCTGTTCATCAATCTCCTTATGTCCGGTCTTCATTTTTGCAGACCACCGGGTCAATCTTACGCTCATAGCCCAATCCTCAGTTTTTCACCACCCTATTCCCACTCAATGGTTCCTGGTGGCTTTGAGGTAATATCATAAGTCACCCGGTTGATTCCCTTAACTTCGTTGATTATGCGGTTGGCTATTTTAGATAGCAGCTCATGGGGCATAGGATAAGCTGTAGCAGTCATATAATCTTTGGTCTCAACCGCCCTCAAAGCTACTACGTAGTCATAACTACGACCATCACCCATTACACCAACACTCTTTACAGGAAGAAAAACCGTGAACGCCTGGGCGGTTTTTTCATAGTGACCTGAATCGTACAGCTCATCAATATAGATGGCATCAGCCCGACGCAGAAAATCGGCATACTCTTTTTTAACTTCGCCAAGAATACGTACTCCCAAACCTGGGCCAGGGAAAGGGTGTCGAAAGACCATTCTCCGAGGCAGGCCCAATTCAAGGCCAACATTGCGAACCTCATCCTTAAACAGCTCCCGCAACGGCTCTAGTAGTTTCAAGCCCATATGTTCCGGCAAACCACCAACGTTATGGTGGGACTTGATATTGGTCGCCATACCGGATTTAGCCCCGGCTGACTCGATCACATCTGGATATATGGTTCCCTGGGCCAACCATTTAACCCCGGTAATTTTTTTCGCCTCGGCCTCAAACACCTCAATAAAGGTGTGGCCAATAATTTTGCGTTTTTTCTCAGGATCGGTCACGCCAGCCAGACGGGAGAGAAACATATCTTGGGCGTCAACCCTAATTACCTTTACCCCCATATGCTCGGCAAAGGTGGCCATGACCTCGTCACCCTCATTGAGACGCAACAGGCCATTATCAACAAAGACACAGGTTAGCTGCTCACCAATAGCCCGGTGCAGCAGAGCCGCCACCACTGAGGAGTCCACCCCCCCAGAGAGACCCAATAGAACTCTATCATCACCAACCTGCTCTTTGGCATGGGCAATCTCATACTCCACAAACCCGGATGAAGTCCACAATCCATGGCAACCGCAGACTTTATTAATAAATGTATCGATAAACGCATCGCCATTTTGTGTATGGTTGACCTCAGGGTGAAACTGCACCGCATACACTCCCCGACCAGGATCTTCTAAACCGGCAACAATACCGTTTTGACTCTCAGCAACAATAGAAAATCCTTGCGGCGGGGTGGTAACATGGTCACCATGGCTCATCCAGACACTGCCATCACTACCATCCGGCAGAAGAGCATCAAATAGAGAACTGGCTTTTGCAAGTTTGTGAATCTTTGCATGCCCATATTCGCGAGTTGCAGATGCCTCTACCTCACCTCCAAAATGCCGGGTTAAAAGGTGCATTCCGTAGCAGATTCCCAAAACCGGAACCCCAAGCTCAAAGACCAGCGGGGCCACAACCCTGGAGTTTTCATCATAGACCGACTGATGACCACCAGAGAGAACAATCCCCTTGGGGTTAAAGGCTTCGATCTCTGCAACCGGCATGTTATAAGGGTGAATCTCACAATAGGTGTGGGACTCCCGAACCCGTCTGGCAATTAGCTGGGTATACTGGGAGCCAAAATCTAGGATTAAAATCTTTTCTCCGTGAATTTGGCTGCTCATTTTTTTATCTCGCTCTTTTATATACTTGCTGGGGCTTTGTCCAAAACCCAACTGGGAAGGGGCAGGCCCTATTCCAAAACCCACCCCATGCCTTTATGGATTGATTTTTCATCAATCCATCCGGTAGTTGGGAGCCTCTTTGGTTATGGCTACATCATGGACGTGGGACTCTCTCAAGCCTGCACTGGTGATCTGGACAAACTCTGATTTAGTGCGCAGGGCAGTTATATCGGCACAACCGGTATAGCCCATGGCAGCCCTAACACCGCCAATCATCTGATGGATCAACGGTGCCAACGGTCCTTTGTAAGGAACCCGGCCCTCAACCCCTTCCGGGACAAGCTTCTGGGCATCAACTCCAGATTGAAAATAACGATCTTTCGACCCCTTTGCCATCGCCCCAAGAGATCCCATTCCCCGGTAGGTTTTGTAACTACGGCCTTGATATAAAAAAACCTCACCAGGTGCTTCGTCGGTTCCGGCAAACATAGAGCCCATCATCACTGCTGAGGCTCCGGCAACAATAGCTTTGGCTACCTCGCCAGAATATTTAATTCCACCATCGGCAATAACCGGAACATTATATTTATCTGCCTCTTCAGCACAGTCGGCTACAGCGGTAATTTGCGGAACTCCAACTCCAGCAACAATCCTTGTAGTACAAATCGAACCAGGGCCGATACCTACTTTAACCGCATCGGCTCCAGCCTCAATCAGAGCCTTTGTTCCAGCAGCGGTAGCAACATTACCGCCAATGACCTGAACATCAGGAAACTTCCCTTTAATCCAGCGTATCATCTCTAAAACCCCTTCAGAGTGACCATGAGCAGTATCAACCACAATCACATCCACCTCCGCCTCAGCCAACGCCTCAGCCCGGCGGAAACCATCTTTACCAGTACCTACAGCCGCTCCAGTACACAGACGGCCAGCAGCATCTTTGCAGGCTAGGGGGTTGGTCTGGGATTTTTCTATATCTTTAACAGTTATCAAACCTGCACAGTGGAAACCCTCGTCGACAACCAGAAGTTTTTCAATACGGTGTTGATGCAAAAGCCGTTTGGCTTCAAACATCGGCACACCCTCAGCAACTGTTACCAGCTTATCCCTGCCGGTCATCAGCTCTGAGACCAGTGTGGATTGGTCGGTAGCAAAACGGACATCACGATTGGTCAATATACCGACCAGGGTTCCATCCTCTTCAGTGACTGGAATGCCGGAAATATTATGCTTACGCATAAGCTCCGAGGCCCGGCGCAGAGTTGCATCCGGTTGGATGGTCCACGGATCAGCAACCAGACCTGCAACAAACCGCTTTACCGCCCGAACCTGCCCGGCCTGCTCTTTCACCGTCATGTTTTTATGGATGATTCCCAAACCGCCCTCCTGAGCCATAGCGATAGCAGCACGACTCTCGGTGACCGTATCCATAGCCGCAGAGACCAGGGGGATGCTTAGCTTGATCTTTTTGGTCAAACGAGTAGAAAGGTCGGTGTTTTTTGGTAAAATTCTTGAGTAGGCGGGAACCAACAGCACATCATCGAAGGTTAGTGCCTGTTTGAGGATTTTCATACGGTTTTCTCCGGTCGGTATTTATATGTATTACTGGTGAGGTTTACTAAGGCGTCACGTCTCCTGACCCTTATAACCCAAACCAAGGAGATAGTGTTCAGAACTTCTTGCCCGGCTGGCATTGGGCTTTACCACCTTTACTCGATCAAAAAGAGTCCTGGCCTGTTTTACCATCTCATGAAAACCAGTCCCTTGGAACAGTTTGATCACTGTTGCCCCACCTGGTTCCAAAACCTGTTCAATAAAAGCGAAAGCAGCCTCTGCCAAAAGTTCGCCACGGGCCATATCCGCATTTTTAAAGCCGCTCATATTGGGAGCCATATCTGATAGAACCAGATCGGCCCTGCCCTTTGGAGCCAACGCCTGGACCACCTGATCTAAAACTGCATCGTCTAAAAAATCACCCTGAAAAACCACTCCGCCAACAATCGGCTCCATGGCTAACAGGTCAACAGCTATAATCCGCCCGGTTTTGCCAACCAGTTTAACCGCAACCTGACTCCAGCCGCCAGGAGCAGCACCGAGATCAACCACAGTCATGCCAGGACGCAACAGCCCGGATTTCTTACCGCTTTTCTGCTGCAACTCGGCATCGATCTCCAGCAGCTTATATGCCGCTCTCGAACGGTATCCCTCACGACGGGCACGAAGAACATAAGGGTCTTCGTGATGTTCTTGCAGCCAGCGACCGCTAGAGGGTCTACGTTTGCTCATACCATCCTAGAGGTATTTAATACCTAAAATTTCAAAATGCCGGTCACCACCAGGGGCACGAACCACCACTGTATCCCCCTCCTCTTTACCGATCATACCCCTAGCCATGGGGCTGGTAACAGAGATTTTACCCTTCTCAAGGTCAGCCTCATCAACACCGACAATATGGTAGGTTAACTCATCTTCGGTCTCTTCATCCACCACATCAACCGTTGCACCAAAAACAACCTTATTGCTTTTGATTTTTGAAACATCAACCACCTGGGCCAGTGCGATGCTGGTCTCAATCTCAGAAATCCGCCCCTCGTTAAAGGACTGCTGCTCTTTGGCGGCATGATACTCTGCATTCTCTTTAAGGTCGCCATGCTCACGAGCCGTAGCAATTGCATCAACAATCCGTGACCTGTCTACAGTTTTACGCCGTTTCAGCTCCGCTTTTAAAAGCTCGGCCCCTTTCAACGTCATCGGTACTTTCTGGGACATCAAACTCTCCCCCCCCACCATAATTCCAAGGAACCGGTTTGTTCCTAATATTTTATTAGTTAATATACAAAAAAGAGCTAACTATAGCAGATCTTTATGGTAATCCTGAAGGGCTTTACAATAAAAACCACCATCCTTAAACGAGGCCATAGCTCCAACTGCAGCACGCATCCCTGCTGCGGTGGTAAAATATGGTATACGGCTGGTAAGAGCTGTTCGGCGAATAGAAAATGAGTCAGATAACGCCTGTTTGCCCTGGGTGGTATTAAAAACCAACGCCACATCACCATTTTTCATAAGATCAACAATATGTGGCCGCCCTTCGTTAACCTTATTAACTGCCGTAACCGGAATACCGGCTTTGGCTAGATGTCGTGCAGTTCCTTGGGTTGCACATAGTTTAAAGCCTAGATCTGCCAACCATCTTGCAGGCTGGGTAATTGCGGCTTTATCACCATGCTTAACCGAAATAAAGACCATGCCATGCTCTTTTTCGCTATTAGCTCGTGGCAGAATAGTACCTGCCGCCTCTTGAGCTTTGGCAAAAGCCACATCAAAAGAGTCAGCCAGCCCCATGACCTCCCCAGTTGATTTCATCTCCGGCCCCAGGACCGTATCTACACCAGGAAATTTTTCAAACGGGAATACCGCCTCTTTAACTGCCACATGTTCCAGCTTTGGCATCCGTAACAGTCCCAGTTTTTCCAAGTTCTCACCAGCCATAACCCGAGCAGCAATTTTAGCCAACTGAACCCCGGTAGCCTTGGAGACAAATGGTACGGTCCTAGATGCTCGAGGGTTTACCTCAAGGATATAGACCGCCCCATCCTGTACTGCAAACTGTACATTCATCAAACCAACCACGCCAACCCCACGGGCCAGAAGGTCAGATTGTCGCTCAATTTCGCTGATAATCCCAACCCCAACAGAGTATGGGGGTAGAGAGCAGGCCGAATCACCAGAGTGGACCCCAGCCTCCTCAATATGCTCCATCACCCCGCCACAAACCACCCGGTCACCATCGGAGACACAGTCAACATCAATTTCTATAGCATTATTCAAAAAATGGTCAAGAAGAACTGGATGGTCCGGGGAGGCTCGAACCGCAGTCCGCATATACCTCTCCAAATCCTTCTCATCATAGACAATCTCCATGGCCCGGCCACCCAACACATAAGATGGACGGACCACCACGGGATAACCTACATCTTTGGCAATTGCTACCGCTTCACTTTCAGATCTGGCAAGTCCATTTTTCGGCTGGAGCAGACCCAGTTTATTAATCAATACCTGAAACCGTTCCCGGTCCTCTGCCACATCAATAGCGTCTGGAGTAGTACCGATTATGTTGGCTCCTGCCGCCTCCAGATCTTTAGCAAGCTTTAGTGGGGTCTGGCCGCCAAACTGGACAATAATTCCGTAAGGTTTCTCCAGGTCGACAATCGCCATTACATCTTCAAATGTTAGCGGTTCAAAATATAGCCGGTCCGAGGTGTCATAATCGGTGGAGACGGTCTCCGGGTTACAGTTGACCATGATGGTCTCATAACCGGCATCTCTGAGGGCAAAAGCGGCATGGACGCAACAGTAGTCAAATTCGATACCCTGACCAATCCGGTTGGGACCGCCACCAAGAATCATAACCTTTTTTCTATCTGTTGGCCGTGCTTCACAATCTGACTCATAAGTGGAGTAGAGGTAGGCAGTCTGTGATGGAAACTCGGCTCCACAGGTATCTACCCGTTTAAAAACCGGCAACACCCCCAACTCTTTGCGCCGGGAGCGGATCTCTCCCGATTCAACATCCAAAACTGCAGCCAAACGCCGGTCGGAAAAGCCCATCTCCTTCAACTCTCGCAAACGGAGAGCATCCAGAGAGTCAACCCCCTCTTTTGCCAACTGCTGTTCCGCTTCAACAAGTTGGAGAATCTGATCTAAGAACCATGGATCAACTGCGGTAATATCGTGAACCCACTGCAAGCTTTTACCACGGCGAAAAGCATCTGCCAACAGTAGCACCCCATCAGGCGTTGGGCTGCTCATGGCTTGTTTCAAAGCCATATCTTGCTCATCAACCGACTGGTTTGGGTCCGGTTCAAAGATGGGATCAAAACCGTCTAGCCCGGTCTCCATAGAGCGTAGGGCTTTTTGGAAAGACTCCTTGAAAGTCCGGCCAATGGACATCGCCTCTCCAACCGATTTCATCTGGGTGGTCAATATTGGCTTGGCCTGGGAAAATTTTTCAAATGTGAACCGGGGAATTTTGGTAACCACATAATCTATGGTTGGCTCAAAAGAAGCAGGAGTCACCCCGGTAATATCGTTCATAATCTCCGGCAAGGTGTAACCAACTGCCAGTTTTGCCGCCACTTTAGCGATAGGAAATCCGGTAGCTTTGGAGGCCAGGGCCGATGAGCGGGAGACTCGAGGGTTCATCTCAATGATGATCAGCCGTCCTGTATCCGGTTTGATGGCAAACTGGACGTTGGAGCCACCTGTATCAACACCAATTTCCCGTAGAACGGCTAAGGAGGCATCTCTAAGCTCTTGATACTCTTTATCGGTAAGAGTTTGGGCCGGGGCAACGGTTATGGAGTCCCCGGTATGGACACCCATTGGGTCGAAATTTTCAATTGAGCAGATGATTATGGCGTTATCGTCCCGGTCCCGGACCACCTCCATCTCATACTCTTTCCAACCCAACAGAGACTCTTCAACCAGCACTTCAGTAGTAGGCGAGGCTGCCAGACCACTACGGATAATGGTACTGTACTCATCCATATTATAGGCGATGCCACCACCGGCTCCACCCATGGTAAAGCTGGGACGAATAATCAGCGGGAAAGGTATTTTTTTATTGATCTCCAGTGCCTCTTCCCAGCTATGGGCAAAGCCAGAGAGCGGCAGATCCAAACCGATATGCTCCATAGCGGCCTTAAATTTTTCCCGGTCTTCAGCCTTCTCAATAGCCACTTTGGATGCACCGATCAGCTCAACCCCAAACTCAGCCAGAACTCCAGCCTCATCAAGAGCTAAAGCAAGATTAAGTGCGGTCTGTCCACCCATGGTCGGCAGCAGGGCATCGGGCCGCTCCTTTTTTATCAGACAGGTAACCGATTCAACGGTCAAAGGCTCAATATAGGTACGGTCAGCCATCTCCGGGTCGGTCATGATTGTTGCCGGGTTGGAGTTTACCAGCACCACCTCATAGCCCTCTTCCCGCAACGCTTTGCAAGCTTGTGCTCCAGAATAATCAAACTCACAGGCCTGACCAATAACAATAGGCCCGGCTCCGATTATCAGAATTTTATTTATGTCGTCACGTTTTGGCATAGAATTCGATTATATCTCTTCTTGACGAGAGGCTGCACCGCTTCTGCCCATCATTGCAACAAACTCCGAAAACAGATAGTGGGCATCGTGAGGGCCTGGACTGGCCTCAGGGTGATATTGAACAGAAAAAACCGGCTCATCTTTGAGGCGAACCCCTTCAACTGTGCCGTCAAACAGTGATTCATGGGTAACTTCAAGCCGTGGCGGTAGTGTCTCTCTATCGACCATAAAACCATGATTTTGCGAAGTAACCTCAACCAGGCCGGTCTTCAGGTTTTTCACCGGATGGTTACCGCCACGATGACCAAACTTCATTTTTTTGGTGCTAGCCCCCAAAGCCAGACAAAGCATCTGGTGGCCCAGACAGATACCAAACAATGGCTTGCCAGAGTTCAGCAGCCCCTTAATCGTGGTTATGCCCTCAGTCACTGCCTCTGGATCGCCAGGTCCGTTGGAGAGAAAAACCCCATCTGGATTCATAGCCAGAATCTCTTCTGCAGAGATAGAGGCAGGAACCACTGTCACACTACAGCCAGCTCCGGTTAAATTCCGTAAAATATTATGTTTGACGCCAAAGTCTACCGCCACGACACTGTAGGGCTTTTTCTGTTTCGAGCTGATAGCTGCACTATCTAAAGAGCGAATATGCCAGGGATTCTCCTTCCACTGGATATCACCACCCTGCCACATATGGCTTTTAGCACAGGTAACATCTTTGGTTAGGTTCATCCCCACCAACCCCGGCCAGGCTTTGGTTTTGCTCAGAAGGGATGCACTATCAAAATCTACTGTAGACAACACCCCACGCTGGGAGCCTTTACTGCGAAGCAGAGAGACAAGTTGCCTGGTATCTATACCCTCAATTGCAGGAATTTTGTTACGGGTTAAAAATTCGTTCAAGGACTCCTGGCTACGCCAGTTTGATGAAATACGGGAGGACTCTTTAATAATAAACCCCCTTATCCAGGGTCGCTCAGACTCCATATCTTCACTGTTTATGCCGGTATTGCCAATTTGGGTATAGGTCATAGCCACCAGCTGCCCGGCATAGGAGGGATCGGTCATGATCTCCTGATATCCAGTCATAGAGGTGTTAAAACAGACCTCTCCCACCTCTTCACCAACAGCACCGCAAGATCGCCCATCAAAACGTGAGCCATCCTCAAGCATCAGAACTGCTCTACCTGAATTGTTCGTCATTTTATTGATAATACCCAGCCGTCAAGAGTCTCGAGAGTGACGTGTTATATACTCCCAAACAGCAGAATATGTCAACGCACCGCAAAACCATTTTGCTAGAGAATTGTAGATAAATTTTGACAACCGGGGAAGTGAGGGTAAAAGAACATCCCGGATATTGCATAAATATCCGGGAGTTCAGAAGAGACATCAAGAGAACTATTTAGAAGCAGGGAAAACATCTGTCAATGTAAGGTTGTACTTTTTCAAGACCGCTTCAATTTCTGTTTTACATTCGGCGGTCTTTTTTGCTCTCTGCTGTTTCTCTATGGCAGAAAGGGCATCAAGGTTCTCAGTGGATAGCTCACATAATTTCAACTGCTCTATCAAATCCTTATGATCCGGTAACAACTTTTTTTTCTGCTTAGACATTTTAGTCACTCCTTTATGCATTTATTATTCAAATAGTAGATTTAGCCCGGATATTTCAGCAATTATGGATATTATCGTGTGCCAAAATTAAGCGAGAATATCTATAGCCCCAGAAACGGCGTTCTGCTCTAACCAGACCTCATCAGATACTATTCGGCATATCAAGAAAACTCTTGATTAAATTTACAAAAACCCCTCTGGAAGAGAGATGAATTTACCAGGCTCAACCTTCCATTCAGAGGTTGGCTCAAAGCTTTTGATTTTATAGCCACCCTCTTTGGAATCTTTATAAACAGCAAGATCAACCTCGTAGGGTTTTATAAACTTCTTCTTGTTGGCGTTGATAATAACATTGACTACCGGGTAGAGAGAGTTAACAGGGTTTGGACGAACCACCACGCCAATAAGACCGTTATCCAGCCTAACAAGGGAGCCAACCGGATAGACCCCGACCAGTTGGATAAAATTTTGTACCAGATCACCATCAAACAGGCTTCCTCGCCAGCTCAGCATCTTTTTCAAGACCAGATTAGGCTCCCTGCCCTTGCGATAACTACTCGTGGAGGTGATGGCATCATAGACATCAACAATAGCAGCCATCTGGCCAATTTTTGTTATCTGCTCACCCTTTAGCCCTGCAGGATAGCCAGAACCGTCCATACGTTCATGATGGAGAGCTGCAACCTGAAGACTAAGATTATGAATGCCTGGAGTGCACTCTAACAACCGCCTGCCAATCTCCACATGCCGTCGGGCCAGGGAAAACTCCTGATCGCTTAGCGGCCCAGGTTTATTGAGAATCCGGTTGGGAATACGCATTTTTCCGACATCAAACAGCATTCCGCCAATGCCAATTGCAAATATATCTTCTTCATCCATACCCATAGAGCAGCAGAAAGATATCAATAGCACCCCAACATTAACTGAGTGCATGAAGGTGTAGTCATCCTTCCTTTTCAACATGCTAAGAGCAAGAATAGCATCGGGGTTACGACGAATAGAAGCGATGATATCATCAACCACGTCACCAACGGTTGCCAGACTCATCTGCCTTCCCGCCCGGGCATCTTCCAAGGCACCTCCAACCACATAGCGGGCATGGTTGTGAATCTTTGCTGCCTGAGACAGCTCCTGCTCAAAGGGTGTGTAAAAGTTCGGTTCATCATCTTCTAGCTCTCTAATCTGTGCAGCTAGAATCTCATCAACACTCTCATGTTTTTCAGGTAAAGCCACACCAACCCCCACAAGCGAACTATTTTGGCAATATCTGCAATTTATCACTCTATATTTTAAAAAAATTATATGAGCCACTTCTATATAGGTAAAGCCACACCAATTTTTTCCATTTTTACCCCATATCTCTGACCATACACGCCTTATTTTTTCCAACCTGAGCTCACAAT
>JADFZU010000034.1 GCA_015232365.1 Magnetococcales bacterium | reverse complement strand
AGCCTCTTATGTTATTGAATCGACAGGTCGCTTTGCCTCTGCCGACAAAGCCTCTGCCCACTTAAAAGGTGGAGCTGACCGTGTTATAATAACCGCCCCGGCAAAAGGTGAAGTACGGACCATTGTTATGGGGGTTAACGAAGATAGTTACGACCCAAGCAGTGACCGGATAGTCTCCAACGCCTCATGTACAACCAACTGTTTAGCTCCGGTAGCCAGGGTGATTCTAGAACGCTTTGGAATTGTCTCCGGAATGATGACAACCGTTCACGCCTATACTGGCGACCAGAGCCTGACCGACCAACCCCACGCCGATCTGCGCCGAGCCAGAGGGGCTGCCCTCTCCATGATTCCTACCCATACCGGGGCAGCCACAGCCATAGGTCTGGTACTGCCAGAGTTGCAGGGACGCTTTACCGGCTTGGCAGTTAGAGTTCCAACCCCAGATGTCTCTTTGGTCGATGCCGTTATGGTGGTGGAGAACCCCTGTACTGTTGCTGAGGTAAATAGTGCTTTAAAAGAGTCCAGCAACAAATATTTAGGCTATAGTGATGAACCACTGGTCTCCATAGACTACCTGGGAGACCCTCGCTCATCGGTGGTTGATGCCATCTCTACCCTGGTTCTTGGCAATCAGGTCAAGGTGCTTAGCTGGTACGACAACGAATGGGGCTATGCCAACCGGGTCTTGGATCTGATAAACCATATGCAATCTCAAGAGACCATATAATCAATTTAGGAGAGGAAAAGCATGTCATCACTAGCCAATCTTCAAGACCCAAAAAAACGGGCCTCATTTGCTCAAGATGTTGTCTATGAGGTTGATCAGATGGAGTCTCCTGTTACTGTTAGTAAAGGGGAGTGCAGCAAAGAGGATTTAAGCAAAACTGCAAAGAGTGCAGAGACTCTTACTTTTGACTATAGTCGCCTGATCGACCCCAACTAAAACAGGAGAGTCTTGATGCCAAACCGCTATAATTGTGAAATTGATGAAGAACTACTACTTATGTGGGCCGACCAGTATATCCAGGTAGTAATTGAGATAGCCCAGTGGCGAAAGTGGCCTATGGAGGAGATTTACCTCTCTAGAAAAGCTATGGCAGGTGGGCTACTAGATGCCTCTAAAGATTGTGACATGACCCAACTACGCCGCCCCGGCGAACCCATTACCCGTGCCCAGATGGCTGGTATTTTAACCTTTCGCCTTACCCGTTACGCCCCAATTGCCGTAGGCAAAAAACTGAATGAAGACCTAAACGCCTTGAACATCAACGTCTATGCTGCAATAGCTTTTTCTTGCAAGGTTATTTTAGGCATTGACGCTTCTCAACTACCACCATCTGCCAGTCGTGATCTGGTCCATTTTCTCACCCGTCGCCATATAAACCAAGAGACTTTGGGCCTGGTATTTGAAATGATCTCTCACTACTCAGAATAAAAAACAAATATTCGCTTTTACATCATACTGTTAACATTTGAAAAACAGTAATTAACCAATAATTCTGGCTTAGTTTTTGTTAATTTTTATTAAAGTAATGTAGAACAGGCTAGACTTAAAGATTAAAACAAGTCAGAATGGCCCATCTTTTCTAAAAGGGCTGGTTGATGTACGAAAAAATCCGAAAATTACATTTTGTCGGGATTGGTGGTATAGGTATGAGCGGTATTGCCGAGGTTCTGCTCAACCTTGGCTATCAGGTTTCTGGCTCTGACCCAGTCGACAACGCATCTGTCAAGAGACTAAAAGCCTTAGGGGCCACGATCTTTGCCGGACATTCCGAGGAGAACATTACAGGGGTAGATGTCGTAATCCGCTCTTCTGCTGTCGGAGCCGACAACCCTGAGATTGTCGCAGCCAAACAGCAGCGAATACCAGTTGCCCGACGTGCGGAAATGCTGGCAGAGTTAATGCGGATCAAATATGGTATTGCCATTGCCGGAACCCACGGCAAAACCTCAACCACTTCACTGGTAGCCAGCATTCTTGGCGAGTCAGGTATGGACCCTACTGTTGTCAATGGTGGTGTTGTCAAAGCTTTCGACAGTAATGCCCGCCTGGGCCAAGGTGATTTTTTGATTACTGAAGCAGATGAGAGTGACGGCTCTTTTTTAAAACTGTTTCCCACCATAGCCGTTGTCACCAATATGGACCCGGAACATATGGAACATTACGGCAGTTTTGATGCTGTAAAGCTGGCCTTTAAAAATTTTGTTGAAAAAATACCATTTTATGGCTTAGCCATCCTATGTAAAGACCACCCGGAGGTTGGAAACCTCATCAGTCAACTGCCAGATAAACGGATAACCTCATACGGCTTGAATTCTGATGCCGACCTTCAGGCTACAAATATTCGTCGCGAAGAGGGTATGACAGTTTTTCAGGTAGAGCAACGTACCACTCCCGGCAACGACAACCTGATACTCGGTGAGATTAAAATATCCTCTCCTGGTCGCCACAATGTAGCAAATACCATGGCTGCCATAGCTGTGGGTCTGGAGTTGGAGATAGACTGGAGTGTGATTGTCTCAGCTTTGGAAAAACACCGGGGAGTGCGGAGACGGTTTGATATTCTCCAAGATAACGATGATCGAACCATAATTGACGACTATGCCCACCATCCAACAGAGATTAAAGCCACCCTGGACGCCGCTAGAGACTCTTTCGGACATAATCGGCGGATAGTTGCAGTGTTTCAACCCCACCGCTACAGCCGGGTACAAGCATTATATAACGACTTTATCGCCTGCTTTTCTCAAGCAGATCAAGTTCTGGTCGACCATGTTCATGCTGCTGGAGAGCGACCCCCTGCCGATTTTTTTCCTGATGGTATTGAGAAAAATTTGATTGAGGGCATAGAGAGAGAGAGCAAAACCCAGGCCCGACCAATGCCTGGTGGAGAGAACTGGAGGGAAGCTTTGGAAACCCTGTTGCAAAATGGCGATGTAATTCTTTTTATGGGGGCTGGGAGCATAACACACCGAGCCAGAGATTTTGCCAACTCAACTATTTCTGAAGGTGTCAACTAACATGACACTAGCACCGCTATTTGCTGGTGTGAAAAGTAGAATTTTAGAACATGTGCCACTAAACAACCGGACAACGTGGCGAATTGGCGGTACAGCTCGCTGGCTGGCAACCCCGTCAAACCGGGAAGAGCTAGCCCAGATATGGGGAAAACTACCTGCTGACATACCACGTTTTATTCTTGGTGGTGGCAGTAATATTTTAGTTGAAGATTGTGGTTTTAGCGGTGTAGCAGTAGATTTGAGGCAACAGTTTAACAAGATCGGGCAATACCGAAAAGACGGTGAGACCGTTATAACTGCAGAGGCTGGAGTCAGTACCAGCTCTTTAGCCCATTACGCCAGACAGAAAGGTCTGACCGGAGCAGAGTTTTTAGGGGGGATTCCCGGCACTATAGGTGGAGCAGTAAGAATGAATGCTGGAGCAAATGGTGGTGATATCGCCTCTATTTTGCTGGATGCCCAACTTTTAGATCAGGATGGAGAGCTTCATGTCTGGCCTGCTAAAAAGCTGGGATTGAGCTATCGGCAATCAAAACTACCCAAGGGGTGGATATTTATAAAAGGTAGCTTCAAACTAAAAGAAGGTGACACTTCGATAATTCGGGAGAGAATGCGGGAATTCAACCAGCAGCGCCGCAAAAGCCAGCCCTTAAATTTCCCATCGGCTGGCAGCACCTTTAAAAACCCGGCAGAGGGACCGGCAGCCTGGAAGCTGATACATGAAGCAGGGTTGCGAGGAGCCAGGGTCGGTGATGCCCAGGTTTCGGAAAAACATAGTAATTTTTTAATAAACCTCGGCCAGGCAAAAAGTTGTGACATGCTCTCCTTGATCGATCATGTTCGGGAGCAGGTTGTTAAAAATAGCGGAACAACCCTTAATCTTGAAGTTGCCATACTTGGAAACAGAGGCTTTCGCCCTGCTGAAGTTTAAATAGGAGTAGCTGTTTTGTCTAACTCAAAACCACATATTGGCGTACTATTAGGTGGCAACTCCAGCGAGAGAGATGTGAGTATTAACAGTGGTAACGCCCTGGTAAACGCCTATCAACAACTCGGCTACCAGGTCACTGCTATAGATACTGCCGACGGCAGATCCCTTCCAGCCACACTTATAGATAAAAATATTGATGTTGCGGTCATAGCACTCCACGGTCCTGGTGGTGAAGATGGAACCATGCAAGGGCTTTTAGAGACCATGAAAATTCCATACACAGGTTCAGGCGTTGCCAGCTCGGCAATCTGTATGGATAAGGTGGCCACCAAGCAAATTTTACGTGCTTCAGGGCTGCCAACTCCGCCCTGGAGTGAGGTCACGGTAGAAAATAGTAAAATAATTTCACGCCACCCCACTCCTGATGACCTATGCCAACCGTATTTTATCAAACCGTTAAACACCGGCTCTAGCGTTGGCGTGTCAAGACTTGAAAACGTTGAAAACATTGATGAATTTTTAATAAAATCAGCAAATGATGCCGCTCCAGATGGGGCAGCAACTAGAATTTTAATCGAAAATGAGGTCAAAGGAACCGAGGTTACTCTGACCATTTTAAATAAAAATTCACTTCCCCTCATTGAAATCCTTCCAAAAAAGGGGTTTTATAGTTACGATAATAAATATACGCCAGGAATGACACAGTACCTGATCCCACCCTCAAAAGTCGGAGAAGATGGGCAAGAACAGGCCAGGAAGTTGGGTATAAAAGCAGGTGATATTCTTGGTTGTAGAGGCCTGTACCGGGTGGATATGATCGTTGATGCCGATGCTCAACCTTGGATTTTAGAGGTCAATACCATCCCAGGGCTAACCAGAACGAGTTTGGCCCCTAAGTCTGCAGCGGCGGCTGGCCTCAATTTTGAAGATTTGGCCAAAGAGATACTGGCTGGAGCCAGATTGGAATAATGCTACGAAAAACAGTGACTTTAACTGCTGTAGTCCTGGCCACCGTCACTATCTACTTTGGGTGGGTTGAGGCAGCAAAGCCTGGATATTTTCCCCTTGAGGAGATTCGTCTTGAGGGTGTTGTAAACAGTGACGTAGAACAGACATTGGATACGATCAACATTGATAAGGGTGCAAACCTTCTCAGTATCGATCTAGATAGTGTAAAAAAAAATTTATTATCCCTTCCCTGGATACGCTCAGTACGGGTAAAAAGGGTGTTTCCCAATACGCTATCAGTCAATTTAACTGAGAAAATAGCGGTCTGCATGGGGAAGGACGAAAACCGGCTACATCTACTAGATGAGTATGGTACCTATATAAAGTTGTTGGAGGCAGAAGACCCACTAATATTTCCAGTTGTAATCACTCCAGAAAGAAGCCGTAACAAACAGGCAAAAATTGTTTGGCTGATAAATCTTTTAGGTCGCCACCCTTGGATAAAAGAGCGAATTTCCGAAGCGGTTGGTTTTGCTGGTAATAGATGGGTTCTGTATACAAAGAAAGGGGTTAAGCTTCTTCTATCTGCAGATGCTGACAATGAGTTGGAACTACTGATGCGACTGCAAAAGCGTTACGACATACTCAATCGGCAGGTAAGGCAGATAGAGTTGCGGATACCAGGACGGATTGCTGTACGGATGTATAATAGAGAGACGGAAGTGGCGTTGTAGGCCATGTTTTTTTGATTTTGCTGAACTTTACTTTATCTATTGGGGGGGCTAGCGTAATAACGCTGGCCTATTGTAGGATCTTGACCTTGTAAATATTCAAGTTTTAAAGATCTGTTATTTTTTTAATACGTCTGGACGAATCAATGCCCAAACAGGATCAAAACCTGATCGTTGGACTCGATATTGGCACAACAAAAATAGTATGCATAGTTGCAGATATGCAGCCTGATGGTCGACTGGATATTGTAGGCTTAGGCTCTCACCCATCAAGAGGTATGCGTAAGGGTGTTGTCATCGATATCGATTCCACCGTTGAGAGCATGCGCATGGCTGTTGAAGAGGCTGAGTTGATGGCCGGAGTCGAAATCAACATGGTCTATGCTGGAATTGCCGGAGGACACATAAAAAGCGGTAACTCCAATGGTGTTGTAGCAACAAGAGACGGCGAGGTTACCTCCCAGGACGTCCAGAGGGTTCTGGATGCAGCCCGAGCACAAAACATCCCAATGGACCGGGAGATTCTCCACGTTATTCCCCAAGAGTACAATCTGGACGGTCAGGACGGCATTAAAGAGCCTCTAGGCATGTCTGGCGTCCGTCTTGAGGCCCATGTCCATGTGGTGACAGGAGCGGTATCATCTGCACAAAATATCATTAAATGTGTCAACCGTTGCGGTCTTGATGTTGGCGACATCATCTTAGAGCAACTCGCATCTGCTGAAGCGGTTCTGACCGCTGATGAAAAAGAGCTAGGGGTCTGCCTGTTGGATATAGGTGGCGGCACAACTGATATAGCTATTTATGCTGAGGGGAACGTAAAACACACTGCTGTTTTAGCTGTTGGCGGCGACCATTTAACCAACGATATAGCCGTAGGCCTCCGCACCCCAACCAAAGAGGCTGATATTATCAAGCGCAAATATGGCTGTGCCCTCTCCTCCATGGTTGTTCCAGAAGAGACAATTGAAGTGCCTAGTATTGGTGACCGTGAGCCTCGCTCTCTGGCCCGGCATATCTTGGCCGAAATTATTGAGCCACGGGTTGAGGAGCTATTCACCCTGGTCAACCGGGAAATTACCCAATCTGGTTTTGAAGAGCATATCACAGCCGGTATTGTCCTCACGGGAGGCTCAGCAATAACCACCGGCATGGTGGAGCTTGCCGAAGAGATTTTCAACAAACCGGTACGTCGTGGTATCCCCCAAGGCGTTGGCGGCCTGAATGATGTTGTTGCAAGCCCGGTATATGCAACCGCTGTTGGACTGGTGCTTTTTGCAAGCCGTAACGAACAAGATATGTCCAAACGTTTTATTCCAGAAGGATCAGCGACCAGTGTCCAAGGAGTGGCTCAACGTGTTAAAGGTTGGTTTAGTAATGTTTTTTAATGTTTGTCCTAGTCATACCAAGAGTAAGACTTCAGAGGGGATCAGAATATGGCAATAGAGTTTGAAACTAGCGAACCGTTAGAAGCACGAATTAAAGTCATCGGTGTAGGCGGTGGCGGCGGCAATGCTATTAACAATATGATCCAGTCTCAACTTGAAGGTGTTGAGTTTATAGTTGCAAATACCGATGCTCAGGCTCTGGCCCGTAATCTGGCTCCGGTTAGAGTCCAAATTGGTGAAGGAGTCACACGTGGACTTGGTGCTGGAGCCAAGCCAGAGATAGGGATGCGAGCAGCGGAAGAGAGCCGAGACCACCTTCAAGAGCTTTTTACTGGAGCAGACATGGTCTTTATCACCGCTGGAATGGGTGGTGGAACAGGAACAGGAGCAGCACCCATTATTGCTTCAGTTGCTAAAGAGATGGGAATATTGACAGTTGCCGTAGTAACCAAACCTTTTAGTTTCGAGGGCAAACGTCGCTTGAAACTTGCCGATGAAGGCCTGGCTTTACTTAGAGATCAAGTAGACACTGTTATAACCATCCCTAATCAGAAACTTCTATCAATCGTTGGAAAAAATACTACAATTCTAGATGCTTTCCGCAAAGCTGATGATGTATTGCAGCAAGCAGTAAGAGGTATCACGGATCTAATTACCATTCCCGGACTCATCAATGTTGACTTTGCCGACGTACGAACCATTATGGATGAGATGGGACAGGCGATGATGGGAGCTGCAGAGTCTACCGGTGATACCAGAGCTTTGGACGCTGCAACCAACGCTATATCCAGCCCACTACTTGATGACGTATCCATCCATGGTGCAAAAGGTGTGCTGATCAATATTACTGGTGGTTACAATCTGGCACTGCAAGAGGTTGATGAAGCAGCGACAGTTATCCGTGATATGGCCCATGAAGATGCAAATATTGTCTTCGGTGCTGTTCTAGATGAATCTATGGAGGACTCAGTTCGAGTCACTGTTGTTGCTACAGGTATTGGATCTGCAGAGACAGTTGCCTTCCCAAACAAATCTACATCAAGATCACATTCTCGGGGTGCAAACAGACAGCAACCACTAGCTGCTGTATCTGATTCCAATGAAAATGATCGCCCATCAAAGGGCAAGCAAGCTGGAAAAAAACGCAGGGGCGTCAATAATAGTCGCTTTGAAGGTCAAAGTTTAGACGACATCAATCAACTTGACTCTTTTGATGTGCCAACATTTTTACGCAGACAGATGGACTGAGCCAATTCCATTTTTTATTAGTGTTCAAATAGCAACAAAAAAGCCACCTGACTGGTGGCTTTTTTGTTGCTACACAGTAAATTTTCAGGGTTTTTAATAAGTTTTTTTGTTAATAGATAAAATAAATTAAAACAAGTAAATTCAATCAGTTGCAAGACGAAAACATCTTTAATAGTATGAAAAAAAGCGGAATTTTCTTTAAATAACTACATCATTGTGATATATTATCTTCATTGTGGTGCTAAATTACATCAATAAAACACCACTAAATTTGGCATAGTTAGTGCTTATTGAAAGCCAGAGAGTAACGGAAGAGGTTGGTTTGTTTTTTACACTAAACGATGAACGGAAAGCCACCGAATGTTTTTTCAACGCACACTTAAAAATACTATACGATGTACAGGCATTGGGCTACACAGTGGCAGCAAGGTATACATGTCTTTGCGGCCTGCTGCTGAGAATACCGGCATTGTCTTTCACCGGACAGACCTTGATGGAGCATTGATTCCAGCAAATGTCAAGAACATCTCAGACACCAGACTCTGCTCCACTATAGCTAATGAGGACGGTGACCGGATCTCAACAGTAGAACACCTCATGGCTGCTTTTGCCGGCTTGGGTGTTGACAATGCCTATGTTGATCTTGACGGGCCTGAAGTACCTATTATGGACGGCAGTGCCGCACCTTTTGTCTTCCTTATTCAGTGTGCTGGCGTTGTTGATCAAAAACTACCAAAAAAATGGATTCGCATCAAAAAGAAGGTCACTGTAAAGGATGGTGATAAAGAGGCAACTTTTGAACCTTTGGATCACTTTAAAATCAGCTTTTTAATTGATTTTCAACACCCACTTATCTCCCAACAGGGCGTTGAGATGGATGTATCTGAAACTACCTTCATCAAAGATGTCAGCCGGGCTAGAACTTTTGGTTTCTTAAAAGATATGGAGATGTTACGCTCTAACGGACTGGCTAAAGGCGGCTCCCTGGATAACGCCATTGTCATTGGTGACTTCCGAATTTTAAATGAGGGCGGGCTTCGTTATGATCAAGAGTTTGTTCGCCATAAAATTATTGATGCTATAGGCGACCTCTATCTACTTGGCCACCCGGTATTGGGCCATTTTACCGGTATTCGCTCAGGACACGCTTTAAATAATGCCCTACTACAGAGCCTGATGGCCCAGGAAGAGGCATGGGAGTTTGTCGAAGGAACTCCAGATTCAGCTATGGAAGCAAGCAAAGCCTCCTCTTTCAAGAGCACATACCAACCAGCTTTGGCTATTCCAGCTTAAAAAAAATTGCTAACAGGCCCCTTTACCAAAATTGAGACTGGTAAAGGGGCCTTTTTTTTGCCGCCTTGATATATAGCCAGGATAGGCGGAGAGACAGCACAATGGTTGAAAAATCAAGTCTACACAAGGGCTTTACAGCTCAACTACTACTCTTCCTGTTACTCATCACAACTACCGGATGCAGCAACAACCAGCACCAACAGTCAGCAAACCCTTTAGATAAAGCCGCAGCATTTGTCCGTGGTGGCGATCTTTATGCTCGAGCCAGCCTGAAGCATGAGTTCAGCAAGAAGATCATAGACACCCTGCTCCACGGCGAACCAATACAGGCCAGCTACCATTTTACCTTCTTTCGCAATCAAAACTATTTACCAGACCTACCGTTAGCTAAAGTCTCTATAATAAGACGGATCCGTCTGCATTTGATCACCAGAAAGTATGAGATGCACGATTTAACTACCAATAAAATCAACTACACCCCTGATAGTGAAGAGGCGATCCGCTTCCTGGGCAATCCCAAATTTGTTTTACTAGGCAAAAATGCCAACCTTAAAAGTGAGTCAAATTATTGGTTGAATGTTAAGTTTGAGATAGATAGCCATGGAATGTCACCTGTGTTCCGCACCCTGAAACGGCTATTAACCCTAAACCAAGCCACCGACTATCAATTAAGCGTGGATTATATAAAACCATGAAAATATCAAATAAAATCTGGAAACGGTGGGGCTTTGGCCTACTGCTTCTGGCAATATCAATAACTACATTCATCACCGGACAGAATTTACAAGGCTCAGCGATTGTTGGTGGCGGAGACTATGGTATAGTATTTCTCATATTACTCTATCTAAACCTGTTTTTTGCCCTTATTCTGGGTATTGTCGTTTTACGCAATCTTTTCCGTCTATGGCTCGACCGCCAAAGACGCAGACCTGGCTCTAAACTGCGTACCCGTATGGTGATGATGTTTGTCGCCCTCTCCCTGGTTCCAACCCTGATTTTGGCTATTTTATCGGTTAACTTTCTAAACCGTGGTGTTGACTCTTGGTTCTCTGATCAAGTCTCCCAAGCTTTGGAGGAGTCTCTTGCTGTCTCTAGAGCATATTACCAGGAGAACCAACAGACAGTAAAACATGATGCAGAATCAATTGTTCGTAATCGTAGCGTTACTTCAGCCCTGACTTTAGAAGGAGTTGGCACAGCCAATGCCGTGCTGGAAGTAGAGCGGCACTCTCGTGGTCTTGATGTTGTTACCCTGCTCCGCAGTGACGGAACCCAACTAGCCCAAGCAGGCCAGCTACCGTTTGATCCTATCCCTGATCTGAGCGGTCTGAAGGAGGGAACCAACAAAGCTCTGTTGGTTACCAGTGAAAAGGGTGACCGTGTCAGGGCTTTTGTTCGTATTAGTGACGACATATATCTCTCTACAGGACACTGGATTGACCGGCAGATTCTCGCCCAAATGGATACCATTGAATCAGCCTACGTTAACTATCACAAGCTTAGAGCTGCCCACGGTCTGCTAAAGTCCAACCATACTGTAACCCTAGCGTTGATCACACTACTACTGACTTTTGGTGCTATATGGTCAGGATTTCGTATTGCTGACGATATTACCAACCCCATAACCGAACTGGTAATCGGCACACGAAAGGTGGCTATTGGTGATCTATCAGTCAACCTATCGGTAACCGGTACTGATGAGCTTGCAACCCTGATGGCAGCCTTTAATGCCATGACCAAAAAACTTAATGAGAACAGGGAAGAGCTGCAAAGCACCAACGCCCTACTTGATGAACGCCGCCGCTTTATGGCAGCTATAGTACGTAACATCTCCTCAGGAGTTGTCTGTGTTAACCAGTTTCATGAGATCACCCTTATGAATCCTGCAGCAGGGGCTATGATCGGCATTGATCCAATTAAATCTATAGGTAATATTCTTGAAGATGTTGCACCTGAAGAAGTTTTAACCCCTATGACCACCATTTTAAACTCAATGAATAATCCTGACCGGATCACCCCTCCACCACTACCAGGAAGCAGTAGCGAACTCTCCACATTTGCAGCACAGATCCAGACTCAAGATGGAGACAAACCACTTACTCTGATGATGCGTCTCACCCCACGTGAAGACAGCCACGGCACAAACCGCGGCTTTATTGCCACTTTTGACGATATTAGCGAAGTTTTGGTTGCCCAACGCACCTCGGCTTGGAGTGAGGTTGCCAGGCGGATTGCTCATGAGATTAAAAACCCACTGACACCTATCCATCTCTGGTCACAACGTATGCGTCGCAAATACTTAAAAGATGGTGGGGTGGAAAAACCGGATTGGCGTGTTTTGGATGAAGGAACCACAGCCATCATAAAACAGGTGGAAGAGTTAAAGGTACTGGTTAATGAGTTCTCCACCTTCTCCCGCCTGCCCCGGCCTCAACTACACGAAAATGATTTTCACGTTACAATTCGTGATGTGCTCTCTCTCCACTCTCAAGAACTTAAAACAGTTAACCTTGAGACCGTATTTACCAAAAAATTAAAGCCTTTCCCCCATGATCCAGGCCAGATGAAGCAGGTTTTAACCAACCTTATCTCCAACGCCCTTGCCGCCATACGAGACAAAAAACAGAAAGATTCATTTCTGACCATTACCACCACAATACCTGAAGAGACAGGTTGGGTTCACCTACAAGTGGCAGACAGTGGGCCGGGAATTTTGGCAGCAGACCGCAGCCGGGTCTTTGAACCATATTTTACGACAAAAAAAAAGGGGACTGGGTTAGGTTTGGCTATTGTCAAAAAAATTATTGAAGACCATGGCGGTACAATTCGCTTGCGTGAATCAAAATGGGGCGGCGTCTTAGTGGATATACAGCTACCTCTAATGAGTAAAAACCTGCCAAACAACAGTGGTAACAGCCTAAGTTAGCCCGTATGTTGCCAAACAAACGGCTAAAAACCAGCTCCGATGTAACAGCAGCAAATTCAGCCAGCCTAGGTAATGCACATGTGATATAGCCATTGTGAGAAAAAACATCTCAGAGAATCGTCGTGATTAGCTGCGAAGAGATGAATTCTTATGGAATATGTGCTAGAGTTAGAAGTTGTTGTGATATGTCTGGTAAGTGTAGATTAATACTGCTTAACCAACATAAAGTCCAGATGCAGACGACAAACCAAACTACTTAGGGGTTAGAATGAACAAGACCATCCTTATCGTTGATGATGAAGCACCTATCAGAACCAGCCTGCGGGGTATTTTGGAAGATGAAGATTACTCTGTTGTCGAGGCAGAGTCAGGGGAGGTTGCCCTGGATATCCTTGCTAAAGGGAATATATCAGCAGTTCTGTTAGATATCTGGATGGAGGGCATCGATGGTATTGAGACTCTGCGACGTATTAAATCACCGAAAAAAAGCAATCCGATAGACCAAGATGTCCCAGTGGTAATCATGTCTGGCCACGGAACTATTGATACAGCAGTATCAGCTACCAAAGAGGGGGCCTATGATTTTTTGGAAAAGCCACTCTCCCTCGACCGGGTTTTGCTTTTTCTTGACCGGGCGATCAATGCGGTAGACCTGATAAAAGAGAACCGGGCTTTAAAAGCAAAAATGGAAGATGAGCTACCGCCAATGATTGGCGAATCTCCACCCATGCTCTTGTTAAAGGAGCAGATAAACCGTCTGGCTCCAACCGATGGCTGGGTTTTAATCAGCGGAGAAAACGGCTCTGGAAAAGAGGTAGCAGCCAGACAGATTCATAATCTATCAAAACGTGCATCTGGACCGTTTATTGCGGTTAGCTCTGCCGCCATACCTGAAGAGCGGATCGAGGTTGAGCTGTTTGGTAGTGAAGAGGGTGGTTTTGGCTCTACCCCAACCATCAAAGCCGGACGGTTTGAACAGGCCAATGGCGGCACTCTATTTTTGGATGCTGTTGGCGATATGTCACTGAGAACCCAGGCCAAAATATTAAGAACTCTTCAGGAGAGACGTTTTCAGAGGGTTGGCGGCAACAACTCCATTCAAGCTGATGTTAGGATAATCGCCTCAGCCAATAAAAACCTGAGCCTGGAGATCGAAGAGGGCCGTTTTCGCCAAGATCTATTCTATCGCTTAAATGTAATTCCACTGCAACTTCCGCCACTTAGAAAAAGGTTGGATGATATTCCGCTATTGGTCACCTTTTTTGCTGACCTGCTCCAGAAAAACGCCCAGAATAAAAAGAAAAACTTCGCTCCAGCTACCTATAAAAGTCTCCGCAGCTATAATTGGCCCGGCAATGTCCGTGAATTGAAAAACCTGGTCGAAAGATTGCTGATCATGGCACCAAACGCCATTATTCAACCTGAAGATCTACCGGAGTTTGTCCATAAAAGACAGGCTATCCCAGCTTCTACGCCTTGGGGCTCTCTATTGGATATTGAGAATCTTCGTGAAGCTAGAATTGGCTTTGAGAGAATCTATTTAAAACACTTTCTTGAAAAGAATGGTGGCAATATATCAAGAACTTCGGAGATAATTGGCATGGAACGTTCAGCTCTGCACCGTAAACTGAAAACATTGGGTTTAGGTTAGTAAAAGATATTTTTCATGGATTATTTGTTAGTGGCTGCAACTTCCGCTATTCTGTCGGGCTGAGAGTTTAGAAATAAATAGCAGATAATCGCCTTAGCCTGGAGAACACGCTGATAATGAGCAGGGAGGAGAACATAAAACCAGGGCAGTCAGCAACCAAAACCGGTTTTGCTGTATGGCAAGAGGACGGCTCCATATCCAATATTTGTGGGGCACTGCCGGATTTAACCTCCAATTGGCCTAACGAAAAACTCTGGTGGGCCAATATCCAACGCTTTATAACCCTCCCTCCTCCAACTCAATGCCCGGTCTGTAACCGTGGTAGAAGAGTCGGTGTAGCAGAGGTGGCTCTTAAATACCCAAACCAGCCTCAGAATGCCAAACCCATACTCTTTGAAATTGAATTTTCCGGCCACCCCCACGACTTGACCAAAGATGGACTGGGAGAGATGATTCTGGTTCGGGATATAACAAAAGAGCAAGAAGAGACCGCGAAGGTTCGTAAAAAAATACAGCAGTATGAATCGATCTGTAGTTTTATTGAAGATGTCTACTATCGCATCGACCTCGAAGGTAAAATACAATTTATCAGTCCATCATGTGCAAAACTACTGCTATTTAACCCTGAAGAGTTACTTGGAACATCATTAGGAGATCTATGTGCCTCGCCAGAGTATCTTAATGAGCTATTAACTATTGTTGAAAAGACCAATTCAATAAATGACTTTGATATGGTTCTAAATTGCAAACAGGGCAACCATGTACCAATATCTTTGAATGCTCAGGTGGTGTTTGACGGAAAAAAGAGGAAGGTTGGTGTTGAGGGGATATTCAGAGACATTACCGAACGGGAAAAGCTAGACACTCTATTGGTTGAGCGTACTCGCCAGTTTCAGGAGTCTATGGCTAAACTGGAGTTTCAAAAAAAGGCTGTAGACCAACACCACCTTATTACTGTTACCGACCAGAACGGCTTGATAACTTATGTGAATGATCAAGTAGTCGAACTCTCTCAATACTCAAAAAAAGAGTTACTCGGCAAGAGCCTGGATATTTTCAACGCAAATTTTCATCCAAAATCTTTTTTCAAAGAGATGTGGCGAACTGTCCGTAATGGAAAGACCTGGCGTGGAGAAGTTAAAAACTGCAAGAAAAACGGAGACTTTTTTTGGGTAGATGAATCTATCACCCCATTCCTTACCTCCTCTGGCCAACCATTTCAATATATATCTACAGGCACAGATATTACCGAACAAGTTTCTACGGTAATCAGGTTAGAACAGAACCGGAAATTCCTACACAGTATAGTAGACTCTCTTGGTGATGGAGTGTACGTTCTCGACCTGCAAGGCCAGTTACTCTCCCTAAACGCTGAAGGAGAGCGGCTACTAGGCTGGAAGGAGAGTGAGCTGCTAAACACCAATTTTCATAACGCAGTACACCATACCAGACGTGATGGTACTCCATTTAAAACTGTTGACTGCACCATCCACCAAAGCTTGTTAGGCAGGACTTTTCGTAAAGAAGAGGATTATTTTATCTGTAAGGATGGCTCATTCCTGCCAATATCTCTGGTCACATCTCCCCTCATGGATGGTAATGATATTATCGGCTCAGTGGCTATATTTCGGGATAATTTACAACGGGTAAAAAGGCGGGCTGAGCTTGAACAAGCCTGTGCATCAGCAATAGAGTCATCCCGCCTTAAATCAGAATTTTTAGCCAATATGAGCCATGAAATCCGCACACCAATGAGTGCTATCGTCGGCATGAACGATCTGCTCATGGATACAGACTTAAACGATGAACAGTATGGCTTTGCCCAAATTGTTAAAGAGTCATCTATATCCCTGCTAGCTCTGATCAATGATATTCTTGACTTCTCTAAAATAGAGGCAGGTAAGGTTGATATTGAAGAGATAAACTTCTCCCCGGTGACAGTTGTTGAAGGGGCTGCTGAACTTATGGCCGGGCTGGCCTACGAGAAAGAGCTATCTCTCGTAACCTACATCGATCCTAACATACCAAACATTCTCAGAGGCGACCCAGGCCGCCTCAGGCAGATGTTGCTCAACCTGATTAACAACGCCCTGAAATTTACCGAGTACGGCGAAGTGGTAGTTCGGGCAACCATTGCGTCGGAAACTGAAACCAATGTTACAATTAATTTTGCAGTCAGCGATACCGGAATAGGTTTATCAACTGAAAGTCGTGAACATCTTTTCGACCCTTTTACCCAGGTTGAACATGGTACAATAAAACATGGTGGAACCGGCTTGGGGTTGGCTATCAGTAAAAGGCTGACCAAATTGATGAATGGTAAAATTGGTATTGAGAGTGAAGAGGGAAAAGGGTCAACTTTCTGGTTCCAAATACCCTTTAAAGGCTCTGCCGTCACCAAAAGAAGAGATAATGGCAACCTAAATAGCGGTCCACTTAAAAAAACCAAAACTTTAACCATACTTGAAAATAAAAGTGACATTGAGATTATCCATCTCTATTTCAAGGCATGGGGAATTGATGTTCGGAACAACAAATCATGGGATAGTAGTCTCTCTGAAATTAGAACTGCAAAGCTTAACAATACTCCTTATGACCTGATTATACTCTCTACAGAACTAACAGACGAGCATGTAGAATTCATTAACATCCCTAGCTTGCTTGAAGAAGAAAAAATACTCGAGAAAACCAAATTAATCGCCTTGATGGATAGAGAGGACAAAGAGCAGCGAGAACTTTTATTGGAGAGCGGCTATAATACAACCATAGCAAAGCCGGTGCAGCAGTCTGAATGGATAGAGACCATGCTTGAGCTACTGCACCCTGAAGCGGTACAAAATAAAGTGGACTCAACGGCCACTACCCATGATATGGAAAAAAAGCCGGCCATCACCCCTAAATCTGACGATACTTTAAAAGATGGGAAATTACTGTTATTGGTTGAGGATAATCTGGTCAATCAGAAGGTGGCTGTGCTTCAGTTGAAAAAGCTTGGTTACTCCGCCCATACAGTAGTAAATGGTAAAGAGGCGGTAGAGGCTCTATCCCAGGTCCCCTACGCTCTTATTTTAATGGATTGTCAAATGCCGGTTATGGATGGTTTTGAGGCGACACAAGCTATCCGTAAAATGGAACAGATAAACTCAAAGCACACCCCAATAATAGCCATGACCGCCAACGCCATGAAGGGTGACCGGGAGAAGTGTCTCACAGCTGGTATGGATGACTATCTTAGCAAACCTGTTGATCCGGCAACACTTCTTAAAAAGTTACGCTACTGGATGCCAAAAGATTTTGGTGAGCAAGTTCCAATAGATATAAACCAGTTACGCCAGTTGTTTGGTAACGATGATGGTATGATTCGAGAACTGTTACAGCATTTTATCCCTTCCGCTGAAGAGCTATTGGGACGATTATGGGAGGCAAGCCAAAACCAAAAGGCAAATGATCTTAACGCTGCTGCAATTGACCTCCGTGAAGCCTGTACCAACCTGGGTGCTGCAAATATGGCCCAGTTAGTAAGGACAGCCGAACGTGCAGTTGAGCAGAACGACTGGAAAATGGCTCAAGAGGCCACGGATGCTTTAAATATCGCTTTTGAAAAAGTTGAAACATTTATTGCAGATTTTTAAGGAATCTTTTAAATGACTGATGATGTTGAAAAACCAGAAACATCTGCAAGAAATAAAAAAATTTGTGAGGAGATCCTCAACCATGCAGAGATTTTATTGGATAGCTCCTTAACCCGGCAGCAGCGTGACCGTCTGACCCGTATTCGCCTTGCAGCCAAAATGCTCATCACCAATCTTCCAGACGAAGACAGTGTTGACCCTATATCCCAAAAACCGGCCGATAACTCTACAATTCAAGAGGACAGCTCAATACCACCTTTGAATATCCTTTTAGCTGAAGACAACCCTTTTACGCAAAAACTAATGAACCGCCTTCTCAGTAATAATGGCCACACTCTATCTATCGCTGCTAATGGCCAGGATGCCTTGGAGAAATCACAAAGTAACAAGTTTGACCTGATTCTGATGGATATCCGTATGCCGGTACTTGATGGCATAGCTACTGCTAATGCTATTCGCCAGCAAGAGAAAAAGTCTGGTACAGCAAAAACACCCATAATTGCAGTGACAGCTCTCGTAGAAGAGTCAGACAAAAACCGTATTTTCGCGGCGGGTATAGATGGTTACCATGGCAAACCGGTTCGGGCAAAAGTTTTAAATCAAGAGATTGTTCGCGTCCTGCGAATTACTCCAAATGGAGATGAGATGAAACATGCAACAGCGGAACAAAAAGAGCTACTGGTACAGCTAGATATTACTAGTTTACTTAAAACGGTAGATAATGACTGGACCTTAATCCAAGAGATTAATGACCTGTTTTTTAACGATGCACCAAAACAGCTAAAGCGTATTCAAAAAGCTATCAACAATAATGATACCAATGAGTTATTAGAGGCATCTCATAGCCTAAAAGGGGCAGCAGGAGCCTTTGGCGATAGCATAGTATATGACCTGGCCTATGAATTAGAGCAGCTAGGTAGAGCAAAAACTACTGACTCAGCACAAGATAGTTATGATCTACTCAAAGAAGCTTTGGCATCCATGGAGCTAAATCTTCAAGAAATTTTAGAAAAAAAAGGGGATGTATAATCGTGAAATTGATTCAACCGTTTCCAGGATGGCGACCAAAAACAGAACTTGTAGAGCGGGTATCTTCTCCTCCATACGATGTTTTAAACCGCCAGGAAGCGATGGCGTTGGCCAAAGACAATCCTGACTCATTTTTGCATGTTTCCAAAGCTGAGATCGATCTGCCAGAGCAGGTATCTCCTTATGACAAGCGGGTCTATGCTGCAGCAAAAAAACGCTATTTGGAAATGCAAGAGCAGGGAATATTAGAAAAAGACCCGGAACCATACCTATATTTCTACCGTTTGGTGATGAATGGCAAAGAGCAGTTAGGTTTGGTAGCAGCAGCTTCGGTTGCAGCTTATAATCAAAATAGAATAAAAAAACACGAATTTACCCGCCCAGCCAAAGAAGATGACCGCACCAGGATATCTGAAACCCTAGGTGCACACAGTGGTCCGGTGTTTTTAACCTATTCCCACTCCAGCAACATTGATGAGATCGCAGCTAACTGGGTAGCAAACAGACCGCCGGTGTATGATTTTACCGCCAGCGACGGAGTTCGTCACACCCTATGGGTGGTATCAGATGAGAAAACAATTAGCGACCTTGTCGCTGCGTTTGAGGCACTACCAAGCCTATATATTGCTGATGGCCACCACCGCTCGGCAGCAGCGTCACGGGTGGCTGATCTACGTAAGAGCAGTGATTCATCTCCAGATAAAGAGAGCAGTTCTGACCGGTTTCTAAGTGTAATTTTTCCAGATAATCAAGTAAATATCCTAGATTATAACCGGGTAGTTTGTGACTTGAATGGGTTGAGCAATACGGCATTTTTGGCAGCAGTTGCCGAAAATTTTACCGTAACAATCTCCCCTACTCCATTTAAACCAAAGCAGCGCAACAGTTTTGGAATGTATATGGCTGGTCAGTGGTATAAACTGGAGATTGCCCAAGATAAAATTGATACAACCAACCCGGTAGCACAGCTTGATGTAAGCCTATTAAACCAATATTTACTTGAACCAATCCTCGGAATTCACGACCCACGCCGTGACCCGCGCATTGACTTTGTCGGCGGCATCAGGGGTCTGCAAGGTTTAATGGACCGGGTAGACTCCAAGGAGATGGTCGTAGCATTTTCCATGTACCCAACCTCCCTAACCGAACTAATGTCAGTAGCCGATGCTGGAGAGGTGATGCCACCAAAATCCACATGGTTCGAACCAAAACTAAGGGACGGGCTGGTGATTCAAGAGATATAGTGAATAGGCCAACAAAAAGTTCTACTCATCTATTGGCTAACCTGTAAAAAGATCTATATGGTATAAATAGTTCTTTTCTCTCTTTCAATTTTTTCATTAACAAGGTTGGTGAATTGGTCGAGTAGTGTGACAGGAGTTGAGAAAATAGATGAATAGAGCAGAACGGCGACGGCAAAAGAGCCTTTCAGAGAAAAGCTTCCAATCCAGCCACAAAAAAAAACATGGCAGCTCAAAAGCTCAAGACACTATGCAAAAAGGGCTTTTTTTTCATCAATCCGGCCAACTCAATGATGCTATACACTGGTACAAAAAAAGCCTTGAGGTCCAACCTGATAGCGTGAGGGTGCTTGCTAATCTTGCAGGAGCACTGTTCGATAATCGAAAATTTTCTGAGGCTGTCAAAACTCTGCAAAAAGCGGTTGAAATTAAACCAGATAATGCTGAAAACCACTTTAATTTAGCCCTCGCCCTAAAAGCAGACAAAAAAGATGATGAGGCCATTAACTCTCTTAAAAAAGCAATTTTGCTCAAACCAGAATTTGCCCAAGCCCATAATAATCTCCGTTTTGCTTTAGGAGAACAGCTAAAGATGGATGAGGCTATTGAGTTCTATACGCAAATCCTCAGCCAAAAACCGAACTGTCATAACACCCATTTTCAACTGGGCAAAGCCTTTGAATATATCAATGAAATAGATGAGTCTGTTGCCTGCTTCAAAAAAGCGATAGCCATTAAACATGACTTTGCCGATGCTCACACAAAACTTGGTATTTATTATGAAAAAATCAATGACACCACCAAGGCTTATGAGCATATTAACTATGCAATAAATAGCTCCAAAGATGACCCCCAGGCAAATTATGTTTTGTCGGTTCTGCTACGACGCAGCGGAAAAATAGATGAGTCGATTCAACAGCTAGAACCTTTTACCTCCATGGAAATTCCCGATCAACAGCTAAGTGCAAAAATTTACTTTGAACTAGGTAAACTATATGACCGGAAAAAAAACAGCAGAAAAGCCTTTGAAAATTTTAAACTTGGCAACAGTTTACAAGCTTCTGGTAGTAAAGCAGCTCTATCAAGAAACAAACACCGTTTTCTCTCTAAGGTTAAACAGGATTCACGGCTTATAACACCGGAGTGGGTTAAATCCTGGTCAACAATTGAGGAGAAAAAAGATTATGCATCGCCGGTATTTATTATCGGCTTTCCACGCTCTGGAACAACACTGCTTGACCAAATATTGGACTCTCACCCCAGAGTACAGGTTATGGAAGAGAGAGAGGCTGTGTCTGGGGTTAAAAAGTCGATACCAGACGATTATGCCAGTTATCTTTCCACACTAAACAGTGCAGATGCAGAACGGTTACGAGAGAGCTATTATACAACAGTTAACAGCTATATTAACCGTCTAGACAACACCATCCTTGTCGATAAGCTGCCACTTAATATTCTCTATATCCCCCTCATAATACGACTGTTCCCAAAAGCCAAAATTATCTTAGCCATGCGTCACCCGTGTGATGTCGTTCTCAGTAATTTTATGCAGAACTATAAATTAAATAACGCCATGGCAAACTTTCTTACCATTGACGATACTGTACAAGCTTATGTACAGGTTATGGGCTTATGGCTAAAATATGCCGACCTTCTCCCTTTGAGACTACATACTATTAAATATGAGTCTCTGGTAGAAGATATGGAGGGTGAGGCAGTTAAGCTGCTTAAATTCATTGATGTAGAGTGGGATGATTGTGTCCTGAATTATCATCAACACGCCAAACAGAGAGGTGCTATTAATACTCCTAGTTATCAATCTGTCACAGAGCCTATATATCAGAGAGCAAAATACCGTTGGAAGAGTTATGAAGAGCAGTTAAATCCTTTCATTGAAAAACTGCAACCGTTTATTAAAGCATTTGGTTATTAAATGAGTGGCAATAAAAAACAGCTAACAGTTGATGAAGCGTATGCACAGGCTGTAGAGCACTTTAGTGCTGAACGCTATACCGAAGCAGACCAGCTCTGCACTGCGATTATTCAAACCATGCCAGAGCATATTGATGCCATAAATCTACTTGGAGTTGTCGCACAAAAAGTCAACCGCCATGACCTGGCTGTTGAGCTATTTCAACGAGCCATAACAATCGACAACAGCAGAGCACTGCTCTTTTATAATTTAGCAACATCTCTCCATCCTTTAGGGCGAAGAGAAGAGGCTATTAAAGCTCTTGAATCTGCTCGGGAAAAAGAGCCTGGAAATAGTCAGATCAGCAGTTATCTAAACGCTATTTTAAACACCACAAACAGTAGCGTTGATATTGGAGAAAATCAGGCTCTGCAAAAAGCTGTGGAGTTTCATCAATCAGGCAAATTTCAAGAAGCAATTATTTGCTATCAAAAGGCTCTAGAGCTCAACCCGGAAAACTTATCCGCACTATCAAATTTTGGGGCAGCTCTGCAGGCTGCCGGAAGAGTGGATGAAGCGGTAGCCGTTTACCAAAAAGCGATCACTATTAATCCCGGTTTTGTTGAAGATCACTACAACCTTGGCAGTGCCTTCCACGAGCAGGGGTTATTAGAAGAGGCTATTGCAAGCTACCAGAAAGCAATATCTATCGACCCTGATGTTGCCGAAGTTCACTCCAACCTTGGCAACACCTTACGAGAGCTAGGTAGACTGGACAGAGCAGTAGCCAGCTATCAAAAAGCAATCGCTATCAACCCCGGCTTTCAAAAGGCCCATGCCAATCTTGGCGTTGCCTTGCTGGAGATGAAAAAACTTACTGAAGCTGCTAAATGCTGCCAAAAAGCAATTGCTATCAATCCTGATTATGCCGAGGCCCACTCCAACCTTGGCAATGTACTACGAGAGCAGGGATTACTTGACGAAGCAGTTGCAAGCTACAAAAAAGCACTCTTGATTAATCCTGATTTTGTTGAAGCCCACTCCAATCTTGGGAACGCCTTACGCGATCAGAAAAAAATACCCCAAGCAGTTGCAAGCTACAAAAAAGCACTCTTGATTAATCCTGATTTTGCTGATGCCCATCACAATCTTGCAGAGACCTACCGAGAACAGGGATTGCTGAAAGAGGCAATTACAAGCTACAAAAAAACAGTATTACTCAATCCAGGTTTTATAGAAGCTCACAATAATTTGATTTTCTGCATAGATCTTATTTTTGGTGCAGAAACTGACCATTTTCAAATTGAGAGAGAAAACTGGAACAGACAGTTTGCTGAACCCTTACGGGATTCATGGTTGCCGTTTAAAAACAAAGCAGACCCCGAACGAAAATTACGCATTGGTTATGTGGGTGCAGACTTTAACAACCATTCAGCAGCATACATATTTGCCCCTGTATTGTTGAACCATGATCCAAACCGGTTTCAGATATTTTGTTATGCTGGCAACAAAGTAGAAGACAGCATGACTGAGCGGTTTAAAAAGGTAGCTACCAGATGGTTATCAACTTTGGAAATTGATGACTCTGCCTTAGCCAAAAGGATTCGACAAGATGGTATCGATATACTTATTGATCTTTCCGGCCATACAAAAGGCAACCGTTTATTAACTTTTGCTAGAAAGCCAGCTCCAATACAAATTACCGCCTGGGGCTATCCTGTTGGAACCAGAATGGCTGCTATGGACTATCTATTTGCAGACCCAATTTTCATTCCAACATCTCAACGCATGGGATATAAAGAGGAGATTATTGACCTCACTTGTGTTGTTCACATGAACTCCGACATCTCTTTTCCTGAGGTTAAACCACCTCCTGCCTGCAAAAATGGCTATGTCACTTTTGGTTCGTTCAATCGAATTGATAAATATAACAATGAACTATTCTTGGCTTGGTCTGAGATTTTACATAAAATTCCAACGGCAAAGCTATTGATAAAAACACCAAAGCTAGACTCTCCTCTACATATAGCCAAGATGAAAACACACTTTAAAAAAATAGGAATAGCGGCAGAACGTCTTATTCTAATTGGCAGCACAACAAGACTTGAGCATCTTAAAGCTCATGAACAGATAGACATTATGCTAGACACCATTCCCCATAATGGCGGCACAACATCATTGGAATCTTTACGGATGGGAGTTCCGGTATTAACCTGTGAAAAATTGAGCCACTGGCCTACAACTGCATCTATTCTACATGTTCTTGGACTTGATGAATGGCGGGCAAACGATAAGGATGATTATATTAACAGTGCCGTTAAATTATCCAGCGACATACAGTATCTGAAATCATTAAGAAGCCAGATGCAAAACCGCTATGAAAAATCAGTTCTTGGAAACTCCCAACTCTATGTCGAAAAAGTTGAAGCTATCTACCGGCAGCTCTGGGGCAGGTGGTGTGAAGGCAGAGCATAGAAAATGGCAAAAAACAACTCCAATACAAACGAGAAAAAAACCAAACTCACTGTTGATTCGGCGTATGCTCAAGCTATAGAGCATTTCAATGCAAACCGTTACAACGAAGCCGACCAGCTATGCACTGCTATCATTCAAGCAGTACCAAGTCATGTTGACGCCATAAATCTACTAGGAGTTATTGCACAAAAAATCAACCGCCATGATTTGGCTATCGGGCTGTTTCAACGAGCTATAAATATAGATAGTAGCAGAGCACTTCTCTACTACAATTTAGGGACATCTTTTTATCAATCAAGGCGAAGAGAAGAGGCTATCCATGCTCTTGAGTCTGCCCTAAAAAAAGAGCCTGGTAACACTAAAATCAACGACTATCTAAATACTATCTTGAGTACAAATGAGGATTTACAAGATGCTGTCGCTTTTCATAAATCAGGCAAACTTGTTGAAGCTATGGAATGCTATAAAAAGAGTCTGACTACAGACCCTGAAAATCCAATTGCACTTTGTAATGTGGGAACCATTTTAAGGGAACAAGGATTACTGGATGAAGCTATTGCAAGCCTTGAAAAAGCTGTCAGCTTTCACCCGGAGTATGGAGATGCCTACTACAACCTTGGCAACACCCTAAAAGATAAAGGTGAGCTGGATAAAGCTATTAAAGCCTACCAAAAAGTTATAGAGGTCAAGCCTGGGTTTGCAACTGCTTACAATAATCTTGGGGCTGTTTTAGTAGAGTTAGGGCGATTTGATGCTGCGATTGAATGCTATCAAAACGCCATGAAAATGAACCCCGATTCTGCAGAGATCTACTTAAATTATGCTAATGTTTTAAAAAAACAAGGGAGGCTTGACGAAGCTGTTGAGTGCTATCAAAAAGCTGCTGTTATAAATCCCGGTTATGCTGAAACTTTCAATAGTCTTGGTAATATTTTGCTTGATCAAGGCATGGCGCAAGAGGCTGGAGTTAACTTTAAAAAGGCTATTGCAATTAATACCGAGTTTGCAGAAGCTTACAACAGTCTCGGTATTGCAGAAAAAGAGCAAGGCAAGCTGGAAGAGGCTGCTTATAATTTCAAAAAAGCTGTGGCTCTCAGACCGGATTACGCAGACGCTTACTACAATCTTGGCAATAATCTTAAATTGCAGTGGAAGTTTGATGATGCAGTAGAAAGTTATCAAAAAGCAATCTTAATCAGGCCGGACTATTCTGATGCTTACAACAACCTTGGGGCAACATTTTTTGAACAGGGTAAATTTGAAAAAGCTCTTGCCAAATATCAAGAAGGCATGATGTTGAAAAAGGATTGTTCAGAGACGCACAGCAATCTGATTTTATGTATTGATATGATCTCCAGTGCAGAGACTGACCTTTTCCAAACAGAGAGAGAAAAGTGGGCAAAACTCCATGCCGAACCACTACAGGTTAATTGGTCAGCTTTTAGCAACAGACCAGACCCAGGCCGCAAACTACGTATTGGTTATGTTGGTTCTGATTTTTACCGCCATTCAGCCGCTTACATATTCGGACCGATGCTATTGAATTACAACCCCAATGAATTCCAACTCTTCTGCTATGCAGGCAACAGGGTTGAGGATGACATAACAGCAAAGTTTAAGGAAAAAACTTCCCAATGGTTACGCACAAACAAATTGGATGACGAGAGTCTGGCTAAAAAAATCAGAGATGATAAAATTGATATTCTAGTCGATCTTGCCGGACACACTAAAGGCAACCGCCTGTTAACCTTTGCCCGCAAACCTGCTCCTATACAAATTATGGGCTGGGGCTATCCCCATGGAACCTGCATGGCTGCAATGGACTATATTTTTGCTGATCCTATTTTTATTCCCCAATCTGAGAGAGGAAAATATACCGAGGAAATTGTTGACCTTCCTTGTGTAATACATCTAAACCCTGACATCAAATTTCCTGAAATTAAAAGCCCGCCTATCCTTGAAAATGGCTACATCACTTTTGGGGCATTCAACCGACCAGAGAAATACAACCAGGCTGTTTACATAGTTTGGGCTGAGATTTTACAACGCATCCCAGCGGCTAGATTGATTATAAAAACCGGAAAGGGATACATTCCCCAACAGTTTGAAAAAATGTACTCTTTATTTCAAAAAAAGAGAATTTCTTCAGAGCGTATTACTATAATTGGCAAGACATCAACACTAGACCATTTAAAATCCCACAACCAGATTGATATAATGCTAGACCCATTTCCACACAACGGCGGCATGACAACGTTGGAGTCGTTACGGATGGGGGTTCCTGTATTGACCTGTGAAAAAAAAACCCGCTGCCCGACAAGTGCATCCATATTGCACGTTTTGGGTCTTGATGAGTGGCGTACTAATGATGAAAATGAGTATGTAGAGAGAGCTGTTCGATTTGCAGGCGAAATCAATACTCTTCAAACCCTGCGAAAAAATTTACGCAACCAGTTTGACAAATCTGCTCTGGGAAACTCCCAAGCCTATGTCGCAGCGGTCGAGGCAAGCTATCGCAAACTCTGGAAACGTTGGTGTGACTCCAACTCCTGAATTTTGACTAACCATAATGCATGTAGATTTTGCATATGATTCAAGATACAATATAAAATGATTAAAGCTAGACACAGCACTGCTATAATAACAGGAACTCTGAACTTTTATGAAAAGCCTGGATTTTGAAACAGCACGTTTGGGACGAATCCTAGTTGCGATAGCATTTCACTATGACTCTAGCAGATTCACTTACCTCTCTACCGTTCTGACCTCTCTAGCAGAGTTTCCCGTTGAAAAACTCCATGTAACCATCACCACCAATACAGATAATCAGGAGCATCTGCTTAAACTATCTAGCTTATGTAATCTCTTCAGCGGTCTAAATGGAAAGAGTTTCTCAATTATCTATTATCAAAACCTCTCCGATCCACTCCTCTTGACGTGGTGCCACAAGCATCTGATAACCGACCAATTTTTAGGCGGCAACTCGCAGTACAGCCATTTTATATATCTTGAAGATGATATGAAGTTCAGTTTTGGCAATTATGCCTATTTTGTCACTTACCGGAAAATGTTGTCAGAGCAGAGAGTTATTCCATCTTTTCTTCGTGTCGAATTCAGCAACTCGGTGGGAAAATATGTAAACACCGACCATGAAAACAGAATAGAGCTGTCAAAAGCCCCAAAACTTCAAGTTGATGAAAGATATACTTTCATCAATCCACCAAACCCGTATTGTGCTTTCTATATTTTAGATATAGAGCTTGCCAACGAGTATGTTAAATCACCATCTTTCACTTTGAATGGAGCAAAGTCGGTGGTTGGATGGAGGGTTAGAGAGTTGTCAGCAATGGCATTGACTTTTGAAAATATTCCACATGGTTTCTCTTCAAGATATGTTATCCCTGTTGCAAAACAGCTCCGCACCACTCCCCTGTTCTCCTGGGTATTTCATCTGCCAAACAACTACGCTGACGGCAACAACCCATTCACCAAAGGCCACAATTATGGAACCATTGGTATGGATGATATTTTCAGTAAAGCGTAAACTGCCCTTATCGTCTAATAAGCTACAGCGAACGAACAACTCAAAACAACAATCACTCTCACCTGAAATTTGCTGCAAATCTTAAAATTATCGTAGATTCGGCAGTTGGTCGTGCATTAATGGTGCAATATAGGTTTATCTTTATTGGTAATGTGATTTTTTTTGATTTACCGTAA
>JADFZU010000033.1 GCA_015232365.1 Magnetococcales bacterium | reverse complement strand
ATTACCCAGGTACAAAGAGTAGCAGACCGCCATTTTGAGCTTAATGGCGATCAAATAACAGAGTTAAAACCATCTTAGGCTTGGTATATGTCACCACGGGCATGGAAAAGTAAATTGTTTTATCATATCTATCAGAAAGCCGGGTATGAATATTGGGGCTTGCCCGGATGTTGCACGAACAACACCCGTTATGCCAAATCAGGCCATATCAACACTGCGTTGCCGATGAAAACCTACCAGATCACGTACACACAGTACTCTCACCGGTAAATTTTCATCAACATATTGTTCTGACGTAGCCTGGAACACAGTTTTGAGCATCATTCGTGCTATAGTTTATTATCAATAGGTTGCATCATATGGCAGCTTCCAACTACAGAATTTAGGATTATGAATATAATAACCCTTGGACCTACAGAGTTAGCTATTGCCGCTTTACTAATAGTTGGGCTGGCTATTACATCTTTTATCCAAAAACTGGAGCTAGAGAAGCGCCTTCTTATTGCCGCTGCCAGGACAGCTTTTCAGCTAACTTTAGTCGGTTTAGTTCTAAAAGCACTATTTGAAACAGTAGACTTGTTTTGGATATCAGTTGTCGCATTTATTATGTTGAGCGTTGCTGGTCGTGAGGTTATGTCTCGTCAAGAGCGACGTTTTGCTGGAATATGGGGATATGGCATTGGCACTACTTCAATGTTTTTATCATCCTTTGTGATAACGCTGCTGGTACTCAACATAATTATCTCCCCTACTCCTTGGTACGCTCCACAATATGCAATACCAATGCTTGGTATGATGCTTGGCAATACCATGAACAGCATCTCTCTAGGTCTGGATAAATTAACCCATGAAGCGTGGCGGGAGAGAGGCACAATTGAGGCTAGGTTGCTAATGGGCCATAGCTGGCAACGAGCTATTCGTCCTTTTCGCAAAGCGGCACTTCGTACCAGCATGATTCCAACAATTAACGCCATGGCTGCTGCTGGACTTGTTAGCCTGCCGGGAATGATGACAGGACAAATTTTAGCAGGGAACCCTCCAGAAACGGCTGTTAAATATCAAATATTGATTATGTTTATGGTAACTGCTGGAGCAGGGTTTGGTGCTATGCTGGCAGTATGGTTGGGTGCTAAACGACTGTTTGATGATCGACACAGACTTAGAATAGACCGACTTCACCCTCCAAAATCATGAATTGGGCGTTACCCTACCCAATTTTTAGGAAGAGCCCCACACCCCAAGCCAACCCAATTAACCTTATATGGTCCGCCCCAAGGTGACTTAGACATTTCCTTATTTACAAGAAAAAACAATATGTCTTACCATTAATAATCGCCTAAAAGACGAGTTTAGGATTAATTTCAAGAAAAATATAATTAATTTTTGGAGGGTGAGTTTATCAATTTATAAACTCATAGAGCAGTTTAATCTCCTGCTCCCAGATTGTGCTGTCGATCGTCTCTAGAACCATTGGTATTTCATCTATTGCAGGGTCGTTCATTATCAATTTAAAAGGCTCCAACCCCATTTTCCCCTGCCCGATACTGTGGTGGCGATCAACCCTGCTACCCAACTCTGGCTTTGAATCATTTATGTGCATTCCACGAAGATATTTAAACCCAATAACATTATCAAACTTATCCATGGTCTGACGGTATGTATCTTCAGTACGAAGATCATAACCGGAAACAAAGGTATGGCAGGTATCCAAACAGACCCCAATCCTGCTTTTATCTTCTACCTTGTCGATAATTTGGGCAATCTGCTCAAAGGTATGGCCCATATTTGAACCCTGACCAGCAGTATTTTCTATAACAGCAGCAACCCCTTCCACACTATCCAAAGCTATATTTATCGATTCCGAAATCAAGGTAAGGCACTCATCAACAGAGATCTTTCGCAGGTGGCTACCAGGATGAAAATTTAGGCAGGTTAAACCTAACAGTTGACAACGTTGCAGTTCATCAATAAACGCATCCAAAGACTGCTTACGTTTTTCAGCATCTGGGTTGCCAAGATTAATCAGATAACCGTCATGGGGCAGAACATCCGAAGGTCGAAAACCGTGGGTATCCATATTTTGCCAAAAACTGTCAATTTGTGCCGTCTCCAGTGGTTTACTCTTCCATTGACGCTGGTTTTTGGTAAACATGGCAAAAGCTTTTGCCCCTATAGCGGCGGCATTAAGAGGAGCATTTTCTACTCCACCAGATATGGAAACATGTGCACCAACTCGCTTCATTACATCTCCTTAAACCTAGATTCGGCAGTTACAACCACCGAACCCAGGCCCAATACAATCATATCTACTGACTATTTCTTCTTTTTTGATTTTTTATTTTTTTTTGCTTTGCGTGATTTATCCATTATAGGATCACTATTTTTTTTAGTAGATTTTTTACCTTTGGCTTTAGATTGTTTTTTACCACCTTTTTTCTTGGCATAAAGCATTGTTTCCTCAAGGCTCTTAGACGGCAACAGACTATCAACCATCTCAACAACAACCCCATCATTGATAAATTCACTAGACTCTATCAGTTCAGTCTGCTTTTCCAACTCGCCATCTTCAAACAAAGTTTTCTCTATTTTGGCCTCAAGCTTAACTCTCTTCAAAGCACTATTTTTGGTTTTTTTCTTCATCTTGATAATCTTTCCCCGTAATTTTCAGAGCAAACATGATTTATTCACCTAGCAACAAGCAAAATCTGGCTAAATTAAGCCGAGCGAATAAAAATAGATATAATCAGAAGTATTGAGAAGACAATAACACTTAATACCACGCCAGAAGTAGACTCTTTCTTTACAACATCGACTCTTTTCTGGAGTTGGCTAACTGCTGCAGCCGACTCCTGCCCGCTAACTGTAATATTTCGCACTGTTTTTTGAATATTTAGAAACTCCTTTTTGGTCTGCTCATTGGCGAGTTTCTCCTCTTCTAGAGCTACCGGAATAGTAATAAGCGCCCTTTTCATAGAGAGCATTTCTGCCTCCATCGCTGCAACACGAGCTTCCAACTCAGCGACTTTACCTTCAGCACCCTTCCCATTTTGTCTCTCTGACATGATAGCCTCCACCAATAACACTTTTAAAATGCATACCAGGCCAAAAATATACTAGCTCAACTTCATATCAAAGCTTAACTATAATATATGCAACCTGTTTTTTATACTTCAAATGAATCAATATGTTACGTTAATATAGGCAGAAAGCTTTGTAATCTGCAAATAGTACTTCAGAGTAATAAAAGCAGACCCAAATAACAAGAAAAACCAGACTTTAATCTTATATATTGCATGATATTGGACAAACCTGCGACTTTACCGCTTAAATAGTCTGGTTAATTAACCTTATATAGTCCGGTCCACTTTACGAGGAAAAAATATTATGATGCACAAGAGGAAAGTTGCATCCATATATCCGGCTTTTAATCGAGAGTTTTCTGCTCTCTGGCCCCAATGGAAATACGCACATTCTGTCACTAATCAAGATTTCAGCCTTCCAAGGCCCAGGTTCATCACAGGATTACCTGACTGGTCTTGTTGGTGACAAGGCTTTCATGATATGCCAGAAAAGTTAATAGGTTGTGCAAAGTACTTGCTACTAACTGCTGTTTCCAGGATTATTGTCAGAATTGACGGGACCTGAAGGCTGTAAAAACTGGGTAACAGCTCTGATGAAACTTTTTTTATCTATTGGCTTACTTAAATGACCGTCACAGCCTGCATGATAACTCCTCTCAATATCAGAACGCAGAGCATTTGCTGTCAGAGCAAGGATTGGTGTTTTATCTCGGTTTTGCTCATTTTCAAAATCTCTAATAGCTTTTGTCGCCATATAGCCATCCATTACCGGCATCTGAATATCCATCAAAACAAGGTCAAAATCAGCAGTTTTATACTGTTCGAGACCAGACAGTCCATTTTCGGCTACAGTTATTTCTATATTGAATTTCCCAAGAAATGCCTTGATCAGGAGAATATTGTCCTTGGAGTCGTCAACCACCAACACCTGCTTTTTGGTAACACTTAAACATCTATCCACATCAGCTTCTTCCGCTTTTTTCATCTTTAGATCATCTTTGTCTTTCCATTCGTTTTGATCAACAACAGGCATGGGAAGTACTAATATAAATTGACTGCCTACCCCTTCAACACTCTCAGCCCAAATTTTTCCCCTCATTATCTCAACAAATTCACGACAAAGACTCAAACCCAGACCAGAACCTCCAAATTTTCTGGTTGAAGAGCTATCTACCTGAATGAACTTCTCAAATACCGAATCAAGCTTATCTGCCGGGATGCCAATCCCGGTATCTGAAACCATAAATTGTAAACTATCTCGATTTCCAGCACCTAAAGATAGAGAAATTTTCAGGGAAACCTCTCCATTAGCAGTAAATTTAATTGCATTACTGAGAAGATTAACCAGAATTTGCCGTAGACGTGTTGGGTCGCCAATTCGAATCGGCAGTACATCATCGGCAATCTCCTTGGTTAGTTTTATATCTTTTTCTTTAGCCATGACATAAAAAGTGTTTAGTGTATCTTCTGTCAAATCAAAAAGATCAAAGGCAAACTCTTCTAACAATAGCTGGCCTGCTTCTACTCTTGAGAGATCCAAAATATCATTGATCAAAACCAGTAACGCTTCGCCGTTACGTTTTAAAACATTAAGATAACCTATACGCTGCTCCTCATCTAAGCCGCCACTAGCCAACAACTCCGTCATACCTAAAATAGCGTTCATCGGAGTGCGAATTTCATGACTCATAGAGGCAAGAAACTCACTCTTTGCCAGGTTGGCGTTCTCAGCCTCTTTTTTAGCTTTGCGATGCTCTTGCTCTAAAAGGGTTCTCTCCTCAACCTCATGCTGCAGCTTCTGGCTACTATTTTCCAAATCATGAGCCATCTTGTTAAATGACTGGATCACCCCGCCCACCTCGTCATTGGATTGGATATCAACACGTGTCGACATATTGCCGGCAGCCAACGCTTTTGTTGCCTTCTCCAACATGGTAAGAGGTGTAGTAATAGTCCTGGCCATCCACCACGATAGAATGGAGCCGATAATGGCGATTGCCAAAAAGAATAAAAAATAGAGTTGACCTATCTTTCGGGAAGGGATTATGGACTCTTTATGTGGAAGAACTACAACTACCGACCAAGGAGTATCTGGTACCGATGCCACGGCAACGACAGCAGGAAGCCCGGTTATAAGTGTATTGCCAAAATCAGCTTTACGCTTAACAACTTTTTCGATAGTAGGGTTAAGCTTCTCCCAGATCTCTTTAAATGATTTAAATAACTGGGTGTTATCCTGGTTGTAGAGAATCTGCCCTTTATTATCAACCAACATAGAGAAACCAGTTTGACCAGGGTTGATTGTAGAAGCACCGGAAAAGAGGCCGGATAGGCGAATTTCACCTAAAATTGCACCACCAAAATCATCAAAATAGGTACGAACAACATATAACATCCGTAAGATAGGCTCTCCATCATGCCCCTCTGTAACCGGAAAGAACATTACCTGATTTGGTCTATCTTTGGCTTGAGGGAACTGTGGCAGGTCAGTAAGTGATGTGATGAGTTTGCCATCAAGCAGGCTTTTAGAGTCAGACTGAAATTCCACATCACCTTTTTGATTGGCATAGAGCAGAAACGGAAAGGTAGATTGAAACCTCTTAAAGTGATAACGGAGAATATCTTCTTTGAACTCAGTAATATAGAGATCTATCTCACGAGCAGTTGCCATCTCAACAAATTGCCGGCGTAGAGAGTTCAAACGCTCATGAATACTCATGGCCTGGGTAAACGCCATAAGGCTTATCTCTTTTTCCTGCACCTGGGTAATCTGCCCTGACAAAGTCACATAGCCGACTATGGCCATAGCTGCCGAAACCAGGGCTAGCAAACCAACAAAGGCATAAGCTATTTTTTTACGAATCGTAAACATTTATCAGCTTTTTAATATAGAGTAAGCCAGTTGATCATGTGTTAAATGAGTAAACAGTGTTTTAGCTGGTTAATCTACAGATTGTACCAGTGATCTCCTAACAACTGCCGGATCTAGGTTTATAGTTCTGTCGGCAAACCGCCAGCAATAGGGTAAACACCAATCTTCTGCATAAATCTCTGTATTTTTGGCGTGAACATATAGAGAATAAACTTTTTTTCCCAGCCTGTTACCGGTTTTTTACCAACCAATTCAAAATACAGTATATGGGGATATTGACCAGAAACAACAGCAGATTCATCTGGAGCAATACCGTCAATTGTCAAAACCTTCAACCCATAGCCTAAAGCTACCGAGAGAGGCATATAACCTATTGTAAATCTATGTTTGGCAACGGCTTTTGCTGCCGAATCAGTAGAGTAGAATACCTTACCAACCTGTAATTTGTCATTCCAGTTAACAAATGATTTTTCTAGAATCCGCAATGAAGAGTCACCACGCTCCCGATCTACCACATAAATTTTATGATCCCCACCCCCAAACTCAGACCAGTTTCTAGCCTTTCCTGAATATATAGCCAGAACCTGCTCAGAGGTTAGATTATCAAGCCATGTTACAGATGGGTGAACCGCAAAAACAATTGGCGAGATAGCAAAAGGTATGGATATCAGGCCATTGTGCTCACGTTTTTTAATAGGCCGGGCGGTTCTGGCTAATTGGGCAACCCCTTTTTTCAGAGCAAGTATTCCACCACCAGAGCCGATACTATCTGGTACATCGATAAAAATATTTTGCTCAATATTATCCTGCTCAAAATATTTTGCCACAAGACGGAGCAGAGGTTGACTATCTCCAGTTCCAGCAATCGTCAACCGCTGTTCTGGATAGGCAGCAGCAATAGGTGCAGCACTTACCTCCCCTACCCCAACAATCAGCCAGATGGCTGCCACGAGAAGAGCAGAGTTAAACATCTTGCCAAAAAAATTGCTGGTAACACTATACATACAGTTACAAACATCCCCTATAAAAGAAATATCTACATATATGCTAATGATCTATCCACAAACAGTCATGACACCTGCTAACGCCAAATCTTAACAGGTCCTTATGCTAACATGAACCAAGTCTAGATTACCTCAAAATTTAGTTACGTTGACTATTTTAAAAAACCTTCCAAAACCCCAAATGACTCAGCACCGGCAGTTGAAAATCCAGCATGATGGCTGCCAGAAGATGGATAAAACGTTTTCGGTTCGTTTGCCGCAGCAAAGAGTTTTTGCCCATGTGCAAAAGGGATTACTTCATCATCTTTACTATGAATAATCAGCAGCGGCACATTCAACTCTCTTATACGCTCAAGATTTGGATATTTAATATGGGCCATTAAACGCACTGGCAGGTAAGGATAAATTTGGGCTGCAACATCTGGAACTGAGGTAAAGGTTCCCTCAAGAATTAATTTACCTGGAGGGTGTTTAACCGCAAGGCCGGTAGCAACACCACCTCCTAGAGAGTGACCGTAGTAGATTATCTGCTCTGGAGAAATGTTTTTTTCTGCAACCAGATACTGCCATGCAGCCTCAGCATCAGCTTGAGTCCCAGACTCAGACGGCCTGCCTTCACTTAATCCATAGCCCTGGTATTCCAGCAAGAAAATCCGCAATCCCAAAGCATGAAACAGCTTTGTATGCTCTTCTAGCTCTGAAATATTAGTGGCGTTACCGTGGAAAAACAGCACTACAGGGCCAGAAAAACCACCAGGAATCCACCAATTTGTCAGAGTGTGACCGGAACTTTTCAACAGCACCGTTTCAAACTCCATACCCCAGTCTTTTGGATTCGAAATATGGCCTTTTGGTGGGTGAAAAACCTGGGAATTTTGCGAAAAGTAGATATAGGCAGCCAGGAGCAGATAGATACCAAAAAAAAACAATAAAAGAGTCAGCCATCCAGAAGAGATGTTCACCTGTGCTCCTTTGCAGGACGTGCATCACGTAAAATCAACTGCACTGTCTCCCGGTTTCGGTAGCGGTTGATGGATAATGAGCCAACAACATCCACCCATATCCCCATAGTCAATAGCCCCTCCCCTAAAGCTCCCGGCAACACCCTAAATGAGATAGTATCCAGCACATTATCATAAACATCAACCAAACGGCATTTTACATGGCTCTCTTTGATAGCTCTCGCATCCATAACACGGACATTCTCTATCAAAAAAACCGGCTCAGGATTGCCCCGGCCAAACGGTTGCAGACGCTCCAGGCGGCCGACAGTCTCCAGACTGACATCAGGAATCTGCAATTTTCCATCATAGGTCATGGCAGGAGAGAAAAGCTCAGGAGGGTTGTTCTCCACCACGGCTTTTTCAAATGCGGCAGTAAATTGTTCAAGGTTGGCAGATTCAATACTCAAACCTGCAGCAGCTTTATGGCCGCCAAAGCTGATAAGCAGATCATTACACTCCTCAATAGCAGCCAATAGATTCAAACCAGGGATAGACCGCCCTGAACCTTTACCTTTACCATCATCATCAAGAGCAATAATAACCGTTGGCCGGTGAAAATGGTCGGAGATCCGTGAGGCGATTATACCGATAACCCCTGGATGCCAACCATGCTCTGCCAGAACCAAAGTCCGCCCTGAGCTAGACAAACCATCACCAGAAATCCGGTTCATGGCCTGACGCAGCATTTTATCTTCCAAAGCCCGGCGCTCCCGGTTGGCATCTTCTAGCTCAGCAGCAATCTCCTCAGCTCTAGCAACATCTTCGGTATGCAACAGCTCAGAACCCAAAGGCCCCCTACCAAGCCGTCCACCAGCGTTAATTCGTGGCCCGATCTGAAAGCCAACCTGCCCTGCCGAAAGAGTACCCTTAATCCTGGCAATCTCCATCAAGGCGTTTATACCAATGTTTTTATGCTCTTGGACTACCTGCAACCCAACAGAAACCAGAGGCCGGTTAACTCCAGTCAAACTTGCGACATCAACAATAGTCCCAACTGCCACCAAATCCAAAAGATCTTTCAATACCGGCTCTGCTCTATGATTAAAATAGCCCTTATCACGCAACTCCCTGTTTAGAGCCATCACCAGATAAAATGCCACACCAACCCCAGCCAGCTCCTTATTGGGAAAAGGGTCATCCAGACGGTTGGGGTTAACCAGGGCCAACGCTTTTGGCAGCTCTTCACGACCTTGATGATGGTCGGTTACTATCACATCCAACCCTAACTCTGCAGCGGTCTCAAACGCCTCAAAAGCGGTGATGCCACAATCCACGGTTACTACCAGGGTTATGCCCTCTTTTGCCAGAATTCTCATAGCTTCAGAGTTGGGACCGTACCCTTCAGTCAACCGGTCAGGGATGTAGACTCGAATGGGAATATTCAGTCCACGGAAATAACGCACCATCAATGCTGAAGAAGTAGCTCCATCAACATCAAAATCACCAAAAACAGCAATTTTCTCTTCCGCTTCGATGGCTTTGATCAATCTGGCAACAGCCAGATCCATATCAAGAAGTAGGGACGGATCAGTAAGGTGTTTTAAAAGAGGCCGGAAAAACTGCTCAATCTTATCAGCATCAGCCAACTGTCTGTGGGCTATAATTGGTGTGAAAATGGGGCTTAAACCACACTCACGGGTAAGTTGCCGGTGAGAATCGTCGACTTCAATCCTTGGCCGCCAGATCTTACCTGAAAATGAGAGTGGTGAATCTTCGTCAACAGTCATGAATACCACTCACTGCGAAACAGCTTGACCTCAATTGGCTCTCCACTACCCATAGCTTTACGCTGCCAAAAACGTTTCTTAGCTGTCAGCTCTCTATCTTGAGCGGAGACCCACGGTACCGAACCAACAACTGGCAGCCCCTCTTTATCCAAAGCAACAGGAGTTACAACCACCATCTTACCACCTAACCCAGCCATCTCTTTGGCCAACGGCGCAATAAACTGCTTATCAATCTGCTCCAAACGGGCCTGCCGTTCTGGCAACAATCCCAACCGGGCTAACATAGCCGGGGTTTTGAAATGGATAACAGCGTTACCATCTACACCACATTGAGTTATCTTTTTCAGCTCTGAGACATCAAGACCATTTTTTTCATCAAGAAAACTTGACACAAAGCCGGCTAAACGGCCTAGACCAGCTACTACTGAATCACTGCTCCACAATGTACCACTTTCTGCTACTGACAGCATATTTTCCATCTGATCCCCCCCCCGTGCCACTCCCCATAACCATGGAGTGTTAAGCGGCAGAAGCCGTTTTTTCTCCCGCTCTTTATTAAGTGGTTCACGAGCTAGCAACATCTGCCCGGTAGTCACTAAAGAGAGAAGGTTGTTGGCATCCGAACCTTGAGGTAGACAATCAAAAAATGATTGCCCCTCTAAAACATCCAAAGGGGAGCTGACCACATCAAGATCGTCATCAACCGATACAACCGCTGCCCCCCACTCATCTGACCAATGAACAGTCCAGCCCTGATGGTTAAACTCCTCCTGCAGCCCTAAAATCAACTGTTTTTTCTCTCTACTGCTCAGCCCTACCCGATACGGTGAGAGAAAGAGTAGTTTATTGGCTTTTGGGAAAAGATGCAGCAGACCAAGAGCAGCCCAGGTTCTGCTCAGATCAGGATCAAGCCCCATCCCATAAGCCGAGATAAAGCCCAATGGTAGAGTTTTGTTTACCCCCCAAACATCGACTCCTAAAAGTATGTCAGAGTAGACATTACCCTGCTCAGGAAAAGCTGAACCCGGCCCAAAATCAACACTTCCGCAGTGACCAACTGCCGCCATCCGGTTCAGATCATGACAATAGGCTCCAGGAGATGGATCTCCCTCCATCACCAAACCATCTATTATGAGCAATATTGACATAACAATAAAGATACGAAAAACAGTATGACGTGATTAACCTACTGCCGAATCCAGGTTAAGCAAACCCGGTCTCAATACGGATGAAGCGTGGTTTCTCTCGAACAGACTCTAAAGCCTCTAAAGCCTTAAGACCACTTTGAATACGCTGCTCTGTGGTTTTATGGGTAACTATAACTAGAGGAACTGCATCTTTTTGCGAGCGGCCTTTCTGCCTTATGGCATCTATAGAGATATCATAACGGGCTAGCACGGTAGTGACATCAGCCAGAACACCAGGACGGTCTAGAACTGCCAGACGTAAATAATACTCACCTGATAACTCTGCCATATCCAAAACCGGAAGAGGTTTAAGGTGTTTAGTCAAAACTGACAGACCAGCCACTCGGCACTTAGCACCAGCCGACTGGTTGCGGGCAATCTCTAACAAATCAGCAACCACGGCACTGGCAGTTGGTTTCTCTCCTGCACCACGACCATGATACATTGTAGTTCCAGCATAAGCACTACGGACAAAAACCGAATTGAAAACCCCCTCAACGGAAGCCACCATACTGCTCTCTGGAACCAAAGTCGGCTGCACCCGCAGTTCAACTCCACCCTCCAGACGTTTGGCTATCCCCAATAGCTTGATTCTATACCCCATCTCCATTGCCCAAGCAATATCAACATCAGATATGTGGTTAATCCCCTCTATGTGAATACCGGAAAAATTTGGTGGTGTACCAAAAGCAATAGCAGCTAAAATAGCCAGTTTGTGGGCGGCATCAATTCCTTCAACATCAAAGGTTGGATCAGCCTCGGCAAACCCCTTCTCTTGTGCATCTGCCAAGACCGATTCAAATGACAGACCTTTCTCACGCATTTCAGTTAAAATATAGTTACAAGTACCGTTAAGAATACCGTAGATCCGCTCAACAGGATCAGCAGCCAGGCTCTCTTTCATAGCTTTGACAATAGGCACAGCCCCAGCTACCGCCGCTTCAAAAGATAGCTCCAATCCTTTGTTGGCTGCTAAATCAAGCAACCCTACCCCTCTCTCGGCAATCAGGGCTTTATTTGCCGTCACCACATGTTTACCACTATTAAGGGCATCCCGTACCAGAGCCTCAGCGGGATCATAGCCACCAATCAACTCTACAACTACATCAATATCATCCCCATTAACAACACGGTACACATCATTGGTCAACTCCACATCACCAAGATCAACCCCTCGATCCCGGCTTGGTGTTCTAGTGGCAATCCGCACCAGACGCAGGCGAACACCGCTCCTCTTGATAATCTCATCACCATGCTCTTGCAGCATAGTAACAACACCACGACCAACCGTACCAAAACCAAGAATACCAATGCGAAGCTCTTCCAATGACTGAACCCCTCTTCAAATAAATCTAGCTGTTAACATCACCGCCAGAGTTTAAAAACTTTTTAATATTACGAATAGCCTGTCTGGTTCTATGTTCGTTCTCAATCAAGGCAATACGGACAAAATCATCACCATGGATGCCAAAACCGATTCCAGGACTAACTGCAACTTGAGCCTCTTTCAGAAGCAGCTTGGAGAACTCTAAAGAACCCAACTTGCGGAACTCTTCAGGTATCTCCGCCCAGGCAAACATAGTCGCCTTTGGTGACTCAATCTCCCACCCTGCCCTGGCCAAACCTTCAACCAGAACATTACGGCGATTCTGATAAAGCAGCCTAATCTCTTCAGCACAATCCTGAGGACCATTCAAAGCTACAGTAGCTGCAATCTGGATCGGCTGAAACATACCGTAATCAAGATAGGATTTAATTCTGGTAAGAGCTTTGATCAACCGTCGGTTACCAACAGCAAAACCAACACGCCAACCAGGCATATTATAAGTCTTGGATAGAGAATAAAATTCAACTACCCGCTCTTTAGCTCCGGGAACTTGCAACATACTTGGAGCCCTATAATCATCAAAGCAAATCTCTGAGTAGGCTATATCGGATAGAACATAGATATCGTGTTCATTGGCAAATGCAACAATCTTTTCGTAAAACTCCAAATCTACGACCATCGCCGTTGGGTTTGACGGAAAGTTGACCACCAGAGCTTTCGGGCGAGGCCATGTATTCTGCATAGCCCGGCTCAACTCCTGGAAAAAATCGGTATGTTTGCACAGAGGCACATGATGAATATCAGCACCAGCTATAATGAATCCGTAAACATGGATGGGATATGTGGGGTTGGGAACCAGAACCGTATCCCCAGGCTGGGTCATTGCCAAGGCTAAATGGGCAAACCCCTCCTTGGACCCTATAGTCGCAATTACCTCCGACTCCTGGTCTAAATCAACATCAAATCGCCGCTTATAAAATGCACAAAGGGCCTTTCGCAAACCTCCAATCCCTTTGGAGAGGGAGTAGCGGTGGTTTCGACCATCATTAGCAACCTGACTCAGTTTTTCTACAATATGAGCCGGAGTGGCCTGGTCTGGATTGCCCATGCCAAAATCGATAATATCTTCACCACGATTTCTTGCGGCTGACTTTAGCTCATTTACCGTCGCAAATACATACGGTGGTAGACGTTTAATACGGTAAAACTCTTCTTCCATGGCTTTTTTCTACTTTACTTAAAGCGACAAACCTATAACAGTTTGCTTAGCTATAATATTTATAGCATCACAAACTATCGGAATCTAAAATATAATAAAGGCCGGGGCAATATTAACTGTCCCGACCCCCACTATATTCCATCTACCAGCCATTGTCACTTGAGGACCGCAGAAAAAAAGCAGAAAAATCGCCTTCTGTTATACTCTCAGCCAATCAACGCTACTTAGGGGGAGAGTAAGTAGGACCACTTCTTGTATCTGACGGGCTCAGGGTAATAGTATATGCTTTTCTGGCAAAGCCTTTGGTTAAATTAGACGTTTTCCCGCTTGATTGTGCAGTTAACCCCTCAATCGTTTCAGTAAGTTTGTGTGCTTTTGACTTAACCGCATTCAAGGTACGTGGGCTTGCCCGCCCCACATCTAAAGTCAGGCCTTGAATCCGGGCAAGATCAGATATAGCCATATCTTGTCTCCCTTCTAAATATTAAATATAAATCTTCACTATTTCTCTTTTCGTCATGTTGTATAGTTATCTTTAGAAAAAAAATAATTTTTTTGCTCCATATGCTCTATAAATCTAATAAATGTGGAAATTTGGCTATATAACACTAATCAGGATGCTACATGGAACGCCGCTCCATGCAGCATCTGGGCTAACTGCCATTTTATAAGTTATGACAAAAAAAACGGCGACCCCATCATTAGATAGAGCCGCCGCATAGTTGAGTCTGCTTAAACCTAGATTCGGCAGTTGTTCGTACAGCACCGGCATAACATTTTTATTTACTTGGAAATCATAAAAAAATCTCATCACCAACCAAGTGACTTAGATTTTACATGATTCACCAGACAGACAAATATGTTATGCCATTAATGCACACCAACTACCTGGTCTAGGTTCAATAGAGTAGTTAATCCTTAAAAAAATAGTACCTGACTCAGATTTATCTGCTATGGATTAAAACTAAAAAAAAAGCCCTCTCCCAAAATAAAGGGAGAGGGCTTTTAATTACTAATAATGCAAGTCTAGCTTTTTATGCAATCAAACCGACAATCATAAGAGCCACAATGTTGGCAATTTTAATCATTGGGTTAACAGCAGGACCAGCAGTATCTTTGTAGGGGTCGCCTACAGTGTCACCGGTAACGGCAGATTTGTGAGCTTCAGAACCTTTGCCGCCGTGGTTACCATCTTCGATATATTTTTTAGCATTATCCCAAGCACCACCACCTGTGGTCATGGATATAGCAACAAAAATACCGGTAATGATAGTACCCATCAACAATCCACCAAGAGCTTGAGGCCCAAGCAGAACACCGACAACAACCGGAACTAGAACTGGCAGCAAGGAAGGAACAATCATCTCTTTGATTGCCGCTTTAGTCAGCATGTCCACCGCTCTAGAGTAGTCAGGCTTGTCTTCACCAGTCATAATGCCAGGCAGTTCTTTGAACTGGCGGCGAACTTCAATAACCACACTACCAGCAGCACGACCAACAGCTTCCATACCCATAGCAGCAAACAGGTAAGGCAGCAGACCACCAATGAACAGACCAACAATAACCATATGGTTGGAGAGGTCAAAGTTCATGGCAGCTTTTCCAGCTAGCTTCATAGCATGATCAAGCTCATGGGTATAATCAGCAAACAGAACCAGAGCAGCAAGGCCAGCAGAACCGATAGCATAACCTTTAGTAACCGCTTTAGTGGTGTTGCCAACAGCATCAAGAGGATCAGTGATATCACGAATCTCAGATGGCAACTCAGCCATCTCAGCAATACCACCAGCATTATCGGTGATTGGACCATAAGCGTCCAAAGCAACGATGATACCACTCATGGAGAGCATCGATGTTGCAGCAATGGCAATACCGTAGAGGCCAGCCAAGTCATAAGCAGCAACAATACTGATACAAACAGCAATAACTGGAGCAGCAGTCGCCTTCATGGATAGACCAAGGCCGGCAATCACGTTGGTACCGTGACCTGTCTCAGAAGCTTTAGCCAGATCTTGCACAGGCTTGTATTCAGTACCTGTGTAGTACTCAGTGATAACAACCATAGCACCAGTAAGCGCCAGACCGATCAGTGTAGTAGCATAGACATCGCCAGTAGTTACAACATGACCATTTTCAAGGGTAAGATTGATTCCCTTCAACAACCAGTTGGTTACAGGATAGAAAGCAACTGCAGCAATACCACCAGCAACTATCAAACCTTTGTAAAGAGCAGACATGATCTTCTGCCCAGGCTCGGCTTTAACAAAATATGCACCAACAATAGATGCAATAATTGAGACTCCACCCAGAACCAAAGGATAGATGATGGCGTTGCCAAATTCAGGAAATAGCAAGCTGGTCAAGAGCATTGTAGCAATAACAGTCACCACATAGGTCTCAAACAGGTCAGCCGCCATACCTGCACAGTCACCAACGTTGTCACCAACGTTATCGGCGATAACAGCAGGGTTACGTGGATCATCTTCAGGAATGTCGTTTTCAACCTTACCAACAAGGTCAGCACCAACATCAGCACCCTTGGTGAAGATACCGCCACCAAGACGGGCGAAGATGGAGATGAGAGAACCACCAAAAGCCACACCGATCAGAGGTTTTAATATCTCATTGATAGTTTGGCCGTCAGTAGAACCCTTAACCAGCATCAGGAAGAATAGAGATACAGCAAGCAGCCCTAAACCAACCACCAACATACCGGTGATAGCACCGCCACGAAAAGCTACCTGCAGAGCGGCGTTAATACCGTTTTTGGCAGCTTCAGCAGTACGAACGTTGGCTTTAACGGAGATATTCATACCGATAAAGCCGGTCAAACCAGAAAGAAAAGCACCTACGGCAAAACCCATTGCAGTGGTGAAATCCAAGAACATAGCAATTACTACAAACAACACACCACCAACATAGGAGATAGTTGTGTATTGTCGTTTCATGTATGCTTGGGCACCCTCTTCAATGGCCCCAGAGATTTCCTGCATTTTTTCGTTGCCAGCTGGCAAATTAAGAATCCAATCACGCGACTTGTAACCGTAGATGACAGCACCTACTCCGCACGCAATGGCCAACAACAGCCCACTTTGTGTATACTCCATAGACATTTCTCCCAAAAAAAAATTACCAACTGCCCCAACCCAGGGACCTCATTTCACTAAAAGCCAATCTATAAAATCAGCCTAAAATATTACACAATGATTTAAAAACATCATCCATACTCTGCATTCCGTCAACAGACTTAAAGGAGCCACTATTTTTATAAAAGTCCATAACCGGAGCTGTCTGGGTGTCATAGACCTCAAGACGGTTTCTTACAGTCGCTTCGTTATCGTCAGCCCTGGTAGCCAATGCACCGCCACATTTGTCACAAATCCCTGCTGTTGCCGGGGCTTTGTGCTGGTTATGATAACCCTCACCACACTTGGAACATGTGCTACGACCAGTAATACGGGCAACTAAAGCCTCATTATCTGCAGTAATGTCTATAACATGGTCAATGGTCATGGATCTATCAGCCAGCAGACCTTTTAACGCTTCAGCTTGAGCTACTGTACGGGGAAAACCGTCGAGGATAAATCCGCCCTTACAATCTTCCTCATCAATACGGTCACCGATGATGCCGATAACAATATCGTCCGTAACCAGCCCACCACTCTCCATAGCAGCTTTGGCCCGAAGACCAACTTCCGATCCAGCTTTTACCGCAGCCCGCAGCATATCGCCAGTTGATAGCTGAGGAATACTGTATTTTTCAGCAATTTGACGAGCTTGAGTACCTTTTCCAGCCCCTGGAGGGCCCATAAAAATAAGATTCACGCAATAACTCCTTCAGAATAAAAAAACTTGGCGACCATATAGCATTTTAAGCACATTAATAGAACATAACATGATCAACAATCATGCAATACCAATAAAAAAATAAAAATGACTTCTCTGTGAAGTTTTTTATACATGATCGGAGGTCACGGGGATACAAACAAAAAAAAGAAAGACGATTTTTTTTATGATTCGCCTGGAGAAACCTCACTTCGAAACACGATTAACATACTAATTACCTCCATATCAACTGTTGCTGGAGGTTGAGTGACTCCGGTTAACCAATCAAGAATATCTGGGTCTGGATGGTTTAGAAAAGTGAGAACCTTTTCACAGGCAGTATCATCTAGTTTTTCTAACTCAGAAGCCATAAACCGAGCCAAAACTCGTTCTACCTCGGCCATGGAACGTCTTGCAGACTGAAAAAAAAGTTGCTTTTGCAGGGGACTTAACGGACCGGTGGGCAGAGGTGCGTTCATGCCCTACTCCCCATCAAATACTATCATCTTATCTTTCCAGTTATCTTTGTTGGCCTCGCCATCCCATGGAGACTTACCGTAGTAGAGAGCACCTTCTATCTGCATATTTTTAAAATTGGCACCATATATGTTGGTTTTGCGAAAATCTGCATTTTGCAAATTACAGTCGTGAAAAGTAACTCCCGTAATGTCAGACTCCCTAAACTCACCACTGATAATATTGGAACCGGTAAAATCCGCACCCGCAAGGTTGCTATCTAAAAATTTAGCCCCAACCAAATTACATTTGGTTAAGTTAGCCCCTGGTAACTGGCACAAAAAAAAGCTGACGCCACTTAAAGTGGCGCCAGCAAAATTACTTTGAGAAAGGTCCACCCTCTGAAAAAAGGCTCCTTCCAAATTTGCACCAACAAATGTCACTGCGGAAAAATTATCATCCTGAATGAATGTGCCGCTTAAATTGCAGCCATCCAAGCTGACATTTTTAAAAACCGATCCATGGATGCTGGACCCAGCAAGAGAGCGTCCTGCAAAATCTACCCCCTCGATCTCAAGGTAAGAGAGGTCTGCATCTTCCAGACTCCCATTTTTACCACAAGCTAAAATCAGGTCATCAACATCCGTAAAACGATCCATTTTTCTTCCGCTAGACAAAATATTATGGGCGATAAAGGTCAACAATTTTGTTTAAATCATAATCTTTGTGACCACCAACTTTGGCAACAATATCTGCCAGTTTTTCGTCAAGAGTTGGTTTATCAGTTTTATATAGCAGCCCCATAGGAGCTTTACCATTCTCCATTCCACGTGCAAGGTCAATAGCTTTGCCAAGTCTGGAATGATCATGGTCTTCAGGAATCTCTAGAACAAGATCACGATAGTACTGAACGGTATCAATCTTATTGAATGTCGGACATTGGGAGAAAATATTAACATATGAAAATCCCTTATGCTCCAAAGCACCCTTGATCAACTCAGCACAAACCTTTGGTTTACCGGCAAACCCCTGTGCAACGTAAGTCGCACCATAGGTAAGCATGTATAACAGTGGGTTCATCGGTTCATCAGGACCACCGTAAGGGGTAGTATATGCGGTCATCTCTGGCCGTGAGGTTGGAGAGTACTGGCCTTTGGTCAGACCATAGATACCATTATCATAGAGCACATATGTCAAGTTGACATTTTTACGTGCCATATGGGGCATATGACCACCACCAATGGAGAAACCATCGCCATCACCACCTGTAACCATGACAAGCTGGTCTGGTTGTGCCAACTGTGCACCAGTAGCGACTGCTCCAGCCCGGCCATGCAGGGTGTGCATTTTATATGATTTAATAAAATACGGTGTCCGGGAAGAGCAACCGATCCCAGAGAGAGACATCATATTATTTGGATCAACACCCAACTCTGATAACGCACGGTAGATTCCGTTGAGAATTCCGTGATGACCACAACCAGGACACCAGACAACAGGAACCTCAGATTTATACTCTTTAGGCTTCATCTCAGTTTTATGTAGTGCAGAAATAGACATTATATCAACTCCTTAGTTCTCTCAACAATCATAGAAGGTGTGAACGGCAAACCCTCACTGATGGGATACGATACTGGTTTGATGGTGGTCTCAGAACGGATAAAATGGGCTAGCTGGCCTTGGTAGTTTACCTCAGGCACCAAAATTGTTTTACAGGTTTTGGCAAACGCCTCATACTGTGAAACAGGCATCGGCCACATAAGTTTAGGGTAGAAGCCTTTAACCTTCAAACCGTCAGCCCGCATCCTGGCAACCGCCTCACGAATAACACCAATTGTCGAACCCCAAGCTATAATACCAACATCAGCATCACCATCACCATCAACCTCGGTTGGTTTACAGCTAGCTTCCACAGTGCTCAACTTGTTGAAGCGTTTGTTAATTTGCAGAACCCGGTCCTTACCACCATAACGTGGTGTACCAGACTCATTATGCTCTAGACCGGTAGCAATATGTTGAGCACCAGGAGTACCAGGATCGGCCATTGGAGAGATATTGTCTTCAGTAAGCTCATAACGTTTGAACTCACCTTTCCCGTCCCAAAGCTTTCTTTTAACTATTTCAAAATTTTCTGGCTTTGGTGCTGGTATGGTTTGAGTGGAGAAAGCCAGTGAACCATCGGAGAGTAGAATCACTGGACATTGGTACTTTTCAGCAAGATTCAGTCCCTCAACGGTCATTTCGATACAGTCCTTCACATCCTCAACAGACATAACGATACGTGGTGAGTCGCCATGCCCGCCGTGGATGGCAATGAATAGATCGGATTGCTCATGTTTGGTCGGCATACCTGTGGAAGGACCGCCACGCTGAACATCAATCAAAAATACTGGTGTCTCACTCATGGTACTCATACCCAAGAGTTCACTCATCAGGGCCAAACCAGGACCTGAAGTAGCAGTAAGTGATTTTTTGCCAGCGTAAGATGCACCTAGCACCTGAGCAATGGAGGCAATTTCATCCTCAGCCTGTAGCAACGTTCCAGTTGTTTTGGGAATATGCTCAGCAACAAACTTGGCAACCTCGGTAGCTGGTGTGATTGGGTATGCCGAGAAGAACTCTGCTCCACCCAATATAGCACCCATACCACAAGCTTCATTACCGGAGATAATGATAACATCATCTGGATCTTTAGCGTCTGCAACCCGGAACTCGTCTACTTTTGTCAGAGCTTGGCCCAACTTTTTGCCTTCGTTAAACGCACCAAGGTTAAAGTTGAGAATATCCTCGCCTTTCTTCTTGAACTTATCAGTCAGAACCTCTTTCAAAGTACCTTCATGGATATTGAAAAGTGCTGAAAGAGCACCTAAAGCAACCATGTTTTTTGACCGCTTGGACTTGAGATCCTGAGCAGTTTTTGTCATGGGAATAGGGTAAGCAGTTACACCCTCTGGAATCTCTGGCTCAAAATCACCACCAGGGCCATCATAAACAAATACCGAGCCAGGAATGAGAAGATGCTTGTTCATCTCATAGGCTTCACCATTGAAAGCACAGAAAACATCGAAGGTATCACCTTGATTGTATACACGATCAGGACTGGTACGAACCTGATACATACAGTAACCACCTTTAATTTCAGCAGGGAAGGTTTTAAAGGTATAGACCTCAAGACCCGCCCTGGCACATGCAGCTGAAATAAAATCACCCGCGGAGACGACACCTTCACCGCCTTCACCACCGATGCGAATTATTAGATCCTTTTTCGCCATTGACTCTTACTCCCTTTGTTACTCTTTTTAGTTAAACGCCAAGCTTTGCTTAGAAATCTCAAAACAGAGCGTTGATTTACAGTGCTTTTTTAATAACAACACCCATATCAGCCGGTGATTTGGCAATATGAACACCTGCATCTTCCAAAGCGGCAAACTTCTCTGCTGCAGTTCCCTTACCACCAGAAATTATAGCACCAGCATGACCCATCCGTTTACCAGGGGGGGCGGTAGCTCCGGCAATGAAAGCACAAACCGGTTTACTCATATTCTCTTTAATCCAGGCAGCGGCCTCTTCTTCTGCTGTGCCGCCAATTTCACCGATCATGACCACAGCTTCAGTATCGGGATCTTTTTCAAATCGGGATAGGCAATCTATAAAGTTTGTGCCGTTGATTGGATCACCACCAAGACCTACGCAGGTACTCTGTCCAAGACCAACAGCCGAGGTTTGATAAACAGCTTCGTAGGTGAGCGTACCAGAGCGGGATACTACACCAATACCACCTTTTCTGTGGATATGGCCCGGCATAATACCAATTTTACACTCATCAGGGGTTATAATTCCAGGACAGTTAGGACCGATCAAACGGGCATCTTTGCCCTCCATAAACCGTTTAACCTTCATCATATCGAGGACCGGAATCCCTTCAGTGATGCAGACAACCAGTTTAATTCCCGCACTCACCGCCTCAATAATGGCATCAGAAGCAAAAGGAGGTGGAACATAGATAACAGAAGCGTCAGCTTCGGTCTCTTTAACTGCAGAAGCTACAGTATTGAAAACCGGCAGGTTGAGATGGGTGCTGCCACCTTTGCCAGGTGTCACGCCACCAACCATTTTAGTACCGTAAGCTATCGCCTGTTCAGAGTGGAAAGTACCAGTAGCACCAGTAAAACCTTGGCAGATAACACGGGTGTTTTTGTCAATCAAAATACTCATTAATGATTCTCCCTTATTGGATCGACGCAACCGCCTTTTCAGCGGCATCGTTCAGATCATCAGCGGTAATGAGAGTAAGACCAGAGTCGGAGAGGAGTTTTTTACCCTCTTCAACTTTGGTACCCTCAAGACGGACAACAACCGGTACTTTAATTTCCAAAGCACGGGCAGCTTCAATAATACCCTCAGCAATAACATCACAACGCATAATGCCGCCAAAGATATTAACCATAACCGCTTTAACGTTCTCATCTGAGAGAATCAATTGGAACGCCGCAGTTACCGCCTCAGTAGTTGCACTGCCACCAACATCAAGGAAGTTTGCTGGTTTACCGCCTTTTAGCTGGATGATATCCATGGTTGACATAGCCAAACCTGCACCATTTACCATACAGCCAATACTACCATCTAAGGTGATATAGTTAAGATCGTGTTTGGATGCCTCAATCTCCTTGGCGTCCTCTTCGTCAAAATCACGAAGCTCTTCAATATCTTTGTGCCTGAAGAGAGCGTTACCGTCAAAGTTCATTTTAGCATCAAGAGCAATGATATCTCCGTCACCGGTAACCACCAAGGGGTTGATCTCAACCAGGGATGCGTCACAAGAGGTGAAAGCGTTGTAGAGGCCAGACATGAATTTAACACATTTACCGATCTGTTTACCTTCCAAGCCAAGAGCAAATGCTAGATTTCTACCTTGGTAAGGCATAAAACCGACAGCAGGGTCGATGGACTCTTTAAGAATTTTCTCAGGAGTTCTGGCTGCTACCGCCTCAATCTCCATACCGCCTTCTGTTGAGGCCATAAATGTGATGCGACTTGTAGCCCGGTCAATAACCATGCCCAGGTAAAGCTCCCTGGCAATATCGCACCCCTCTTCTACATAGATCCGCTTAACCTCTTTTCCGGCTGGGCCAGTCTGTTTGGTCACCAGGGTCATGCCCAGCATCCGCTTGGCTTCATCTTTGACCGCTTCGACGCCCTTCACAACCTTCACACCACCGCCTTTACCCCGGCCTCCAGCATGAATCTGTGACTTAACCACAAAAATTTCGCCGCCCAACTCCTTAGCAGCACTTTCAGCCTCCGCTGGTGTATAGGCAACGCTTCCCCGTGGTACTTTTACCCCAAATTTTGCGATGAGGCCCTTCGCTTGATATTCATGAATATTCATGTAATTTTCGCCTGCTCCATATGGTAAAAGACTCTGAACCAGTTGACAAACAACAGAACCGCCAAACTATAGGCAAGCCCTGCTACACACATAAAAAGTCACTTCTCTATTTTTTGCAACAACTCTCATCCTAACAGACTTTTAAGCTTTTGGGTATGGTCGGCATGCAATATCCCTTGAATATGGCTTGAATTGATATCTATGTAACAAAGAGAAATGTCCTGTAAAGATTTGATTATCAAAGAGAGTTGTTCAATATGTGGTAAATTTTAATTGATATAAGCAACTATAAAAAAACCATTTTAGGTCAAGATATTTGTGTAGTACAAGCTGATTTTGACTATTCTGCAGCGGGGTGGATAGGTTTTTCGGTACTCCCAGTAGTGTCCTTTTTTTTCACAACCACTTAGTAGACCGGTAGCAGTTGCGGCCCATTTAGCTCAGGATTACAGTTTTTCTGCTCCAACTGCTCTACAAATGCACTAAGATGAGAGAGTCCCGGACTACTGCTAAGGGTAGTAGACTGAGCAAACTCCGCAGCACTTTGTCCAGCCCGCAGACCAAAAACCAAAATTTCCAAAAGAGCATTACCCATTAAGCGGTTATGGCCGTGAACACCGCCGGTAACCTCGCCAGCAGCAAAAAGACCAGGCATGTCAGTACCGCCATTGGTCCCAATAACCATTCCACCATTTTGGTAGTGAAGTGTCGGATAAGCTAGCAGCGGCAACTTTCTAATATCAATTCCTTTGCTGATAAACTCCTTAAAACGGCCAGGAAACTCCTTTTCAATAGTGCCCCGACCGTGAATCAGGTCAATCAATGGGATGTCAAGCCAGACTCCAACACTACCATAAGGGGTCTGCACCCCATTATTCATCATCTGACATTCACGAATAATAGCGGCTGTAGTTACATCTCTGGCCTCCAGGCCAAAAATAAATTCATCACCAAACTTATTTAAAAACGAAGCTCCAAGACCTCGGAATTTCTCGGTAATAAGCAGCCCGACCTTACGCTGTGGATAGGCACTGCCGGTGGGATGATACTGACAAGAGTGCAGATCTCTTAACGGCACACCAGCCCGGTAAGCCATGACCAAGCCATCTGCTGTTGCACCATAATGGTTGGAGGTAGGAAATTTATTCAGGTGCAGCCTGCCCATGCCACCAGTAGCAATAATTACAGATTTAGCATGAACTATCAGCGGTTTACCACCGTTAATCCGCTCTAAAACAGCCCCCACTGCACGACCATCATCATCAGTCAGCAGCTCCACTGCCGGAGTAAAGTCACTGACGGTAATATTTTCAATACTCTCAGCTTTGTCACGGATAACCCGCATCATCTCAAGACCGGTAACATCCCCTGCAGCATGGAGCCGTTTTCTAGATGTGCCTCCACCGTGACGGACCTTCATCCGACCGGTAGGGTATTTATCAAACAACATCCCCAGATCTTCAAGCCAGCGCAGAGCAGAAGCACCATCAGTAACCAGTGCCTCTACCAATTCAGCATTATTGGTAAAATGGCCGCCGCCAAGAATATCAAGGTAGTGCTGTACCGGAGAGTCACACTCCTGATCTGCGACCTGCATTCCGCCTTCAGCCATTATGGTATTGGAGTCTCCATGACGCAGCTTCGTTGCTATAAATACTTTTGATCCAGCCTTGGCAGCAGCAATAGCTGCCGTAGTACCTGCACCCCCACCACCAATTATCAAAATATCGGTAACAATATCTGCTTTTGCAGTAATTGACGGATCTTCCATCAACTCAGTCAAAGCTATCCTTGGCCTGGACTCAAGAAGGTCAGCCAACTCAACGGGAACCTGGTTACCCTCATTAGGTCCAACCAATAAATAACGCTTACCGTCTGCCCGTTGATCTGGGTGAAAGTCAGCCAACCACGCCTTACGGTCAGATATTGATAGAGATGGAAAGGTCTCACCACGAAGTGATTGGGCCAGGCGGTACTTTCGGGTTCTCTCCACCAGACGAACTGACTCCCGCATCGCTTCAGGGAGAACATTAAGATGGTTGGTCTCGGCTTGTTTCATTTAAAGAAGACTCCGGTCTTGGGGGAGCCATGTTCCTGGGTGGGTATTCTCCGGCTCTCGCTCCCGACGTTGGTACAGAGCACGAATTTCATCTTGATCCATGCGCTTTAAACGTCTGAAAATTGACTTATAATGACCGCTCTGCATCTTCTCGACAGCTTTGGATAGATGCTCTGCCTGGCTCTCTTGAAAACGGCCATGAAAACGGCGGGCAGCCAACGCTGCATTGGGTTGGGATATTTGTGAAGGACAACGCAAGGCACAAGCCTGACACTGGATACAGGTGAAAGACTCTAATGCAGCTCCAGCCAAATCACCACGCTTAATCATCCCCACATAACTCATGACATCAATATCGACAGGGCAAAGACGGGTACACTCACCGCACATGATGCAGTTGTTCACTTCCGGGTATAGAGTGCGAACCCGGTATTCCGGGGTTTCACCATCAGCCAAGGTAAGATCGTGCTGGACTTTCTTTTGCGGAAAATAGGGGAGAGGTAAAATTTCCATACCATCCTCAACCTCATCCTGGCAGAGAAGTGCTGCTTTCAACTCCGGCCTGCCTTGAACACGATAAAGTATTGTACAGGCTCCACAAACACCACCCCTGCAACCAACTCCACGTACAAAACTTAACCCGGCCTCCTCAAGAGCAGCCAAAATGGTACGCCCTGGCAAAACTTGGTAAGGAAGATCATCGTAGCGAATTGAGATTTCAGATGGTTCAGCCATTAAGATCAACCGCCATTTCCGGGTTTAAACTATAGGTAATTCTAATTGGTAAATCTAAGCGTGGCATCTTTGCCTGACTTGATGATATCAACATACAACTCCTTACATAATGAGGCATGGAAAAATCCGCATGAGGATGCCACGATCCATGCAGCTTTTCAACCTAGATTCGGTAAATGGAACGGCAAGAGAGTGTCGTCTCAACACTATTTGGGTAGAATATCTCTAGCTAAAATCAGCCAACAGAGAGTCAGCCATTGCAACCCGTTTCGCCCTTACCTCTTTGCTACAAGATAATGGCATCAGTGAGTTTTCCTGTTTTTTTGCCAGGTTTCGGTTATAGACCGGATGGTCTTGATCTTTATGGTAAGAGTCCACCATATTTTTTAAGCTAGTTAACAAAAGGTTAGCCGCAGGAGGGCGATAGGTACGGACAAATCCTGTTAAAAAGTCCATTTTTTCCGCAGAAAAGCTACTTTTTTCAACCATTTTTTCCAAGCAGATTGCCAACAGTTCGCAACTACTGCTACTACGCCAAACTGGTCGCCGGGCAAGAGAGAACGCCCAATGACGGTTTTCCTGCTCTACTGCCGACTCCAGGAGAGATACAATCCGCTCAGAAACTTTGGAGGTCAACCCCAAAAGCCGAACATATCGATCAATGATGATCGCAGGAATTTTTAATGATCCACTGGCTAACCCATAAACTACCGGACATGACAACTCTGCTTGCAAAAGCTGCTCATACAATTCATCTAGGGTATCTGAATTTATACCATCTGGTGAGAGAGCCTGCTCACACAATCTCCTCTCTTTATCAGTTGGAGTAAAAAGCGGTGAGAAAAGTAGTTCAGCTTCATACTCCTCAAGTGCTGCAACCTTATCTGAACCAATACCGTTTATAGGGTCATCAACATCCAAATTGATAGCAATGGCAGTAGCTGTTTTAGCAGTTAAAGTTCTAGGCGCAACCAAAAGGCCACGTACAATCTCAAATAGTTCCGGATCTACTTTTAGTTTCTTCATTTTGCGGAGTTATACTCTTTTTTCTGATGATCTAGTAAAAAACATAACTATCAATCAGACTGCCTACATAAGCAAAAGTTCATAATAACAGCGATATCGACAAATTACGGCACAATCAAGTGATATTCAGGCTCAACATTTATTGAGCAGTTGAAAGCAGACTAACTTTCCAACCCGCTGATTTACTGATATTTATACAAAAAATCTTATCGCCAACAGTGGCCTCATTTTTTACAATACACCAGACAAGCCAATAGTCTGCACTTTCAACTGCCAAATATATTTTTAATCAAGAAAAACATTCTCTTGACGTTTTAAATCACAACAGAGAACAAAAATTGTGTCATCTTTGTTAACAGTTATCGATAGCGTCGTACAAACATTCATACTGGTATTGGAGCGGTACGGCTTGGATAGGTTCACCACTCCCGGTTTACACATAGCATTTTGAAAGAGAGTACGTCGTTGCCAAGTAGCACCTTTGGTATCCGCCATGGGTTTATAGCGTAAATCAATATCCATATTGCGTTTTGCTGGAAAAATGTTCTCACTAACTTGGATACCTTTATTGTCTAGCAGGTAGACTCTCTCAACACGATCCATTTTTAGCAATTTTTTTGCAGCTCTCTTAACTGACTCACCATCGGCAATAGCCCAGGCACAATCCATAAACTCACTTGTAAAGTTGGCCATTTCCAGGTTATGCCGCCGGTCATCTTCTAGAAACTCTGCATCAAACCGCTTGCGTATGATCTGAAAGTTTTCATCAAACTCATCATCAGTATTATCAGGCCGCCGAACAGGTCTTTCACTTAAATCGCCCCAGAAACGGCCTTGAAGAAAATCGGCATGGAGCCGCATAGCGACAAAAGACTCCTCTTCAGTCTCAATTTTCTCAACCAATACCAGACTGCTGGATGCATGGATTAAGGAGATTAATTTAAAAAGCATCCTTTTAGCACGGGAATCCTTGTTGGCATTTTCCAGAAAATCCCGGTCTAGTTTTACAATATCTGGTTGTAGTCGCCAGAGCCGGTCAAGATTGGCTGAATCTCCACCAAAATCATCAAACAGAACCAGGCAGCCCATCTTTTTCAGACCTTCAATGGTCCGGGAGAGAACAGTCTCATAGTTGCCTTGATGCTCTCTAAGGGCGACAACAACATGATGTGCTGGAACCCCGGTATGTTCCAAAACCTCCTGCAAAAACTCCAAATCTGGATCTTGGCGACCCAGCATTACTTTGGAATGAAGATTAATAAACAACCAGCGATCTTCCATTCCTGCTTGAGCGAAATTCTTGACATGCAACAGTAGGCGCATCCGGTCAAGCTGGATAAGGTCCTCTTCATTTGCTGCTTTGGTAAACAGATCATTGGCATTACTCATGTTGCCATTGCCATCAATCGCTCGTAAAAACGCCTCAAAACCTACGCCACGCTGGTGTGACGCACTAAAAATACGTTGAAAACGGGAGCAGAGCCGATAGGAAGAGAAGTCGGCCTCAAACTGTCCATCACGTTTTTGGATCGCCTTTTCCAATTTTGTTACAGAACGGCCACCATATAGACCAGTTACAGCTTTAGTACCAGAAGAACTTACAGACATGCATAATCTCCCTTTGGGAATTTTCCATCGAATAACTACAAAAATTAATAAACAACGCTTTTATTTCACTCTATCTTAAGCAAAATGTCAGCAAAAAAATGCATGTTTCACAAAATAGTCTAACTCATATTATTTCATGGATTGCTGAACAATCTTGTTTAATCTTTGACCAACAAAGGAGTTTTTAGCGATTGACCGCATCAGCATGTACGGCACACACAAGAAAATTTTCTTTGCTAACCAAACCTTTAAGGGATAATAATCATATATTATAAAATATTCAGAGTTGGCACTTGAGTGGGTAAAAACTAAATTA
>JADFZU010000032.1 GCA_015232365.1 Magnetococcales bacterium | reverse complement strand
TCAACCGCAAACATAAACGGGTAGCGGTTGAGTATCCTCTACCTCAGTTGGAGGATATTCTTAAAGAGACCTACGGGGTTATTCTCTACCAAGAGCAGGTGATGAAAATTGCCCAGGTTCTTGCTAGATACTCCCTTGGTGGTGCTGATCTTCTGCGTCGGGCCATGGGTAAAAAGAAGGCATCTGAGATGGAGGCACAGCGGGATATTTTCATGAAAGGTTCGGCTGAAAATAGTATTGATGCCGGGAAAGCAAAATATATCTTCGATCTGATGGAAAAATTTGCAGGTTACGGTTTTAATAAATCCCACTCTGCCGCTTACGCCTTGATCTCCTACCAGACCGCATGGCTCAAGACCCACTACCCCGTGGAGTTTATGGCTGCAACCCTCACTTGTGACAAACTCAATACCGACAAAGTTACCCTGTTTGTTCGGGAGTGCCGGGAGATGGGGCTGACAGTTCTACCACCTGATGTCAACATTTCCGGTCGGGATTTTGCTGTGGAAAATGGTGCAGTTCGTTACGGTCTGGCTGCGGTGAAAAATGTTGGCGAGGGGGCGGTGGATGCCATGCTTGCAGCTCGTGATGATGGTAGTGGACCTTTTAAGAGTATCTATGATCTTTGTCACAGGGCGGCAACTGCTGGCCTGAACCGGCGGATGATGGAGAACCTTATTAAATCCGGTGGCTGTGACTCTCTCTCTGACAACCGGGCGGCTCTATTGCAGGGGTTGCCTGCTGCTCTGGCTCAAGGCAGCCGTCGCCAGGAGGAGTCTTCATTTGGCTGTCTTGATCTTTTTGGCGATACCCCTGAGAGTGAACCGCCGCTGCCTGTTGTTCCCAAGTTTAGCGAAGAAACAAAATTGATCTATGAGCAAGAGGCTCTAGGGTTTTATATGTCCGGCCATCCCATGCGGAAATATCTTACCGAGCTGTCAGATTATGGAATTAATGACTCCGACCATATCAAGAAAAAATTTGGCCCCCGTGCTAATGCTCAAGATGATGTTCGTATTGCCGGTGTGGTTACGGATAAAAAAATCCACCGGACCAAAAAGGGTGACCAAATGGTCTTTTTCTCCTTGGAGGATATGGCAGGACATCTAGAGGTGATTGCTTTTCCTGAGGTGTTCAACGCCTGCCGGGATCTTCTTGATGAAGAGGGGGTGCTGGTGGTGATTGGTACTATCGAACCCGGTGAAGAGGAGCCAAAAATGATGGCTACCGAGGTGTTGACTCTTGCCGAGTACAGAACTGGCGCTTGCCGGGAGTTGCGGTTGCAGATTAAGCATGAACAGTTGGTTGGGTCAGGTATGGAGGATCTTTCAACCCTGCTTTTGCAGCATAAGGGTGGTGGTTGTAAGGTGGTTATATCTCTATCAATCCCAGGAATAAAAGTAAAACTCAAGCTAGGGGATGCCTATCAAGCTATCCCGAGCGAAGAGCTGCTAAACGGGGCGATAGATCTTTTTGGAGCTGGAACTGCAGCTTATAGTGCGAGAAGAAGTGGTAATCCAAAGTTTCTGTAGATTATAGAAAGTGCATTTTGCACTGTTCTCCAAGAGCAACATCTTGATTTGTCAGATGTATATTGATAAAGGTTGATCAATAAAAATATGGCTTTAGTTTGTTTGGTTACATAAGTTACGCCATGTATGCAGTGTTCAGGTTGAAAAAATATTGAAACTCTTGCCATTTTTGGTTACAAAAGGGTAATCTGAACAGTGTTGGTTGATTATCAAATCCTATGGGTTTTTTCCATAGCAATTTTTTGAATATGGAAGTAGAAAAAATGTCCCGGACTTTCCTTGATTTTGAACGGCCTATCGGTGAATTGATGGGTAAAATAGATGAGTTACGCTATCTCTCTGATACCTCTGATATCGACATTACCCAAGATATCACCAGGCTGGAAGAGGAGTCGGAAAAGTTGACCGACAGGATTTTTTCCAAGCTGGATGCCTGGGAAAAAACCCACCTCTCCCGCCACCCTGACCGTCCATATTCCCTGGATTATCTGGAACACACCTTCAGCGATTTTCAAGAGCTGCATGGCGACCGTAATTTTGGTGACGATGCAGCTATTGTTGCTGGTCTGGCTAAACTTGGAGGTCGGGATGTGATGGTTATAGCCCAAGAGAAGGGCCGGGGAACCAAAGCCAAGGTCCATCGCAATTTTGGTATGCCTCGACCAGAAGGATACCGGAAGGCCCTGCGTTTGATGAAGTTGGCTGAAAAATTTAAAATCCCCATCATCTGTTTGATAGATACTCAAGGGGCATATCCGGGTAAAGGTGCGGAGGAGCGAGGCCAGGCTGAAGCTATCGCCCGTAATCTTAAAGAGATGGTGACACTGAAAGTACCTGTCGTTGTGGTCGTGATAGGCGAGGGCGGCTCCGGTGGTGCGTTGGCTATAGGGGTGGGTAATCGAGTACTTATGATGGAGTATGCTACCTACTCAGTCATATCGCCGGAAGGGTGTGCATCCATTCTTTGGAAAGATGCCAGCAAAGCCAACCTTGCAGCGGAAGCTTTAAAAATTACTCCCAATGAGATCCTTGAGTTGGGGCTGATTGACGAGATCATCCCAGAGCCAAGAGGTGGTGCTCATCGTGATCCGGGAAAAGCGGCGGAACTTCTCAAAATCCACATTTTAAAACACTTGAAAGAGCTTGAGGGCCAAACTGAAGAGCAGTTGGTTGAGGACCGTTACAATAAATTTATCACAATGGGGGTTGTTCTTGCCCAAGAGGATGAGGTTTAGCAAGGATCTGTTCTCTGTGATTGGCTTTTTGCTGTTGGTTTTAACAACATATTGAAAAATTTTGTTTTATAAGCTTCATTAATAGTTGGTTTTTTCGATAATACAAGTTTAAGGAGACCGTTCATGCCTCTGGTATCAATGCGGCAGTTGCTCGACCACGCGGCGGAATATGGCTACGGCATTCCCGCATTTAATGTTAATAATATGGAGCAGGTCAGGGCCATCATGCGTGCTGCTGACGAAACTGACAGTCCAGTGATTCTGCAAGGTTCTGCCGGAGCAAGAAAATATGCCGGTGAAGCTTTTTTGCGGCATCAGATTCTGGCAGCTCTTGAGGTCTACCCCCACATTCCTGTCGCTATGCATCAAGATCACGGTCAATCCCCTGCGGTCTGTCTGGCAGCTATGCGGAGCGGTTTTTCGAGTGTAATGATGGATGGCTCTCTACAGGCTGATGGCAAGACGCCATCAAACTATCAATATAATGTTGAGGTAACTGCCAAAGTGGTAGAGATGGCCCATGCAATTGGGGTCTCTGTTGAGGGTGAAATTGGTGTTTTAGGCTCTCTTGAAACTGGCGAAGCTGGGGAAGAGGATGGTCATGGAGCCGAGGGCAAGCTAGACCATGACTCTCTTTTGACCGACCCGGAAGAGGCTGCCAGTTTTGTCAAGGCCACTAAAGTAGACGCTCTGGCTATTGCTATTGGAACCTCTCATGGAGCCTACAAGTTCAGTCGTAAACCAACTGGTGATATTCTAGCCATTGATCGTATCAAAGAGATCAACGCCCGGATTCCTGACACCCACCTAGTTATGCACGGCTCTTCTGCTGTACCCCAAGAGCACCTTGCCATAATCAACCAACATGGTGGTGCTATCCCTGAAACCTATGGGGTTCCGGTTGAAGAGGTGCAAATTGGTATTAAACACGGGGTGCGTAAGATTAATATCGATACCGATCTCCGTTTGGCAATGACCGGAGCAGTCAGGAAGTTTTTCATTGAAAACCCTGATGTTTTTGATCCTCGTAAATTTTTGCGTCCTGCAGAAGATGCAGCTTCACAGATTTGTAAAGAGCGTTATGAGCAGTTTGGTACTGCAGGTCAGGCATCAAAGATCAAAGCAATCTCCCTTAGTGATATGGTTACTGCTTATCAGTCAGGACAGCTTGATCCTAGAGTGAAATAATCTGTGCATATCATTGGCACTTAGGAGCCTTAGATAAGTCAAATTATTTAAGGTTCCTAACGATATTAATTCAACATGAACCCTGGAGAATAATAGCCTCATGAACATTAGAAGTCGTTTTATTCTGTCAATGTTCATGGGCCTGTTTCTGCTGGTCGATGACACATATGCCGCCCAAACTTCACAGTGTACTGTTGCTAGAGAGATAACCCAGAAAGCAGTAGAGCTGATTGTCGACCAAGAGGAGAAGGGGTTGAAAGCTCTTTTCCGGGCTAGAAAAGCCTGTATGACTGATCTTGGCATAGGTTACAACCTGGGTCTGGCTCTCTACCATGCAGGCCGTTTGGAAGAGGCTCGCGACCTGTGGCAAACCATCCACTCTGCCCATCCAAACGATTATAAAACCATGACCAATCTGGCTTGGTTGAAATTTGAGCTTGGCGACGACGAAGGAGCGCACATTCTCTCCTTTGATGGCCTTCTTAAATTTCCCGACAGTGTTGCTCTGGCCCACACAAAAGTATACTCCCTGTTTCGTCTTGGCCGATACCTTGAAGCCTATGACTGGATGAACGGCACAAAATTGCAGACTCCGCGATTGAAAGAGTGGAAGGATATGGCTGCAAGTTTTGTCTCTGAGACTCTCTGGCAACAGTTTTTAAGTGGTGGACAGTTGAAGGCTCTCCGGCAGTCAGTAAATTTTTTAATTAAAGAGTATCCTGCCGAGAAGATGTTCTCCAAAACCAAAGATCAATTGATAATGGCCGCAATCGATCCTGATGCAGAGCGGCCATATCCGGTTTTTCTACCCCACCAGGTCTGGCCTAAAAATGGTGATATTGACAACCGGCGTGACCAGTTGGATGAGCACTTAAAGACCTTTCCCAGTCTTCACCATTGGCGAAAACGTGAAGATGCCTATGCTGTTATTGTCGGGATCACTGGTTATCGCAGGCTTCCTGCCCGTTATTTCGGTGCTAGAGATGCCCAAAACATGGAGACGCTGCTGACCAGAAGGGGTGATTTTGAGAATGATGTCCAACATGTAAAAATGCGTCTAAACCGCGAGGCCACCTTAAAGAATATCAATCATGATCTAAACTGGATTATCACCAAGGGCAAGACCCACCCTAATGCTAAACTATTCATCTATCTAGCCGGTTTGGGGTTCTCATGGAAAGGTGGCGAAGATGCCCTGTTTATTCCTTATGATGCATTTAGGAACAAAATCAGTCCTGAGACGACACTCTCTTTGAGAAAGCTGAAAGATGCTTTAGACAAACTACAAAACCGGGAGATTATTGTTGTGGTTGATGCCTGTTTCGGAAATAACGGAACCTGCGGGCCTGATGATACTATAAGTGCAAACGAGATTCGCCCCCAGCTCTTCTCTGGCGGCAAGGCTCTCTGGGCGGTTAGTGCAATTAATGGTCCGGCAAAAGTTCATAGGTCCGGTCGTCAAGGAGCGTTCACCTACTTTTTGATAAAAGGTTTTCTTGGTGCTGCTGATGGTTCTCAGGCTGGACGCTCGAAAGGTGAGACGGATGGTTGGGTTAGTATGACAGAAGCGTTTCATTATGCCCGCCTTCAACAAGAGGCCCATGATCTTGAGAGCGACTCATTTCTTTCCGTTGCCGATAATATTCGTATAACCCGTATTGGTGGGGAGAAATAGATGTTACGGCCTAGGGTAATTACATGTTTGTTTTTTATGGCTATGTTTCTAACTCCATCTAATGGTCAGGCATTTTTGATTGATGAGTGGGCAGATGTAATGTCGGAAAGTGCACGGAAAATTGAGACAGAGACCGGGCCTCCAGCAAAATTATGGACTGAAAGATTTTCCGGTATGGAGTTTATATGGGTAGAAGGTGGCTGCTTTAAGATGGGCTCTCCTCCTCATGCTGTCGGTCGGGATTCAGATGAAGAGCCTGTGCATAAAGCCTGTGTCTCCAGTTTTTGGATGGGAAAATATGAGGTTACACAAGGGCAGTGGCGAACCATAATGCGAGGCAATCCATCGAAATTTAGAAATGTAGACACCCACCCTGTTGAGAAAATTGGTATCGTCGACGCCAAAGCTCTTGCTGAGAGACTTAGTAAACAGCATGAAGGCCATGCTAAGTTTCGTCTGCCAACAGAGGCGGAGTGGGAGTTTGTCTGTCGTGAAAGAGGGCTTAGGAAGGTTTACCCAGGCAGTCAACAGTTAGAAACTACCAGTTGGTTTAAAGAAAATAGCCTTGGATCTACACAAATTGTTGGAACCCTCGCTCCAAACAGTCTCGGTTTTTATGATATGGGCGGCAACGTCTGGGAGTGGGTCTCTGACTCCTATGACCGGTTTGGTTATAGAAAACACAAAGAGAATAATCCGGTAAATATGTCACAAAGTGATAGTTTTGTGATTCGTGGTGGTAGCTGGCGAGAGCATTCAAGTGCTATACGCTGTGCCAACCGGGGGTTTAATAAATTCTCCCGTAAAAGGAGCGATGTCGGGGTAAGATTGGTAGTTCTTATTGAAGAGCAGTATGTAGAAGAGCCAGTGTTGGAGGATATAAATACGATTCCATTCTAATGTTTTGGAATTTATGCCCAGGTATTTCATTAATATATAACAACAGCGACGTATGAAATATCCGGGTTAAGGGGAAGTTGGTCAAAATGCATATTTTAAAGTCTTTTGTAGTTATTACTGCTATTCTTTTAATATTTACCTGCAGAGATGGCCAGGCAGATAGCAGTACCATGAACAGCGTTTTGGAAAAGGGTTTTATCCAGTGCGGAGTTCATGAGGGGCTGCAGGGTTTTTCACTGCCTGACGCCAATAACAACTGGAAAGGAATTGATGTAGATTTGTGCCGGGCTGTTGCTGCGGCAGTTTTAAAAGATCCACAAAAAGTAAGATTTACTCCACTATCAGCCGACAAACGTTTCCAAGCATTAAAAGCTGGTAATATCGATATTTTGTCTCGGAATACAACTTGGACCATTACCAGAGATACAAACCTGGGGGTGATTTTTGCCGGTATTATCTATTATGATGGTCAGGGGTTTATAGTTAATAAAAATAGTGGAGTAAGAAGAGTAGAAGATCTTAACGGTTCCCGGATTTGCGTTCAGGAGGGGACAACATCCCTGATTAATCTTGGTGACTATTTCCGTGGTAACGGTATGCAGTTCTCGCCAATTGCCTTTGGCAGCAGCAACAAAGCCATCGAAGCGTATGATTTAGGCCATTGCGAATCATTTACCACTGATCAATCACAGCTCTTTGCCCAACGTGGTAAACTAAAAGATTCTCGTGACCATGCCATCCTGCCAAAAGTTATCTCCAAAGACCCGCTTGGTCCGGTGGTCCGTCAGGGTGACGACGGCTGGCTCAACATAGTGAAGTGGACTCTGTTTGCCATGCTTAACGCTGAGGAGTTGGGGATTACCTCGAAAAATATAGATCAGGTAAAGCGCACCACAAAAGATCCCCGGATTCACCGCCTTTTAGGTCTTTATGGAAACAGTGTCGGCACAGGTTTAGGGCTGGACAAAGATTGGGCCTATCGGATTATCAAGCAGGTAGGTAACTATGAAGAAATTTTTGAAAACAATCTTGGTAAAAAGTCACAACTGCAGATGAGTCGAGGTCTGAATGCCCTCTGGTCAAAAGGTGGTCTACAGTACGCCCCGCCAATTCGCTAATTAATCCTAGAGACAGCAGAGAGCAAACTTACAATACTAATGTAGCCTATTGTGAGTGACTTTCTCTATCTATTCTAGATAGATAATCAAATATATAATCCCCGTCATCCCCAGAATCTGCGTTGCTACTATCTATCTCCCCAATATACTCAAGTATGTCAGGGCTATATGCAGGTCCATCTTCTGTTATTAGATCGACAATGTCGGGGTTGTTCAGCTCTATCTCTCGAGAGAGTTTCTCAAAAGGGTTTGTCTGGTTCATTGTCTCCGGTTTGCTGCCACTCTTGGGAATTTCAATTTTAGGCATAGATGCAGGAGCTTTTTTTTGTTTATCATCATCAAGCTGATGGATAATATAGCTGTTAACTTTTAGCACATCCTCTTTAGATGCTATCGACTGCATCACATCCTTGGTAGGCATGGCTAGGGTTTTGTTTAATACACCCATAGCCGACAGTAGTTGAAAGGTTCCGGTCATAAGTTGAAACTGTTCAACAATGAGAGATTTTTTGGCAACATGAAGTTCGCTTTCAGAGTCTAGTACATCAACGAGAGAGCGGCTTCCCATGACAAATTGGTCGTGGAATGATTTGGTTACTGTTTTGGCTACCGAGACATGTTTTTCGATATGGCTAATCCGGTTGCGGGCGGTTTTTAGAGTGTGCCATGCGGTTGCTACAGCTTCCCGAATATTGCGTTGTGCCTCTTGATATTTCTCTTGAAGTTTATATACATTTTCAATGGCCTCGTGTTTTTTTGACACATCAGAACCACCATTAAAAAGGTTGTAGCTAAGTTCCAGCATAGCCGATGCACTTTTGGTGTAACTTTTTGTTCCGCTGGTGTTAGCAGTATTTGTAGCGGCCAACTCTAGGCTTATGGTAGGCCAAAAACTTGATTGTGAGCTTCTTTTATTGACAATAGCGGCATCAATATCCGCCTGAGAGGTTATCAAGCTGGGATGGTTTGCAAGGGCAACTGTTATGGCTTGTTCTAATGAATCAGGGAGCAGAGATCTTTTAATTACCGGCCTGGTCAAGTTTTTACTCTTTTCACCAACGGCATTCAAAAAACGGGTTTCTGAGGCCAGTTTAAAACCATTATCTGTCTCTCTCTCTGATGCAACCAAAGCAAAACGGCTCTCTGACTGGTGAATATCCACCTCAGTTCCAGCACCAATTTTGGTCATCTCCTTGACCTTTTCCAGAATTCTTTTGTGGAGAGCTACATTTTGATCTTGGAGTTCCAGGAGTTCCTGATCTCTAAGGGCGTTTAAATAAGCTGTAACCACCTCCATGGTTAAGTTCTCTTGGATGGTTTGCTTTTTCCCGGTGTTGGATCGGTACTTGGCTTCGGCCTGGTCAACGCTAAATTTAGTCTCCAAACCGTCAAAGAGCACCTGACTCAAAGTCAGGCCAAGTTCGGAGCGGTCTAGGGTAACCCCATCTTCTCCAGCGTTGCGAGTGGAGGGGCTGGTAGTATACTCCTGACCGTGGGCTGCTGATAGAGCTATAACCGGAAGATAGCCTGCTTTTGCCTGTTTGGTTTTCTCTTTAAAGGTTTTTTCTTCCTGTTGAGCAGCAAGAATTTTCGGGTTGGTTCGTAGTGCAGTGGCGACAGCCTCCTGCAGAGTTTGGGCATATGTAGGGGTAACTGACATGATAGTCATGCCAAAAAACAGTGGAAAAACAATCTTTATATGTGTTTTGTCTCTGCTCACAGATACTCTATCCATAGCTTAGGTTGCTGGTTGTTTAGGTCGATAACCACAAACGGCTGATCTTCCTGGTTTGATATGGATGCAATGACTGTGCCTCTATTTTTGTGTGCAACAATATATTGATGGTTTTTTATCTTGATGTTTTATGTTTTCTGGAAAAGCTTTGTTAAATGTATGATTGACAAATAAATAGTTAGCAGATGTGTTAGATTTGCTGTTGCAGATCACAATGGATTATTATTTTGGGTCAACTGTTAAGCTAGAATGTCCGATTATGAACTAATCAAGGTTTAACCAGGACATTTTTTAATAGTTGATGTTCTTCCTTAGTCTTTGATCCGCAAAGAGACTTTTCTTGTTTGATCGTGTCAATAAGTACGGTATGCCCAGGAAACGTTCCTTTGTGAAATAAATTTTTAATGATAGTGCTACCGGTTGATGAAATATCTTGGGTAGGTAACACAGAGAAATTAGAAGAAAATTCGTGTATAGTAGCCTGAGTTTTGCTTGATATTTAGAAGATGGCAGAAATAGGTTGTTTTGCGAGAACCATTTGGGTGTGAAACTTAGATTATGGGCAGTGATAATTTTTTTGCAAAAGCTGGCTGGCCGACCCGGTTGACACCATTCTCCATGGTTGCCTCAACCTTGGGCGATCTGGTCCTGCTCTCTCTCATGATCAACCTTCTCGGTTTGGCTCTACCTCTTACCCTGCTTCAGGTCTATGACCGTATTTTACAATTTCATGCCGTAAGTACACTAAGCTGGCTGCTTGTCGGTGTGTTGATAGCAATTTTACTTGAGTCTGCCCTCTCCATGGGGCGCTCATATATTGGGGGTTGGCTTGGTGCAAGGTTTGAGCATCTGGCTAGTTGCAGCTCTATGGAGCGGCTTCTGACTACCAGCCTTACCGAGTTTGAGTGTGATGGTTCCGGTGTCCACCTGGAGCGGATGAATGCAATTAGCACTCTAAAGGAGTTCTACTCCGGGCAGGCGGTTCTGGTTATTCTCGACCTGCCTTTTGTCGCCATCTATCTGGGCCTGATATACCATCTGGCTGGTTTGTTGGTTTTAATGCCTGTGATTATGTTTATCCTTTTCTTGATATTTGTCTGGTTTTTGGGGATAAAACTGCACAAACTGGTTAAACAAAAAATTGAGTCTGATGATCGACGCATCAACTTTCTCATTGAGGTGCTGACCGGTCTGCACTCGGTAAAATCCATGGCTATGGAAGCTATGATGTTGCGTCGTTATGAGAGGCTCTCCGATGCCTGTGCAAAAGGTGCTCAGGATGTTGGTGTACAAGGTGGTGATGCCCAAAATATCGGGGCATTTTTCTCACAGCTTTCCATGGTAGGAGTAGTCTCATTTGGTGGTATAATGGTGGTTGAGCAGAGCTTGACTATCGGTGGTCTGGCTGCCTGTACCATGCTCTCAGGTCGAGCTTTGCAACCCCTGCAACGAGCGGTGGGAATCTGGACCCGTTTTCAGACAATTCGCCTGGCAAAAGACCGGCTTGCCAAGGTTTTTGAGCTTAAACCTGAGTCCCGCTTTGGCCTACCCGAAATCCCCAATGTGATCGGTCATATCGAGCTGCGTAATGTCAGTTATCGTTTTTCTGAGGATGGGCCGGATATTATCAGTAACGTCAACCTGAGCGTGGCTCCCGGAGAGATGGTGGCTATCTCTGGTGAGAACGGAAGTGGAAAAACGGTTCTTTTATGGTTGATGAATGGCTCTTTAAAACCAACTTCAGGGACGGTGTTGTTAGATGGCTATGATCTGAGCCTCCATGATCCAAGATCCATACAGGGAAAGGTGGCCTACCTGCCTCAAGTAGGAATGCTTTTTAAAGGCTCCATTCTAGAGAACATCCACCTTTTCCGCCCTGGATTTGAAGAGAACGCTATAGCCACATCCGAACTGTTACAGCTAGGAGACTTTGTCTCCAAGCTGCCTAGAGGTTATGAGACAATAATCAATGATGGTGCTGATGAGTCCGTTCCAAAGGGAATCAAGCAGCGTATTACCATTGCCAGATCGTTGGTTACTTCACCTAGGGTAGTTCTTTTTGATGAGGCTAATACCGCACTGGATGGGGCTGGTGATGATAACCTTACCAACGTCTTGGCTGGGATGAGAGGGGTGTCAACAGTTGTTTTGGTTAGTGCCAGACCATCTTTGATAAAGCTTGCCAACCGGGTGTTTATCTTGGAAAACGGTACACTTACCCTTAAACCGGAGCAGCCTGCAAAAGTAAACCCGCCAGCAGCAGGTAAAAGTGGAGGGGGTGGATGAGTCAGTTCCCTCTTGACCGTGATCCAGAGTTAGAGGCGTTTGCCGAGGCTTTACGTCCTACGCAGGAAGTATCCGGGCTAATACAAGAGTTTGCCCGGATGTCAGATTTCGGCTCTTGCATGATGCCGCTGCTCATGTCTTTGGGTTACCGTGGTGATCTTCGCCACGTTGCCGAAGCTCTGCCCCATTTTGCTGAGACACTGGATCTTACCGGTCTGCGCAACATGATGGCGAACCTCTCCTACCGTAGTCGTCAGGGGCGAATTGATGCAGCAGAGGTTGATGCCCGTTTGATGCCATGCCTATTTGTCCCGGATTTGTCGGGAACCATGGTTCTGCTTAAAAGGACTAAAGACGCCATAATTGTTTTTAATGGTGAGTTGAGCAGACTGGAGAAGCTGCCTATTCGCTCATTGAAAGGGATGGCATACTTCTTTGACCCTATCGATATAGAAGAGCTGGTTTCAGAGCAAAAACGGCTTGGCTGGTTTCGGACAGTCTCCCAGAGATTTAGAAAACTCATCATCTATGTGATGGTAGTAACATTTTTTATCACCCTGCTGCAGGTGGCAACACCGATGTTTGTCATGTCGGTCTACGATAAGGTGGTTGGAAGCCGATCTATCACTACTCTTATGGGGTTGCTGGCAGGCATTGGAGCGGTCATGCTCTTTGACTGGTTATTGCGGAAAATTCGCATCCAAATGTTGATGTATATCGGGGCGAGGCTGGACGGCATAGTCAGTAACGCTATTTTTATGCGGATTCTATCCCTGCCTCCCCATGTTACCGAGCGAGCACCAATTGGAGCCCAGGTCTCAAGAATTAAGAACTTCGACTCAGTCAGGGACTTTTTTACCGGACCGTTGATGATGGTCTTTTTTGAGCTGCCGTTCACCATCATCTTTTTTGTGGTAATCATGAGTCTTGCCGGTCCAGTAGCCCTTATCCCTCTAGTGACCATGGCCTTGTTTGTTATCTTGTGGATAGTTATGATGCCCATGGTTACCAACCAAGAGGCTAAAAGTCGCCGGGCTGTTTCAAAAAGGCAGGAGTTTGTTGTTGAAGCTCTTGCTAAAATCCGGGGTATTAAATACAACGGTGTTGAGCAGATCTGGCAGGACCGTTACCGTGATCTTGCCGCCAAAGCTGCTATGGCGACATTTAACACCTCTCTGATTACCGCACTGGTTAACACAATCTCCACAGTTCTGGTTATGGGGTCTGGTATTGCTACTATCGGTACGGGAGTTTTTCGGGTTCTAGATGGTGAAATGACTACCGGTGGACTGGTGGCAACCATGATTCTGGTTTGGCGGGTTCTAGCTCCTATCCAGAGTGCCTTTGTTGCCATGACCCGCTTAGAGCAGGTTCGCTCTAGTATTGGTCAGATTGACGGTTTGATGAAGGTGACCCCGGAGCGTGAGGAGTTTGCCGTTATCGATCCACTGAAAAAATTCAAGGGGATGGTCTCCTTTATTCGGGTTAGTATCCGTTATAGCCCTGATGCTGAACCGGCATTGATGGGTGTCTCTTTTGATATAAAACCAGGAGAGATTGTGACGGTGATCGGTGGTAATGGATCTGGTAAATCCACCATTGTTAAGTTAATTGCTGGTATCTATGTTCCTCAAGCTGGCAGTATTCGTATTGATGGGTTGGATATTAGGCAGATGAACCAGATTGAGTTGCGTCATGCCCTGGCATATGTTCCGCAAACCTGTGCTCTTTTTTATGGAACTATTGCTCAAAATCTGCGTCTGGCTTATGCGACGGCATCAGATCAAGAGTTGGAAGAGGCTTGCGAAGCGGCTGGTGTTTTAGATGAGATTAAAGCTTTGCCACAGGGATTCTGGACCAGGGTTGGCGATCAGAAAGCTACCAGCCTTCCCTCTAGCATGATCCAAAAAATATCTCTGGCTAGAGCCTATCTGAAACCGGCCAAGATAATGCTTTTTGATGAACCGGCAAACACCTTGGATTGGGATAGTGATCAGCAGTTTGTAAAATATATTAAATCGCAGCGGGGGAAAAAAACCATTTTTATAGTTACCCATCGGCCTAGCCATATCAAAATTGCCGATACGGTTCTTTTCTTTCAGCAGGGTTATCTGAAGCTTGCTGGCCCTCCTGAAAAAATCATCCCACAAATTCCTCCAGGTATGTCATGATTGATTCCAAGAGTGACAAAACCAAGCAGGAGCTGGATGGTGATGTAGCAGGGGCCAAAAGCAGTGGTCCCTCATCTTCACGTATTGCTACGGGAGCCAAGCGGAAAAAATCTAGCCTTGCCATTAATATCGGTCAGAAAAAACCGGCAAAACCTACTCAAGCAGGTTCTAGAATAAATTTAGACAAAAGCTCTGCTCCTGAGCCGAAAGTTGCTGACACCTCCACAGTCGCAAAGAAAAAAAATAAGAGTAGTCTAACCATAACCAGCAAAATTCGTCCTAAAGCCAAAGCCAAAGCCAAAGCTGAAGATGAGCAAGTTGAGCAGGATAAGAGAGTACCGGTACCGCCTATTGTCCAAAAAGAGAAAAAAAGTGAGGAGCCTGTTATTGTAGAGGGGGCGGCAAGGCCAGTAGTTCCACCTTTGGCAGTAAAATCAAGTGAACCAGCAAGTCAAAAAGATTCTGCAATAAAACAGCGTGGGGTAAGCGTACCGCCACCTACCTCTACTCTTGGGAAAAAGCTTATAGAGGCAGCAGCAGAGACAGCAGGAGGTGCTGCTAAGTCAGTACCGCCACCGCCATTGGCTGCAAAACCTCCAGAGCCGCCTATCAAGCAGACACAAGCAGAAAAAACCAAAGTTGATACTGAGGCAAAGCCATCTATCAAAAGAATTGCTGATGAGCCGGAATCTCTTCTCTCCCTTTTAGAGCCAGACCCGGAAGAGGTTACCAAGCTTAAACAGGGGCCGAAACAGGACCGCTTCCTCTCACAGTCTGTGGTTCTGGAGGAGTCAGGTCTTGCTACTTTGGTCCGTTCATCAATCTTGTTGGTGGCTTTTTTAATCACAGTATTTTTTATATGGGCTAGCTTTACCACTATTGACGAGGTAGCATCCACAACTGGTCAGGTGGTTCCAAATACTGCTACCCAGATGATTCAACATCTGGAAGGTGGTATCATCGAAGAGATCTATGTTGCAGAGGGGCAGATTGTAAAAAAAGGTGGACCTCTGTTTAGGCTTAGCCCCAATGCGGCATTGGGTGACCTAAAGCAGATGCGTGCCCGTTTAGCCTCACTCATGGCCCAAAAGGCCCGTATTGTCGCCATGATCGAAGAGAAAAAGGCAGATTTTTCAGGCATCCCCAAAGAGTACAGTGTAATTATTCAGGGACAGATAAAGCTTTTAAGTGCACAGCGGCAATCTTTTACCAGCCAAATTGATGTATATAATACCAAGATTGACCGGGCCCAGGCCAATTTAGAAAACCTTCTCGCCCAACAGGAAGGTTTGCAGCAACAGATTAGTTACTCCGAAGAGGAGATGAAGGTTAAAAAAATTGGTTATAAAAAGGGGCTTATGTCACGGTTGATGGTGATTGCAGCCAAGAGAGACAAGATTCGTGCAGAGTCGGAACTGGTAAGGGTGATTGGTTCAACAGTTGGAGCGAGGAAAGATCTTCATGAAGCTTTTAATGAGCTGAACCGCCTTATTGATGGAAACAAGGAGGAGAATCTTCGTGAGTTAGGGATTGTTACCGCTGAGTTGTCCCAGGTTTCAGAAGGAATTGCCCGTCTTGAAGACCGGGTGGCACGTTTGGAGATTTTCTCACCGGTATGGGGTATAATTAAAGATCTCAAGCCCTCTACCATTGGCGGTGTTATAGCTCCGGGTAGTGTGCTTACCGAGATCATTCCTCTCGATGCAACCAGACGTGTAGAGACTATGATTAGCACTAAAGATATTGGTCATGTTCGTGTAGGGCAGGGGGTGACGGTCAAGGTTTCCACCTTTGATTTTGCTCGTTATGGTGGTATTGAGGGCGTTTTGGAGACTATATCAGCCAATACATTTGATGATCCGTCTGGAGGGGAGCCGTTCTATAAAGGGCTTGTCCGTCTGGAAAAATCTTATATTGGCAACGATCCAAAATCTAACCATATTCTTCCTGGTATGTCGGTTCAGGCTGATATTCATACTGGCTCAAAAACTATTATGGAGTACCTGCTCAAGCCGATCTTTGCTTCAGTCAATCAATCATTTAGAGAGCGGTAGTTGTTGGTTTTCTGTGATTTTTTATCCACCTGTGGTTTAGAAAATGGGAAATTAAGATAATGGGACAAAAAAATATAAAACGGCGTGACTTTCTGAAAAAAACTGGTACGGCTGCTGTGGTGGCCTCAACTGGAGTTTTGGCTGCACCAAATGTTATAGCTGGGCCGAGAAAGCACCGCTGGCTAATGAGTACAACCTGGCCGCCAAATTCACCTCTGTTCCAGAGCGGTGTTGACCGCTTTGCCAAGCGGGTGAAGGAGTTGACTGCTGGTCAATTAACAATCAAGGTTTTTGCTGCAGGAGAGCTTATCCCAGCTTTTGAAGCTTTTGAAGCGGCATCCAAAGGTAGTGTGGTTCAGGCTGGAGCAGGGGCCTCCTATTATTGGGCCGGGAAAAGTGCTGCTGCCCAGTGGTTTTCGGCAGTCCCTTTTGGCTTGAATGCCCAGGGGATGAACTCCTGGATTTATGCTGGTGGCGGATTGAAGCTGTGGGAAGAGACCTATGCTCCGTTTAATCTAATTCCTCGTCCTTATGGTAATACTGGTCTACAGATGGGGGGTTGGTTTAATAAGGAGATTAACTCCATGGCCGACTTCAAGGGGTTGAAAATGCGGATTCCCGGGCTTGGCGGCAAAGTTATCCAAAAAGTTGGTGGTACTCCGGTTCTTCTTCCTGGCGGTGAAATTTTTACCGCTCTTGAGAGAGGGGTTATAGATGCTACAGAGTTTGTCGGCCCTCTCCATGATATGAGAATGGGACTGCATAATGCTGCAAAGTACTATTATACTCCAGGTTGGCATGAGCCGGGAACAGTGTTGGAGGTGTTTTTCAATAAAACTGCCTATGAGAAACTGCCTAAACGTCTGCAAGCAGCACTAGATACTGCTGCAGTTGAGAGCAATCTTTGGATGTTGGCAGAGTTTGATGCTCAAAACGGTGACGCTTTACGCACTTTGATCAACGAGCATAAAGTAAAGATACGCCATTTTTCCACATCAACTCTTGATGAGTTGCGCAGTGTGGCCTTAGAGGTTCGTGAGGAGGAGGCGTCTAAGAATAAACAGGCACAAAAGGTCCACCAAGCTTTTAACAAGTTTCAAGATAAGGTTGGAGTCTGGAGTGCGGTATCTGAGCACCCATACCACCAACTGATTGCAAAAAAAGTCAAACTTTAGGTGGTTGTCTATGTTGATTATAGAGCGTTTGGCAGAGTTGATTGATGCTGTAAATGAGCGGGTCGGGTTGTGGGTATCCTGGGTTAGTCTGGGGTTGGTGGTGGTGGTCTTTCTAGATGTGGTGATGCGCTATGTTTTTAACAACTCCTTTGTCTTTGTTCAGGAGTTGGAGTGGCACATGTTTGGCTTTCTTTTTCTTTTCGGAGCCGGTTATACCCTTCTCCACGATCAACATGTCAGGGTAGACCTGTTCTACCAGAAATATAGGCCAAAAACCAAAGCCTGGGTCAATCTTCTTGGAGTGGTGTTTTTTCTGTTGCCAGGCTGTTTATTGATTATCCATGTTAGCTTGCCATGGGTAATGACCGCGTATAACATTGGCGAAGTATCCCCAGATCCTGGTGGGGTTCCGGCCCGGTTTATCATTAAAGGCTGTGTCCCGGCTGGATTTTTCCTGCTCATGTTGCAGGGGTTATCTCTTGGCATAAATAGCTTGAAGACGGTTCTCTCGGAATAATGTTAATAGACTCTCTACCGCCTATCCTGGCTGATTATCTAGCTGGTTGGATGTTTTTGATTCTCACCATCATGTTGATGCTGGGTTTTCCTGTCACATTTACCCTTATGGGGGTGGGGCTGGCTTTTGCTGCTATCGGTTTAGATCTGGCCTTTTTTGATCTACTGCCTTTACGGCTGTGGGGTATAATTCAAAACGGTACGTTTATCGCTGTGCCTCTTTTTGTTTTTATGGGGTTGATGCTGGAGAAGTCCGGATTGGCTGAGTCTCTGTTGGAGACAATGGGACTGCTGTTTAAACGGGTTCAGGGTGGTTTGGCAGTGTCGGTGGTGGTGGTAGGGGCGTTGATGGGAGCCTCCACCGGAATTGTCGGAGCAACTGTAGTAACAATGGGGCTGTTATCGGTCCCGGTAATGCTCAACCATGGCTACTCAAAGTCACTGGCTACCGGTACGGTTGCAGCCTCTGGGACTTTGGGTCAGATTATTCCGCCAAGCATTATTTTGGTTCTGCTTGGGGATATCCTTGGGGTTTCGGTTGGTGATCTTTTTTTGGGGGCGGTAGTTCCAGGCTTTATGTTGGTTGGCCTGTATATTCTCTATATTCTCGCTGCCTGCAAACTTAAACCAGAGTTGGCTCCTCCCATTAAAGATAGCGACAAACCTTTTGATAAAGGGTTCTATCTTCAGGTTGTTAAAACCTTGCTGCCGACCTTGGGCCTGATGGTGGCGGTTTTAGGCTCTATATTTCTTGGTATTGCCACCCCTACAGAATCTGGAGCTATGGGTGCTGTGGGTGCCACTATGTTGGCTGCACTCCATGGCAGGATAAGCTTTAGTGTTCTGAGTCATGTAAGTCAGGCTACGACCAAGCTTACCAGTATGGTCTTTATTATTCTGGTTGGAGCCAACGCCTTTGGTCTGGTTTTCCGTGGGCTGGGCGGCGATATGGTTATAAGGGATTTTATAGAGCATCTAGATTTTGTTGGTTGGCAGGTGCTGCTAATCGTTATGGTTCTGGTTTTTTTACTTGGATTTTTTCTGGATTTTATTGAGATCTGCTTTATCCATATTCCCATTCTAGCCCCGATTATTGCTGATTATGGTTATAACCCTCTATGGTTTGGAGTTCTGTTTGCCATAAACCTGCAAACCTCATTTATGACCCCTCCGTTTGGCTTCTCACTATTTTTTCTAAAAGGGGTCTGTCCCCCAGCTATCAGGACCGGGGACATCTATCTGGGGATTATGCCATTTGTTGCTATTCAAATATTTGCTCTTATGCTGGTAGCTCTATGGCCGGAAACGGTGACATGGCTGCCAAAACTAGCTTATGGTGGTTAGGGTTGTTTTTGCCTGTTAGTTCCAGAAAAAATGCTGGTTACCCCTTAGGTTTCTTCTGGATTCAGATGATTTTGCCAAGATACTCAACCAGATCAATGCGGATGGGCATGAAATATATATTGGTGTTGGTGTTGCGGGCAAACTGGAGAGCTTTTACGGCAAAATCCCGGTTCCACTCTATGGTCGGCTTAAACTCTTTTGGAAAGACAACGTTGTTTCTCTTCTCCCAGTAAGCTTTGGACTTCTCTGAGGTGACGGGAGATACTCCCCAAAAAACCTCCTGCCTGGCAAGAATCTCCCCATAAATCTCCATAAAACGTAGATCGAAAAAAGGCTGGGTAAAAAAGCCATCAGCACCTGCGTCTTGTTTTTCCAGTAGATAGTGCATCTCTTGTTGAAAACCAGAGCGATATTGGTCTATAGCTGCATAGATCTTGATTTGGGGCATTTCTGATTTGAATTTTTTTATAATATCAACGGCATTTACCTCAAACTGTGGGGCATTGGGGTCGGTATGGGGGTCGCCGGTAACAATGAGAACTTCGTTGATGTTGTTTTTGGTTAAAAACTCCCGCATTGGCAGTGGTCGGTTAGGGTCTATATCCAAGGCTCTAATATGAGGGATTGTTCGCTCGAAATATTTTTTGGCAACCGCACAGCCATCCCAGGCTCGAACATCAAATCTGGTTAAATCGGGGATATTGATCAGATCAACAGCAGGGAACTGATCCTTTACAGTGCTCAACTCTTGGTTGAGAACTGTCTTGTCTCGGGGGACTAGTTCTATGGATATGCTGGTGGTGTTGGCTTGGGTCATAACATAGTCTCTTTTAGGAGTTAGGTCTGTCTACCTATCCACAATACTATATTTTATCAGTAGCATACAGCCTAAATATGTCAAATCATTTGACAGTATATTGGCAAAACGGTGTTAGATGGCAGTTGGTATTCTCATGTTGTGCTAGGTAACTATGTAAATTATATTGAAAAAAATGCTAGAAATCAATATGGCAATAATTTTGCATAACAAGGTCTGTGTACCACTAATAGTATTTATGAAACCTTGATTCTAAACTGAGGAATGGAAAATGTCCTGTATTGATATGTTGTCTATGAGAACTCTCCGCAAGCTGCTGGTGTATGGTGTTGTAGTTGGTGGAGTTTCTGTTGTTGCTGTTCCGGTTATAGGTCTCTCATTTGAACGTGGTCATGGTGCAGTTGTTATTGACAGACCGAAACAGTCAACCCGGACCCCCTTACATCACGCAATTGAAAAGGGCGAGATGGCTGCTGCCAAGAAAATCGTAGACAGTGGTGTGGATGTTAATGTTGTCGATGGGTTTGGTCTTACTGCATTGCATTTTGCAGTAATCAAAAATGAGGTTTCTCTGGTCTCTCTACTATTGAAAAACGGTGCAGATATAAATATTCAGGACAAACGTGGCGATACCCCTATCCATATGATAGCAGCCTCAAGTGGCACTTTGGAGATAGCAAAAATGTTGTTGGCAAACGGGGCAAACCCCAATGCGGCAAATAGCAAAGGCAACACTGCTCTACACTGGGCTGCAGGTGAGGGTAACCTTGATCTGGTAAAAGAGTTGGTCAAAGCTGGAGCAAAAGTAGATGTTCAAGATTTAACCGGAGATAGCTCTCTGCACTGGGCTGCCGAAGAGAACCGGCAAAATATTGTTAAATTTCTTGTTGCCAATGGAGCAAACCCCAATATTGCCAATCTGCAAGGCCGTACCCCGCTATACTGGGCGGTACGCCGAGGGGCAATTGAGACTGCACACTTTTTGTTGGTTGATAATGGTGTCTCTGCAAACTCTAAAGGCATCTCAGGCGACACTCCTCTACACTGGGCTGCTGCTGAGGGATTTCCATCAATAATCAAACTGCTGTCCAGTTTGACTCATGATGTTGATCCAAAAGCCCAGTTTGATGAAACTCCACTACACTGGGCTGCAAGGCGGGGCCGTTTGATGGCTGCAACCACCCTGCTTGATGTTGGTGCTGATGCCAATGCGATTGACTCTTTGGGCAACACTCCTCTGAGCCTGGCTCAAAATGGCGGGTATGAGGATGTTGTTGAGCTATTGTCGGCTGCAAATGGTTCTCGGGCAAAAATTGTCGCTGGCTTATAGTGGGTCTATGAAATAAGGGCTGGGTAAAAATAGATATTACAAACTAAGATAAGAAAAATTGTTTCTGCAGGATATAGCCTGTCTTTCTAGCTGGAAAGACAGGCTTTTTTATTGTAAATATTATAATTGCCTGATTAAAAAATGATCTGAACTCCCATAGATAGGGTAAAGAGTCAGTTTCATGGTTGCTTTGAAGTGCGAAGAGGTGTATTTTTCTGGCAAATTTAGGTGAGCCGTCCTCACGTGGAGTTGCAATTTAATTTTATTCTTTTCAATATTCTGATTTTCCCTCACCAACAGCTACTTAAAGTAAAGATATGTCAATCGATAAATTGAGGATTTTTTCTGGAACTGCCAATCCTGAGCTAGCAAAGAAAATTTGTGCCTATCTCTCAGTTACTCAGTCTACTGTGACTATTAAACGGTTTTCGGATGCAGAAATTTTTGTGCAGATTGATGAAAATATTCGTGGTCAGGATGTCTTTGTCGTCCAGCCTACTTCGCAGCCAGCCAACGATCACCTAATGGAGTTGTTGATAATGGTTGATGCTCTGAGAAGGGCGTCTGCTGGACGGGTAACTGCGGTTATTCCCTATTATGGTTATGCCAGGCAAGACCGTAAAGAGGCTGGAAGAACTCCAATTACAGCAAAATTGGTGGCCGACCTGCTCCATGCGTCAGGGGTAGAGAGGGTTTTGACCATGGATCTTCATGCCGGACAGATTCAGGGTTTTTTCAATATGCCTGTTGATAACCTCTATGCTACTCCAACCTTGCTAGGGGCGATCCGCCAGCAAGACACCTCAAATGTGGTGATTGTCTCCCCTGATGTTGGTGGTGTGGTTCGTGCTCGTTCTTATGCTAAGCGTCTTGATGCTGATCTGGCTATTATCGATAAACGCCGCCCAGCACCAAATGTTGCTGAAGTTCATAATATTATTGGTGAAGTAGTTGGAAAAGATTGTATTATAGTAGATGATATGGTGGATACTGCCGGAACACTGACCAAAGCAGCCGATGCTCTTTTGGAGCGAGGGGCTAACTCAGTTATAGCGGTCTGTTCTCACGGGGTTCTGTCTGGCCCGGCAGTTGAGCGGATTCAAAAATCGGGCCTATCCAAGTTGATTGTTACCGATACAATCCAGTTGAGTGAAGCTGCTATAGCCTGTGGAAAAATCAAAAGCTACACCGTCTCCAACCTTTTGGGCGAGGCTATTCGCCGGGTTTGTGATGAAGAGTCGGTTAGTTCGTTGTTTGTATGATTTTAGCTGTTTTTGTAGGGCTTGGTTCTGTTTGAAAAAGCGTTATCGGCACCCCTGGAGGCCGGACGTGTAAGAGTCGCAAGTTAACTCTGGATCTTTTATTGGTTTTTCCCGAGCTTCTATTGACTCTTTTTTTCATATGTTTGTAAACACGGCCCTGTTTTTATTGTAACTGTTTTAATTTATTTAAGGAGTCTGTTTCAATGGCAATAATTCAAGCTGAAAAAAGAGAGGGGACCGGCAAGGGGGTGGCTCGCTCAATGCGTCGTGAAGGTCGACTGCCAGCAGTACTGTACGGTGGTGGCCGTGATAATGTAAATCTATCTGTAAGCTCTAAAGAGTGGATGGAAATTGTTGAGAAAAATGGCTCGTCTCTGCGTACCCAACGGCAGACCCTGGTCATTGATAAAAAGGCTCAACAGATGGTCTTGTTACGTGGTTTCCAGGTCCATCCAGTAACTGGCAACCCGGTTCATGTTGACTTCATGCGCTTTAATCCCAAGCAGAAGGTTGAGGTTGAGGTTCCGGTTATCATAATTGGTGAAGAGGAGTGTCCTGGCGTAAAAGAGGGCGGTATGGTTGAGCAGATTCGCCGTGTCCTTGAGGTTCAATGTCTAGCTGGTGATATTCCTGAGAGTTTTGAAATTTCCATCGCCTCTATGGAGATTGGTGATACCGTTCATATTGAAGATATTGAGATGCCGGAGGGTGTTGTTGTTAACACTGATGCCAACTTTACTATTGTCAATATTAGTGCTCCTACAGTTGAAGAGGTAGACACAGAAGGGCCAATTGAGGAAATTGAGACTGAAGTGACTACCGAGAAATCATCTAATGACGGCGAGGAAGAGAGCTGATTGTAGCTCTTTTGATCTTTAAGTGAATCTGTTAGTAGGTCTTGGGAACCCTGGTGATCGTTACCAGGGTTCCCGTCATAATTTGGGCTTTGCTGCTATAGAGCTTATAGTTCGAGAGTTTGGGCTATCGGCTGGCACCCCCCGTTTTAAAGGTATTTTTGGTGATGGCCGGGTTGGCAGCCAAAAAGTTGGCTGGCTTACACCGGAGACTTTTATGAATCTCTCTGGAGAGTCGGTTGGAGCGGCGGTGCGTTTTTTTAAGCTTGAGCCGGAGCAGGTGGTTGTTTTCCATGATGATCTTGATCTGGTCTCAGGTCGGGTTCGGATGAAAAAAGGTGGTGGCAATGGAGGGCATAATGGTCTTAAATCCATCCAGCAGATTATTGGCTCACCTGACTTTATAAGGGTTCGCCTTGGCATTGGCAGACCGCCAGGCCGTATGGATACGACCAATTTTGTTCTCTCCAGGTTTAATAAAGAGGAGTTGGAGCTGATTACTCCCCGTCTGGAGGCTCTGCCAAAAACACTCCCGGCACTATTAGAAGGTGATTTGCCCGGTGCGATGAACCTATTACTTAACCCGTAATTATCTAGTATAGATTTTATTCAGAACTCTAGGATTCCCATGGCACTTCAATGCGGTATAGTCGGTCTGCCCAATGTTGGCAAATCAACAATTTTTAACGCTTTAACGGCGGCTGGTGCACAGATGGCCAACTACCCTTTCTGCACCATTGAACCAAATGTTGGCGTGGTAACGGTAGCTGATGACCGTTTAGGGCAGCTCAGTGCGATTGCCAAACCACAGAAAGTTCTGCCGACGGTGATGGAGTTTGTCGATATTGCCGGTTTGGTCAGTGGTGCTTCCAAGGGTGAAGGTTTGGGCAACCAGTTTTTGGGCCATATCCGCCAGGTTGATGCTGTTACCCATGTGGTGCGCTGTTTTGAAGATGATGATATTACCCATGTTGAAGACCGGGTTGATCCGGTTGCGGATATTTTAATCATTGAGACGGAGTTGATGCTTGCTGATCTGGCTAGCGTTCAGAAACGTTATGATGGGGTGATTAAAAAGGCCCGAACTGGTGATAAAGAGGCAAAAGTCCTGGTGGAGATCTACTCCAGGGTTGTTGATGGGTTGAACGATGGTATTCCGATTCGCCAGCAGGGATTGAGTCCTGAAGATCTGGAGGGGTTGCGTGATCTTTTTCTGATAACTGCCAAGCCTGTGCTCTATATATGCAATGTTTCTGAGGCTGATGTCTCCATAGCCCAAAAACCTGGCGAGCATCCTATGTGTGATGCCGTACGGGAGTTGGCGGCTAAAGAGGGGTCGGAGGTTGTGGTTATATGCGGTGCAATTGAGTCAGAAATTTCTGAACTTGAGGCTGAAGAGAAGGCTATGTTTCTCGATGACCTGAATTTAGAAGAGGCCGGTCTGGACCGTCTGGTCAATCAGGCGTACCGGCTACTTGGTTTAATGACCTACTTTACCGTTGGTCCCAAAGAGGTGCGGGCCTGGACGGTAGCGGTGGGGGCGACTGCTCCTGAAGCGGCTGGGGTAATCCACACCGATTTTCAGAAGGGTTTTATACGGGCGGAGGTGATAAGTTTTGCAGACTTTATCGCTTGTAACGGTGAGCAGGGAGCCAAAGAGAAAGGTAAAATGCGTCTGGAGGGCAAAACCTACAAACTAAATGATGGGGACGTGATGCACTTTCTGTTCAACGTCTGATTTATTACTCTGAATATACAAGATTCATGAAAAATTCGAGCTAACTTATATTAGGTCTATGGTTGAGAAACTTCTATGGCTGCTAAGACAACCAGAGGCAGAAACAGAGGAAAACCCAGCTCCAATAGCCGGGGAAAGAGCGGAGCTACAGTCTCCAAACCGGTAGCAAGCAAACCACCACGCAGCAAACCAGCAAGCAAGACAGTACGCAGCAAACAACCACGCCTTAACAAACCAAAACCAAAAAAAACAGCCCCATCCAGCGTCAGGAGAAAACTCCAAAAAGCAGTAACGACCATTTGTAAGCGAATGTTGTGGAGGGCAGGGCAGCTTTTTCTGCTATTGGTTGTTCTAACCTCTGTGTTAACCGCCGCTCTTTGGCAGTTTCTTCCCAGTCGTCAGCAGGTTCTTGATGCTGATCGAGGGCTGATTATGGTTATGGAGAAGCGTGGAAACAGGCTTGATATGGTGGATGTAGCTCGTAATCTGCGTCTGCCAGGTGTAAACATGCCGGATAAACTAAAAGAGGCTTTTCTGGCAATTGAGGATCGACGTTTTAACTATCACTTTGGCATAGACCCTATAAGTATAGCTACCAACATAGTTAGAGGTCTACAGGGTAGAAGAATGGGTGGTGGCAGTACCATCACTCAGCAGTTGGCTAAAAATCTGTTTTTATCATCAGAACGCACCTTGTGGCGTAAGGTTAAGGAGATGGTGCTGGCTTTTAAGCTTGAGCACTACTTTACCAAGGAGCGTATTCTTGAGATGTATCTCAACAATGTCTATTTTGGCGATAATACTTACGGTGTTGAGACTGCGAGCAGGCAGTTTTTTTCCAAACGGACACCGGATCTTAATATCTATGAGATGGCCCTTCTTGCTGGTGCGGTAAAGGGGCCAAACCGCTACCATATTCGCCGCCACCCCAAGGCTGCTGCCAGCCGGGGTAAGGTGGTTCTGCAGGCTATGGTGCGTAGTGGTTATATTGAAGCTGACGAAATGGAATCGGCAATTGCAGGGGGAATTCAAAAGGGTAGTCGAAAGCTTCAGTCCATTAGCTATCAATGGCTTAGGGATTGGATTGTTCCAGATCTGCTTGTTCAGTTGGGTAGCTATGAGGGGCGGGTTAGGGTTTTTACCACCCTTAACACCGAATATCAGACCTATGCTGAGATTGCTATAAACCGCTATCTTCGCAAATATAAAAACAGAAAAACCAGCCAGGCTGCTCTGGTATCCATTGCTGCTGATGGAGCGGTCAGGGCTATGGTTGGCGGGGTCGACTATTCGCAAAGCCAGCTTAACCGTACTTTGGTAAACCGGCAACCGGCATCGGCCTTTAAACCGTTTGTCTTTCTGGCTGGTTTGGAGGCCGGGCTTGATGAGAACAGCGTGGTTGAAGATGGACCAATTACAATTGATGGCTGGTCGCCACGCAACAACGATGACATATATATGGGGAAGATGAGCTTGACCGAAGCTCTCAGCAAGTCTAGAAATACAGTCGCAGCGGCTCTCTATCAGTATGTTGGTCATGAGGCTATGGCTGACCTGCTGCATAGATTGGGCGTTTACGGTCCGATTCCCGAGAATCCAAGTATGGCTCTTGGTACATGGGAGATACCTCTTCTCTATCTTAGCAACATGTATAGAACCATAGCTAACGGTGGGGCCAGGGTGGAGCCGTACGGCTTTATGGGGATTATCGACTCACTGGGCAATATCATAAGCTGGCGAGAGCCTGAGGAGCCGGAGTATGCGGTTGGTATGGAGATGGCAGCACAGTTAAACAAGATGTTGCAGAGGGTGGTCTCTAAAGGAACCGGCAAAAAAGCGGCTTTTGGTGATCTGCCTGTAGCTGGCAAGACCGGGACCAGTCAGGGGAATCGGGATGCACTATTTATCGGCTACTCGGATATTTTGGCGACTGGTGTCTGGATGGGTAACGATAATAATAGCCCCATGGATGGGGTGGGTGGCAGTAGTGCTCCGGCGTTGATCTGGCGCTATTTCATGGCAAATTGTCATGACAGTCTCTACGAATAGGTAACTCGTATAGGGGGGTGATAATCCTGAAAACGGCAGTTGTGCGTAAATCACTGACACAACCTTCTGATTCACCAAATAACCAATATGTTGCACAATTGATGCAGGACCAACTGTCTAATCTAGGTTAACTGGCGAAAATATCTCAGCCGTTTGATAAATAGTTGGGGATCTTTTTTTGTTACTGTCTCGCCGGAGCGGGGGAAGTGGTTGTCAAATAGTCTGCTCAATGAAAACCGCAATGCAGCAGCTCTGGCTGCTGCTGTTAACTGTTGCTTTTCGGCAGTTGATAGGGGTCTGATCTTCTCATAACCTTCACAGAGTTTCTGCCAGTTGCCAGGGACACTCTCCCCTGTATCATCAAAACACCAAGCGTTTCGAGCAACCGCTAAATCATAGATATATAGTTCATTGCAGGCGAAAAAAAAGTCAATAACCCCAGTCAGCCTGCCATCTGTAAAGAGGCTGTTGTCTGGAAACAGATCCCCATGGCAGAGTCCAGCAGGTAGCTCCAGGCCGTGGTAGTTATCCTCCAACCACTCTGCTTCATCGAGTAGAAGCTCCAGAGTTTCTGGAGCAGTTTTTTTTAATATAGGCCCGGTTTTTTCTAATAGTGTTGCCCACTTTATTCTCCCCATTGGATTGGTTCTGTTTGGTTTGTAATCACCGCCGGCCAGATGGATATTTGCCAACATTTTACCAATTTCATAACAGTGACCAGCCAAAGGCTGGCTTGGAGAGCTGCCGGTTAAAAATGATGCAATAAGAGTGGGCCGGTTCTTTAATATAAAATGGTTGTTACCATCTTCATCAGTAACCGGGCGGGGGCATGGAATGCCTTTTTTAGCTAAATAGGTTAACAGACTTGCAATAAATGGGAGTGCATCTGCCTCGTCAGGATCTTCCACCATGGTCAGCACATACTGCCCGGAGTTGGTTGTCACCTTATAGTTGGTATTCACAACCCCGGCAGATATACCATCCAGGCTATTGATTTGGCTAAGTTGTAGCCTGTCTGCAAGGGGTTTCAGTTCATTTTTGTTAAGAGTTGTGTAGACCGACACCACCTAATCCTTATATAATTAAAATACCATGTCAAACAACCCACTACTGCTAGCAATTACTGGAGCATCTGGTGCTCAATATAGTCTGCGTCTTATTGAGATGCTGCTCCTTGCCAACCGTGCAGTTGACCTTCTTATCTCCGACCCTGCCCGTATAGTTATCAAGCAAGAGTGTGGTCTGGAACTTAATGGTGACGGTGACTCTGTTGTCTCTGCTTTACTAACTTACTTTAATTCAAGAGCTAAAAATAGTCTAGATAGTTCGAAAGGTGAAAAGTTACAACATTTTGGCCTGAATGATTGGTTCTCTCCAGTTGCTTCTGGTTCTGGTGGAGGGCGAGATATGGTAATCTGTCCCTGTTCCATGGGCAGTCTGGCCAGGGTGCGGCATGGAATGTCGGCGAATTTAATTGAGCGTGGGGCCGATGTGGCAATCAAAGAGCAAGGGCGGCTGATTCTTGTGCCCAGGGAGAGTCCTTTTTCTCCAATCCATTTGGAGAATATGCTGGCTTTGTCACAGCTAGGTGTTATCATCTTGCCAGCAGCACCGGGTTTCTATCACCGCCCCCAATCAATCTCTGAACTGATTGATTTTATAGTTGCCAGAATTCTTGACCGGTTGGATGTGGCTCATGAATTAACCCCAGTCTGGCCTGGTTAAATTTTTATTAAACAGCAATTTTGCCTTGAACCAGCAAGGTGATATAGACTCTAATGTAAATTTGTTAAATTATTTCGTTAAACTTAGTGACAAATAATCGAGAAGAAGATGAAAAAAATAGAGGTTCTCGCCCCTGCTGGAAATTTACCATCTCTGCGAACAGCAGTGGATAATG
>JADFZU010000031.1 GCA_015232365.1 Magnetococcales bacterium | reverse complement strand
GAAACAAAACAGGTAAAGCTCCCTGACTCCTACACAATAGCCCCAACAAAAAAAGCTGGCAAAAAATAAAAAGTCTGTTTTGTAGCTATTCTTGTTTACTAATGCATAGGGGAGAGTCTCCCCTATGTGGTTGCTTAGTTGCTAAAGTTCACTCATCCATAAAGCTGGTTGCTTCGGCCAGAACCCACTTTCTGAACACCTGAAATTTTGGCAGTCTCTCTTTTTCTGCTGGATAGATTAAAAAATAACCACCGGCTTCCGGGCCGCTGATACTTAAATCTAGCGGAACCATTAGTGTGCCGTCGTTGATGTGGGTGCGGATTAGGGTTTCTGACTCCAACACTACCCCAAGACCTGCCAATGCAGCCTCAATTGCCAGTGTGGAGCGGTTGAAGCGGATGCTTTTGGTCGGCTGGAGTTTTTTTATGCCAGCTCTTTTAAACCATACTTCCCAGGTGGTGGCTTTGGTTTCGGTGTGAAGTAGGGGCAGCAGAAGCAGCTCCTCAGGGTTTTTTAATGGTGGTGAGCCAGCTAACAGTTTTGGTGAGCAGGCCGGGACCAACCGTTCTTCTAATAGGGGTTCAACCATCAATCCAGGCCATGGTGTCTGCTCGCCTATATTCTGGTTGTAGAGTATGGATAGATCTGCCTCACTATTTTCAAAGTCTGCCAAAGTTGAACTGGAGATAAGCCTTGTCTCTACCCCTTGAGTCTGATTTAGGAAGCTTGAGAGTCGGGGCATCAACCATACCCTGGCTAAACTAGGTGCACAACTAACAGTTAAAATATCAGCATGTTGTTGAGCCTTTACCAGATCCACCCCTTCCTGGATGGAACGTAAGCCCTCCCGGAGCGGCCCCAATAACAGCTTGCCAGCATCGGTAAGAATAATTGCCCGGGTCCGGCGGTGAAAAAGTTTGGTCTCAAGGTAGTTCTCCAAACTCTGGACGCTTCTACTCACAGCGGATGGGGTAACTCCCAGCTCAATAGAGGCTAGCTTAAAACTACAGTGCCGGGCAGCAGACTCAAAGGTGCGTAGGGCAGTTAGGGGGAGAGGGTGGGCCATTAAAGTACGTTATACCTATTAATAGATGAGTTTTTATCACCTATAGTGGTAAAATTATCGTTTGTCAAGCGTGTCTAAAAGTAGTATCTATTCGTCAAGCTGTTTTGAATTGTTGAAAAATAAAGAAATATCTCTTAACAAAATGAGGTTGGGTTATGAGTGCAAAAACATTGTTTGAAAAAATTTGGCAGAGCCATGTTATCCGTACTGAAGCTGACGGTACGGCTCTGCTCTATATTGACCGCCATCTGGTTCATGAGGTCACCAGCCCCCAGGCTTTTGAAGGGTTGCGTCTGGCAGGAAGAGAGATGCGCCACCCTGAGGCCACATTTGCGGTTCCTGACCATAACGTACCCACCACCAACTTGGAGTTTGGTATTACCGATCCTATAGCTAAGCTCCAGGTGGAGACCCTGGATAAAAACTGTGCTGATTTTGGTGTAACAGAGTTTGCCATGGGGGATATCCGCCAAGGTGTTGTCCATGTCATGGCTCCGGAACAGGGGATTACCCTACCCGGTTTTACTGTGGTGTGTGGCGACTCCCACACCGCAACCCACGGTGCTTTTGGAGCTTTGGCTTTTGGTATCGGTACCTCAGAAGTGGAGCATGTTCTTGCCACTCAAACCTTGCCTCAAACCAAACCGAAAACCATGCGGATTAGTGTTGACGGTGAGTTGGGGCCGGGAGTTACCGCTAAGGATGTGGTGCTCTTTATTATCGGCCATATCGGTACTGCTGGCGGAAATGGCCATGTGGTCGAGTTTGCCGGATCGGTGATTGAATCCCTCTCAATGGAGGGGCGGATGACTGTCTGTAATATGGCCATTGAGGGTGGGGCAAGAGCTGGAATGGTTGCGGTAGACGAGAAGACCATCGCCTATTTGAAAGGTCGCCCCCTGGCTCCAACCGGAGCTGAGTGGGAGCAGGCAGTCGCATATTGGCAGACCATGCGTTCTGATGAAGGTGCTGAGTTTGATGCTGAGATCAAGCTGGATGCCGCCGATATCATTCCCCAGGTTTCTTGGGGAACCTCCCCGGAGATGATGGCTCCTGTTGATGGCAAAGTGCCGAATCCAGCCGATGAACCGGACTCGGTAAAAAGAGGTTCTATGGAGAAAGCTCTGAAATATATGGACCTTAAAGCCGGAACCCCAATTGTTGATATTAGCATCGACAAGGTGTTTATCGGCTCTTGCACCAATGGTCGTTTGGAGGATCTTCAATCTGCTGCTGAGGTGATAAAAAACCGTAAAGTTGCTAGCTCGGTGAAGCTGGCTATGGTGGTTCCAGGGACCGGCTTGGTGAAAGAGGCAGCAGAAAAAGAGGGGCTGGATAAAATCTTTGTCGCTGCCGGATTTGAGTGGCGTGCTCCTGGCTGCTCCATGTGCCTGGCAATGAACGATGATATGCTCCAGCCCGGTGAACGTTGTGCATCAACATCCAACCGTAATTTTGAAGGTAGGCAAGGCCAAGGGGGGCGGACCCATCTTGTTAGTCCTGCCATGGCAGCAGCAGCAGCGATTGCCGGAAAATTTGTCGATATTCGCTCTTTTTAAATGAGGCTAAATCATGAGTCTAGAACTGATCTACTTTAAAGCTTGCCCGTTTGCCCAACGGACCTTGATCGCCTTGGGTCAGTTGGAGGTCGAGTTTACAAAAACCTTGATCAACCCCAATGATAAACCATCATGGATTATGGAAGAGACTCCATCCGGGCAGATCCCACTGCTTAAAATTGATGATGAGAGCGTGCTGTTTGACTCTTCGGTAATTTGTGAATATTTAAACGATACGAACAAAGGCAAACTGCTTCCCGGAAGTGATCTGGCACGTGCGCAGATGCGGGGACTGGTGGAGTTTGCTGGTGAGTGTCAGGTTAACTTTGCCGGTTTGATAGTTGCCGGTGACGAGGTAACATTCAACAAGATGAGGGATGGGCTACTGAAAAAACTGACCTGGCTTGAGAGGCAGATGGATAAAAACATCCCGCTGTTTGCCGCTTCAGAGTTGACTATGATAGATGTGGCCTTTGCACCGCTATTTCTGCGTATAAAACATCTACAAAATGTGGTTTCTATTTTTACAGCAGAAGGGTTGCCCATGATTAGTCGTTGGAGCGAGTCTCTGTTGGCAGAAAAAGCGGTAGTGGACTCTGTGGAGGGTGATTTCTCCATGATCTTTAAAAATGTTGTAAACAGTCGTGGTAAGGGTGGTTTTGTCCACTCCCAGATGAACCGGTAATTACTGGTAAAAAAGGATTGAACCGATGGAAAAATTTGTAAAATTTTCAGCTATTGTTGCTCCTCTAGACCGGGCCAACGTCGATACTGATGCTATTATTCCCAAACAGTTTTTAAAATCAATCTACCGAAGTGGTTTTGGCCCCAACCTGTTTGATGAGTGGCGTTATCTCGATCAGGGGCAGGTTGGAAAATCTTCTGAGGGCCGGCCTTTAAACGAGAGCTTTGTTCTCAACCAGCCCCGTTATAAAAATAGCGGAGTGTTGCTGGCTAGAGATAATTTTGGTTGCGGCTCCAGCCGGGAGCACGCTCCCTGGGCACTGTTGGATTACGGCTTTAAGGTCATAATTGCCCCTAGCTTTGCAGATATATTTTTTAATAACTGTTTTAAAAATGGTATTTTACCAATAGTATTAGCGGCAGATGTTGTTGATGGTCTTTTTAAAGAGACTTTGGCAAATGAAGGTTTTAAACTTGATGTTGATCTGGATAAAATGCTAATCAGCACTTCAACAGGCAGGGAAATACCTTTTAAAGTTGAGGAGTTTCGTCGTTACTGTATGATGAACGGCCTGGACGATATTGGTCTTACACTGCAGCACCTGGAAGAAATCAAGGCGTTTGAAAAGCAGCGGCAGCAGAGCACGCCATGGGCCTTTTTAAAGTAAAGAGCTTGAAGCGTAATTCATGAAATATCCAGGTTAACTATGCAACAGAGAATTTCAAGAGTTTTAAGGGAGAAGGGTCTATATTATATTATTAACTATCTGTTTGAGAGTTTTAATAGGAATCTAATGGGGTTTGTCTCAACAAGATGGTTCTATTTTAGATGTCGTCTGGTTGGTATAACTCCTGGAAAAAACATCAAAGTAGACGGTGCTGTTATTTTACGGAGTTCTGGGGGGCGGTTGGTGATTGGTGATAGGGTGTTTTTGGTCTCATCATCATGGCGTTGTACCGCATCCAGCCTCAACCATCCGGTTAGGTTTTGCACCCACTCTCCTGACGCAAAAATAGTCATAGGCGATGGTTGTGGATTGAACGGTACATCCATCACCTGCCGCTCAACCACCATTAAAGTTGGTGATGGTGTTATGATCGGCCCGAATGTGGTGATTGTTGACTCTGATTTCCATCATGTCTGGCCTCCAGAAGAGCGGCTGCAACCAACAGTTGAGTTGCAAGACCAAGCAGTTGATATTGGTAATCAAGTCTGGATAGGGATGAATGTTACGATTTTAAAAGGGGTAACTATCGGGCAAAATAGTGTGATCGCTGCCGGCAGTGTGGTGGTGAAAAGCATACCGGAAAACTCCCTTGCAGCAGGCAACCCGGCAAAGGTTATCAAAAGATATGTTGCTGATAATCATATGTAATATAAAATGTACGGGTAATTTAAATTTAAAGAATATAGTTAGGAGTATTTAGTATCATGAAAGCAAAAACAGTTTTGGTATTACCAGGAGATGGTATCGGTCAGGAGATTATTGCTGAGGCAAGAAAAGTTCTTGATTGGGCTGGTAAGACCGTTGAAATTAAAATAGAAGAGGGCCTTATCGGCGGGACTGCCTATGATGAGACCGGAACCCCGCTGCCTGAAGAGACGGTTACCCGTGGCAAGGCTGCTGATGCTGTTCTGCTGGGAGCGGTTGGTGGTACTCAATGGGAGGGGCTTGATTATAGTGTCCGTCCTGAGCGTGGACTGCTAGGTATACGTAAAGAGTTGGGACTATACTGCAATCTTCGTCCTGCCCAGGTATACCCTCAGCTAGCTGATGCCTCAACTTTGAAAAAAGAGGTGGTGAGCGGTATCGATATCATGGTGGTCCGTGAGTTATCATCAGGTATCTATTTTGGTGAGCCAAAAGGGGTTGAGGATCTGCCCAACGGTCAAAAGAGAGGTTTTAACACCCTTACCTATACCACTTCTGAGATTGAGCGAATTGCCGTTCGGGCTTTTGAGGCGGCAAGAAAGCGCAATAAACGGGTCTGCTCTGTGGATAAGGCCAATGTTTTGGAGTGTACTGAGTTGTGGCGTGATGTGGTGACAGAGGTTCATGCCAATAGCTATCGTGATATTGATCTGTCCCATATGTATGTGGATAACGCTGCCATGCAGTTAATTCGCAACCCCAAGCAGTTTGATGTTATTGTTACTACCAACATGTTTGGTGATATTCTCTCAGATTTAGCCAGTATGTTGACCGGCTCTATCGGAATGTTGCAGTCTGCCTCGCTTGGTGACAAGTGTGCTCTTTATGAACCGATTCATGGTTCGGCTCCAGATATTGCCGGCAAAGGGGTGGCTAATCCGCTGGCGACGATCTTGTCGGTTGCCATGATGTTCCGCCACTCTTTAGATATGCCCGAGCAGGCTAAACAAGTTGAAGCAGCGGTGGGCCGGGTGCTGGATAAAGGTTTGCGAACCGCAGACATCGCTATGGCTGGTGAGCAATCTATTGGTACTGCAGCTATGGGTGATGCTGTGTTGGCAGAGCTACCTTGATATAGTTAGAAACATATAAGCTTAGTTGGAGAGAAGTGATGAGAAAGTACAATATAGCAGTAGTTGGTGCCAGCGGAAATGTTGGCCGGGAGATACTGAACATTCTTGACGAGCTGGATTTTCCAGTTAACAAGGTCTTTGCTGTTGCTTCTAGCCGTTCAGCAGGAACCGTGGTTGAGTTCAAGGGGGGTGATCTTATCATTCAGGATCTGGCAACCTTTGATTTTAGCAAGGTTGATATCGGCCTGTTCTCTCCTGGAGGGGCGGCTTCAGCGGAATATGCCCCGATTGCAGTTAAAGCTGGGTGTGTCGTTGTGGATAACACCTCCCATTTTCGCATGGACCCGGATGTGCCGTTGGTAGTACCGGAGATCAACCCGGAGGCGATTGGCGACTACGTAAAAAAGGGTATTATTGCCAACCCCAACTGTTCGACAATCCAGATGGTTATGGCTCTTGGACCGATCCATAAAGCTGCAACCATTAAACGGGTGGTTGTCTCCACCTATCAAGCGGTATCTGGTGCTGGTAAAGAGGCGATGGATGAGCTTTTTGAACAGACTCGAGCGACATTTGGTACTGGCAAAAGCGTTCCTCCTAAAAAATTCAACAAAGAGATTGCTTTTAATGTAATTCCGCAGATTGATGCGTTTTTGCCAAACGGTTATACCAAAGAGGAGATGAAAATGGTCAACGAGACCAAAAAAATTGTTGACCCTGCCATTCGAGTGACGGCGACCACAGTTCGGGTTCCGGTATTTAACGGTCATTCTGAAGCAGTCACCATTGAGACTGAAAAGAAAATCACACCAGAACAGGCCAGAACCCTCCTAGCTCAGTCTACAGGTATCAAGGTGGTTGACGATCCATCTAAAATGGCCTTTACCACCCCTCGTGAGGCGGCAGGTACAAATGCCACTTATGTCTCCAGAATTCGGGAAGATGAGAGCGTTGACAATGGTTTGCAGATGTGGGTAGTTGCAGACAATCTTCGAAAAGGTGCGGCACTTAATGCGGTACAGATTGCTCAAGCCTTGATTAAAGATCATCTGAAATAGCTGCTGTTTAACTCTACAATTTTCAATTAACAACAAAAAACCCCCAGAAGAGTTTTGCTCTCTGGGGGTTTTTTGTTGTTAATCTCTGATTTTTAGGCGTGATTATTGCTAAAAGTCTTCTGGGTTATTAGGATAAAAAAATTGTATCTCGGTTGAAACCTCTGTTTTACAGGTCTCTTTAATGGGTTGGAAATACTTTTCTCGTAGTGCTCTGTTGAGTCTGTCTGTCATAACGATGGCTCCAGGGTTGGCTTATGCGGTATCTTTTGGAGAGCTAAAGGTCTCCAGCCGTTTAGGTGAGCCGTTTGCCGCCAACATTCCCCTAACTCTGACACCAGATGAGGTTGAGCAGGGTACGAATGTAACTCTTGGCCTACCTGCTGACTATATTTTTTTAGAGTTGGAGCGGGCTTTGCCACTCTCTTCTCTTAGTATTAATATGATTGGCAGTGAAGACAAGCGGGTTTTGGAAATACGTAGTTTGCAACCATTTAATGAGCCGTTTTTCAACTTATTACTGAAAACCTCTACTGGTCGAGGTTCCTATTATAGCAACTTCCCAATTTTTCTCGATATTGCCATAGAAAATATGGTGCAAACCGACCCTGTATCTTCCAAGCCAAAAGCGGTGGTTTTAGATACTCCTGTTGATGCAACTCCTGTTGTTGAAGCAGATTCAGTTGTTGATACAACTCCAGATTCGGTTAGGGATGGTAACATAGTATATGGCCCGGTTCGCTGGGAAGAGAGTCTTGTCGGAATTGCTCAAAAGCTCAGTGGTGCTAAAAGCCCATTTAGCAAGAAGCAGGTTGCAGTTGCTCTATGGAATAAAAACCGGGACCAGTTTGTTAGAGATAATATGAGTGGTCTTCAGGTGGGGGCAATGCTGGAGGTTCCTACAGATTCTGAGATCGCTCTTCTCTCTGCTGAAGAGGCCAACCAGGAGTTTTCTCGGCAATGGGTGATGTGGAAGCTCTCAAGTTCAGGACCTGTCCAGGTTACAGATACTAAAGTTGACGAGGCAACACCTCCGCTACCATATGTACAGCCATTGTCTGTTGCCGGACATAAGATGCGAACTGCTGTTAAGCGAGGTGATATACCAGAAGTGGCTGACATATCAATGGATATGTCAATTACTCCCGATGGGGTAGACGACTCTGTTATGGCAGCCAGACAGTTGACAACGGAAATCATGCTTGGGGTTGACCGTAACAGTTTACAGGATGATGCGGTTCAAGCAGATGTGCAAAGAGTGGATGGGAAAGTTGTTGAGTTGGCAGAGCAGGTTACACAACTTACCACCGTTATGGGCAAGTTGTCGGAACAACTGAAGAAGAGTGAAAATAGCCGGAATATCCTGCAAAACCGTTTAGCCCAACTTGAGGCTAAGCTCTCCAAGGCAAAAAAGTCTCCAGCAGTTGCTGAGTCAAAATTGGTCGGTGGCTGGCTCTATGGAGCAGCAGGAAGCCTGGTCCTGGCCTTGGTCGGTTTTCTGCTCTGGTTTGGTCGGTTACGTAGAGAGTCGTTAGCAAATATTCCTGCCGGCTCACAAACAGAAACTGGCTCTGCAACAGAGTCAGCAAAAGTTGTTGCCGTTTCAGAAAAGCAGCTATCTTCGTCAGAGGTTGATGAAGTAGTAGAGGAGACGGTTGTAGCAGAAGATAGTGAAGAGGCTGCTGTTGAGGAGAGTGAAGAGTCTGCTGTTGAAGAGAGTGCAGAGGCTGCTGTTGAAGAGAGTGCAGAGGCGGCTGTTGAGGAGAGTGCAGAGGCGGCTGTTGAGGAGAGTGCAGAGGCGGCTGTTGAAGAGATTGAAGCGGAGCCGTTAGATGTTTCCACGCTGGGTGATGTTGAGCCTGAGGAGTTGGTTGATACCGAGCCTGACCAGGCAGTTGCGGCAGAAGAGATTGATGAGGTTCCAGATGAGGTTATTGATTTTACCCCAGTTGAATCTGAGGACTTTACCAAGCATGAGAGTGTTAACATGGATGACAGCTCTCTGGAGCAGGTGGATTTTGTTCCAGTTGCAATAGATGCTGCTGCTTCTGAATCGGTATTCTCCGCTGACAGAACAGCCGATGTGGAGACTATAGAGTTTTCTCTGGATGTTGAAGATAGTAAAGAGTCTGTTGTTGATGAGCAGCCAGAGATAGCTACAGGAGTTGGTAATGATGACAGTGATGAGTCAATTTTTGAGATTGATTCCGCTATTCATGACAAGGTAGAACCGGCTATCACAACTCCGGCAGCAACTACTGCTGATGAGGAAGATCTTGTTTTAGAAATTGGTTATGACCTGGAAGATCTTGGTGATTCTGAACCACAGAAAAACAATAGGTAATTTGTTATGTTGACCAGAGGATTAAGGCGGTTTTACCTACTTATATTAGGTTCTCTATTTATGGTGGTCCTGCCAAATTTTGGCTCTGCTATGACCATGGGCGATATCAAGGTTTATAATAAAGATCCCAACCTGTTCCATGGCGAAGTTCCCATTACTTTAGAGCCAAGCGAGAAAATAAGCAAAATATCGGTAACTACTGGCAACCGTACCGACTATGCTGTTGAGCTATTGGGAAAGTTTAAAAGTATGGTAGTTGATGATGATGGGCAGAAAATTTTGGTGATAACCGGGAGGGCCCCTCAAGAGGTCGAGTTTTTTACCCTGCTTGTTAGCATAGATCTTGGCGGCCGTACAATTAATAGAAATTTTCCGGTGCATATGGATGGACTGATTACTCCGCTACCACCGCGAAAGTTATCTGAAGCAGTGAGCCTGAAGGTTGAGCCTGTTGAACTTGCTGTTAAAAGCAGAGCTGAACAAAATAGTGGCGACTGGCTTTGGCCGTTGTTGTGGTGGGTAGTCGGAGCTGTTCTTGCTGTTATGCTTTTTTGGATCTGGTGGAGCCAGGGGCTTCGTAGTGATGAAGATATACTTATTAAAGCCCGGGAAAGTCGCTCTAAACTACCTTCAGAAAGTTGGGAATCATTGATGTCTAATGATGATGAACCTGATGCTGCCGCAACTCATGTAGATGAGGTTCCGGCAATGGAAGAGTTAGACCAGCTTCATAAGAGAGAGGTGGAAATTTTAGCTGCAGAGAGAAGTGAAATCAACCTTTTTGAAGCCCCGCAAGAGGTGAAGGTGGAAGAGCCTGTTGCACCTGACCCAGTAGTTAAACATCCCGCTCCACCACCATCACCACCTGCGGCAAAATCATCTGGCCGTTTGTCGATTGCTGTAATGCAGGGACACGCCGCCAAGCCTCTCTCTCCACCACCAACAGGTAAAAATCTGATTGGAGTTGAAGATTTTGAAGATAAAGATCTTTCGATAGGCTCGGTTATGCACTCACTTGAGCAGGTTTTAGATGATAAAAACAGAGCTTCAAAATCCTCCAGTTAACTCATTTTTAGGTTGCTGTGATCCAAGGGCTAAACTTGTTGGATTTTTTTTGTTGATGCCTCTTTTGTTAAGTCAGCCTTTCACTACACCTGGCGGTTGGGTTGCTCCCTTGTTTGTTGGCTTGGCGTTACTTGGCTCCCGGTTAAAGTTTCGGCTGCTTTTGCAGCAGTTGAAACGGCTGCGCTGGCTCTTTTTTGCCCTGATTGCCTTCCACGCTTTTTTAACCCCAGGCGAGCCGTTATTTGCCGGTTTTAGTCATTTAAGCCATGAAGGTGCTGAGGCTGGAGCTGCTTACTCTATGCGTTTGGTTCTTATGATTTCACTCTCCTGGATCTTGATTAGAACCACCAGCCATTCACAGATTGTTGCCGGTTTTAGAAATATATTCGGTTTTTTAGAGCGTATGGGCCTACCTTTAGAGCGTGGGTTAGCTCTTATATCTTTTACCCTGGGCCGAATTCCCCATCTAATCCATGAAGCAGGGATGGTGCGTGAGGATTTGAGTCACCGTTTAGGATCTGGCCGGGATAAGATCGGTTGGCTTGCTGCTATTTATCGGATGGCCCTGGCTGGGGAGGCGATGCTGTTCAGGCTTTTGCGTAGTGCACAGGCTCAAGAGGAGTCTCTGCGAGCCAGGGGAATCAGTCATGGTCTACCGGTAATTTTACCAGTTACCGGCTCCTTGGGTTGGCGGGATGGGGTTGTACTGGCCTCATCTTGTGTTGCGTTTCTGATAAGTTTACAGAGTTGATTTACATTAACTCTAGCAGGCGGTCTGTCAATCGGTCCATGTGCTCAACCAGCTTGGTTATGCACTGATCTTTAATTTTTTCACGAATGGCACTCTGCATCATTTTCATCTTCTGCCGGTCTAGTCGATAGGCAACTATACTATCTTCGGCAATTACAGAACTGCTTCTCTCAGTATTGGTAAGAAAGGCCATCTCACCAAAAAAATCTCCCTCTCTCATGGTGTTTATTGCAACACCCTGTTTGCTTATCAGTACTGTGCCTTTGAGGATAATATAGAAAAAGGTATCTTTGCCGCCCTCTTCAATAATTTTTTCTCCCGGCTCAAAGGTGACGATACTTTTTTCAGTATTGGCACACCTTCTCTTTTCATACTTGGAAAAATTGTGGAAAAAATTGATTCTATCCATTAAAGCATGAACTTTGTCCGGGGAGAATTTGTCTCCGCTGTCATCACCATTAGCAGGTATTCTGCCCACTCTTTGGCTAGCACTACCCTGATTGGGAATTTTCCCACGGCGACCGCTATACCCATCGCCATCCCCATCAGGAATAAGGCCTCTGCGTCCTATGGTTTCACTCTCTTCAGCAGGAATCAAGCCCCTGCGCTGGCGGTCTCCATCACCCTCTTCTGGAAGTAGTCCTCTGCGACGGCCTTCACCATCCTCGTCTGGAAGCAGGCTTCTACGACTGTCATCATCCTCCTCGTCTGGAATGAGACCTCTACGTCTGTCATCCCTGTTTGCACTTGGAATATTGCCACTTTTTTGCCCGCTCTCATCATCTGTGGGTATTTCCCCACCGTTTTGCTCCTCCGCATCATCTGTGGGAATTTTTCCACCGCTTTGCCCGTCCCCGCCAATAGTAGGGATTTTACCTCCTTTTTCTCTTGGACTTTCAGCAGTGGGAGCTTTTCCACCACTCTCCCCATCACCAACCTTGATGTTGTCTCCATTGTTAATATCAAACTGCTCTTTGTCAGCGGCGGGATTTGGCTCTGTTTTTATGGTTGCCTCTTCTGCCTGATCAGATTGGTTGGCAAATTTTGCTAGATCATCAGGGCGGACAATAAGTAGGTCGCAGCTAACCTCGGCAAGCAGTGAGGTCATTAATCTAGACTGCTCCTCCGCTTTTTTTGCATCATCACTACCGATACCTACCACTATAAGATCGTACTGCTCGGCTTTTATACGGCTGAATAGTCCCCGGTTATCGTTTTTAAGTAGATAACCTTTAAAGATTACTCTAGCTTTTTTACAGGCAGATTTGGCTCTGCTCAGGTAAACTTTGGCATCGGCCTCCGCTGCTGGAAGTGCTACCCCGGTTACAGAGCTTTTTTGGTTTGCTAACTGCAAGGTTCGCTCTATAACTGCTGTGACCATGGGCGAGACTGCATCCAAGACCATAAGCAAATTTTTATACTCCGGTTTTTGTCTGCTGCCTTTCATCATCTTGCCTCTACCGACCTTTATAAACTTTACTGTCTGTAGGTCAATTATCCTAGATTCGGTAGTTGTTCGTACATTGCTGGCACTACCTCTTTATTCACCTGGTAAATCTAAATGTTGCACCATTAATGCGTGCCTAACTGCCGAATCTGTATTATTAAAAAAATTACATGCGAGTTCTAATTTCTTCCGTCAACCTGTCGGCACCTTCAACCAGTTTTACTATACACTGATCTTTGATTTTCTCACGAATAGAGCCTTGCATCATTTGCATCTTAGGCTGATCAATCTGATAGGCGATAACAGCAGTATCGGCTATAACTGAGGTACTTCTCACCGTATTGGCAAGAAAAGCCATCTCTCCGAAGAAATCTCCCTCTTTCATGGTATTAATCTGCTTGGTATTTTTGAGTATTTTAACTGAACCTTTAAGAATTATATAAAAATAGGTGTCTTTCTCACCCTCTCGGATAATCTCTGCACCAGGCTCAAACTTGATGATGCTGCTGGCACTGCTAGCACATATTTTTTTTTCAAATTTGGAAAAATCATGGAAAAAATTGATTTTATCCATCAACTTTTGAATCTTCTCTGGAGCGTAATCAATTTTTTTACCCATTGCCTAACCCTTGCCGGTAATCTTGTATATGAATTGTGGATAAGTTGAAAATATAGCACGCTTTGGAAATAGGTTAATAATGATTTCTCCGCTCTCGTAAAACCGCAAACCGCTCAATTGGAGTTTTTGCCTCCAGCCCTGTTTTTTTTGCAAACTGCTCATCTTCACAACGGAGAAATGGGTTGAGCATTTTTTCGTGAGCCAGGGTGGTAGGTAGGGTCGGGATGTCGTTGTTGTTCATTGCCATTAGCTGGCTTTGTAGAGTTAAAAGAGCTTTGCTGTCCGGTTCAAGTGAGAGGGCAAAGCCGTGGTTGGTCATGGTGTACTCATGAGCAGGGTAGATTTTTGTTGTTCCTGGTAGAGTCTGGATTTTTTGCAGACTCTGCCACATAACACCTGGCGTGCCCTCAAAGAGCCTGCCACAACCGAGACTAAAGAGAGTGTCGCCAACAAACAGGGCGTCAGCAACCATATAGACCACGTGGCCTATGGTGTGCCCCGGTGTTGCAATTACCTCTGCCTGGCACTCTACCAGATTGATAAGATCACCATCCTCTACCGCTATATCCAGTTGTGGCAGACGGCGGCTATCGGCTCTGCTGCCTACTATTTTCGCCCCATACTCTCTTTTAAGCTCATCTGCTCCACCAGTATGGTCGCCGTGGTGATGGGTTAATAGAATATGGGATAAGGAGCTGTCGTTGGCAGACAACCACTGCTTAACCGGACCGGCTTCACCTGGGTCAACTGCAACATATTGGTTTTTTGCACTGGCAAACATCCAGACATAGTTGTCTCCTAGTATCTGGACAGGCTCGACGATGAGGGCTTCTTGGGGCATAATCATTGTTGGTGTCCCATTATTGGCGTAAAACTTCCTCGGTTATTTTATGGAATACGGATATTATCTATTATGACATTTGATGCTATTCGATTGCAAAGTTGGTATAACACCGACCAGGGCCAAACAGTTGTGCGGCTTATTGGCGGGGTTATGGAACGGTGGGTGCGTGCTCTACCTGCAAGGCATAGTTGTGGTTTGGGTTTTACCCAGCCCTATTTAAACCATCTGGGCTCCCGCCTTGGGGAGTGCGTGGGAGGCTCCCCTGCTGAGATGGGTGTATCTAGATGGCCTCTGGGAAGGGAGAACCGTATTGCCCAGGTCCGGCCTGATGCTCTGCCTTTCCCTGATCAAAATTTTAACAGGGTAGTTATAGTCCATCTGCTGGAAGGGGTGTCTTCAAGTCAGGAAATATTGCGTGAGGTGTGGCGGATTCTTGAGCCGGGCGGCAGAGTTGTGCTAGTGGTTCCCAATCGTGGCGGTCTTTGGGCCTGGCAGGACTCAACCCCCTTTGGTTGGGGCCAGCCTTTTTCTCCAAGACAGATCCGTGACGCTCTCCAAGACTCTATGTTTGTCTTGCGGCAATCCTGTTTCTCCCTGTTTCAACCCCCGGTAAAAGGCGGGCGCTGGCTGTCAGGAGCATCTTCATGGGAGAAGGCCGGCAACCGTTGGTTTGCACCTTTTGGCGGGGTGATTGTTTGTGAGGCAGAGAAGCTGGTCTATGCTAAATCATCCTTACTTACTGATCGGGAGATGGTCAGGCAATCTGGGGTAGAGGCGATTAAAGTTACTGATAGAGCAGTACACAGGGAGAAAAAATGAGTGATGCACGTCAGATCCGGCATTTTTTGGATGATATGCTGGTAGAACATGGTTTAGCTGATAATACACTAGAGGCGTACCGTTCTGACCTTGTTGGCTTAAGTGAGTACCTCGCTGGATGCAAACGGGATTTTATGAGTGCCACGCCGGAGAATATAGCTGATTGGCTTGCCCTATTGAGCCAGCGAGATCTTGCTGCCTCTACTGTAGCTAGAAAGCGGTCGGCAGCGGGGCGGTTTTACCGGTTTTTAGGGATGTTGAATATTCGTAGCGATGATCCGACCCGGCTCTTGGATAGCCCAAGGCAGGTACGGCATCTACCGGATATCTTGAGTGAGTCAGAGGTGGACGATCTAATTGCAACTCCAGACCGGAGTACTGAACTTGGCCTCCGTGACGCTGCTATGCTGGAGACGCTATACGCAACCGGTTTGCGGGTTTCTGAGTTGATCTCTCTGGTTACTGATGGTCTTGATGTGGAGTTTGGTTTTTTACGGGTGATTGGCAAGGGTGATAAAGAGCGGGTGGTGCCGGTGGGTGAGGTGGCGTTGGATCTGATAGCAAAATACCGCAGCCAAGCCAGGCCGGTACTGCTAAAAGGCCGGAGCACAGCAGCTCTCTTTGTCAGTAATCGCGGCCATGCCATGACCAGACAGAATTTTTGGTACATTATTCGTCGTCACGCAAGAGATGCAGGTATATTAAAAAAAATCTCTCCCCATCTTTTACGTCACTCATTTGCCTCACATCTGCTAAATAACGGTGCGGAGTTGCGAGGGGTGCAGATGATGTTGGGCCATGCAGATATTTCGACGACCGAGATCTATACACATATTGCCACAGAGCGGATGAAGCAGGTACATGGAGAGCATCATCCCAGGGCATAGTTATGAAGAATTTTTTTATTTAATGGGATGGGGCATGCCACTTATCAATAGTGTGCGGGGTAAAGCCCTGCTTCTAGAAGTAGTTATTAATTGACCCTAAGGTGTAATTATTAAATAGCTAGAGGTTATTTTTGTGGAAGAGGAGCAGAAGATGTCTGGGCGACCAGGAACTGTTGGTCGGTTCCTAAAAGGTTTTAAAGGCGGGCTGGCACTCTGTATGGCTCTACCATTTATTATCCTTTTGCTGCCCATGTGGTACATCTATCGTTGGGACAAAAAACGTAGTGGTGAGGAGGTGCCAGAGGCTCCATGGGCGTTGTTGTTTAATGGTGGCAGGAGCCGTAAACAGAGCCAAGGCAGTCGCCGGGCACGTCGCTCCTATCGTTATGATGATGACCTGTCAGAAGAAGGTCAGGATTATGGACCTTCCAGAGGAGAAGATGCAGGGCTGGAGTCTCTGGTTAGCAAACCAGAGCGAGGCCGGGTTGCACTGGTTACTGGGGGAGGGCAGCGTATTGGGGCTGCTATCTCTCGTGATCTTGCGGAGTTGGGTTATGTTGTGGCGGTTGTCTATCATAAATCGGCAAAAGAGGCTGGCCGTGTTGTTGAAAGCATTATAGAGAGTGGGGGTAAGGCAGAGAGTTTTGCCCTTGATCTTCGTAATCCAGCCAAAATTTCCGCAATGCTAAACGAAGTCAGCAGAAAGTTAGGTCCGGTTGACCTTTTGATAAATAACGCCTCCCTGTTTCTGCCAACCCCAATAGAAGAGAAAGATGGCCAGTGGGAGATTATGGAGAGTCTTTTCCAGGTAAATCTTCAAGGGCCGATGATGCTTGCCATGTTGGCTATACGCAGTATGGAGGAGCGGGGCGGGGTAGTGATAAATATGTGTGATATCTGGGCAGAAAAGCCGTTGCAGGGTCATGCTGCATACAGTGCAGCCAAAGCCGGCCTTATCTCAGCAACCCAGGTTTTAGCCAGAGAGGCCGCACCAGAAGTAAGGGTTAACGCCATAGCACCAGGGGCGATACTCGCACCTGAAAGCAGAGCTGGCAAAGGGGCGTTTGAGAAGAGTCTGGGCCGTACGCCTCTAGCTAGAGCAGCCAGCCCGGACGCAATATTACAGGCCATAAGATACTTGCTAACGGCCGACTATGTAACCGGAGAGGTTCTGCATGTAGATGGAGGCAGGCGTCTGGTATAAGGCCCAAGGTATTTTTTTGTTAAATAAAAGGAGCGACCATGAGCAAAGATAGCAACGGCACAGAGCTGAACGATGGGGACAACGTCCAGGTAATCAAAGATCTGAAAATCAAAGGGGCCTCAAACACCATAAAACGTGGCACAGTGATAAAGAATATAAAGCTGACCTCAAAAGATGAGGAGGTTGAGTGCCGCATGGGCAAAAGCACAATAGTCCTTAAAACCTGTTTTTTGAAAAAGGCTTAGGGATAGTATAAGTATATTCTGCTAAAGGTGATTACTGTTTTTCATGATTCACTAGACAAACCAAAATGTTGCACCCTTAATGCACGCCCAAATGCCGGACCATGGATAAAAAAAGGCGGATCTGGAATTTAACCCAGATCCGCCTTTTTTGTTTTTTGCAACCTATAGCTTTTAGCCGATGATAGCGTTCAGCGTCGCACTAGGACGCATGGCTGTATCTACTTTGGCTTGGTCAGTATCATAATAACCACCTAGATCTACCTTGCTACCCTGTGCTGCAAGTAGCTCTGCAACAATTTTGTCTTTGTTGGTCGATAGTTTCTCGGCAAGACCGGTAAAATAGGCTTTGATCGTGCTGTCTTCACTTTGTGCAGCTAGTGCTTCTGCCCAGTAAAGAGCCAGATAGAAGTGGCTGCCACGGTTATCAATCTCATGCACTTTACGGCTTGGAGATTGGTTGTTAACCAGCAGTTTTGTAGTAGCATCATCTAAAGCTTTACCAAGAATAGCCGCTTGCGGGTTGTTGTTGACTCGGCTCAGATGCTCCAACGAGGCTGCAAATGCAGCGAACTCACCTAAAGAGTCCCAACGCAAATGGCCCTCTTCTACCATCTGCTGCACATGTTTTGGAGCAGAACCGCCAGCACCAGTCTCAAACATTCCTCCGCCTTGCATCAATGGAACAATTGAGAGCATTTTTGCACTGGTACCAACTTCCAGAATTGGGAAGAGGTCGGTTAGATAGTCACGTAAAACATTACCGGTAACTGAGATGGTCTCATGACCATCTTTCAACCGTTGCAGTGAGACTTTAGTTGCCTCAACAGGTGACATGATTTTAATGTCCAGACCACTGGTGTCGTGATCCTTCAGGTAGACATTTACTTTTTTGATCAGCTCAATATCATGGGCACGCTCACTGCTTAGCCAGAAAATAGCTGGTGATCCACTATTTCTAGAGCGGTTGACAGCCAGCTTTACCCAGTCTTGGATAGACTCGTCTTTAGTCTGACACATCCGCCAGATATCACCTGTTTCGACATTATGCTCAAGAAGGGTTTTACCGGTTGTATCAACAACCCGGATAGTGCCGTCACCAGGAGCTTTAAACGTTTGTGGGTGGGAGCCGTACTCTTCAGCTTTTTTAGCCATCAGGCCAACATTGGGTACACTACCCATGGTTGCTGGGTCGAATGCACCATTAGCAATACAAAAGTTTATTGTTTCAGCATAAACACCAGCATAGCTGTGGTCAGGAATCACACATTTGGTGTCCTGTTCGCTGCCATCTGGACCCCAGCCTTTACCACCGCCACGGATAACTGCAGGCATGGAGGCATCGATAATAATATCGCTTGGTACGTGAAGATTGGTGATGCCCTTGTCGGAGTTAACCATGTATAGATCTGGCTGCTTTGCCATACATGCCTGTATATCAGCTTCAATCTCAGCAATTTTGTCTGCCGGTAAACTTTTTATCTTTCCAGCAATATCGCCTAAACCATTGTCTGGGTTGATACCTAGTTTGGCAAATAGATCTGCATGTTTTTCGTAAACATCGGCAAAGAAAACTGTTACCGCATGACCAAACATGATCGGGTCGGAGACCTTCATCATGGTAGCTTTAAGGTGGAGTGAGAATAGAACACCCTGCTGTTTTGCGTCGGCAATCTGCTCTGCCAAGAAGGCCCTTAAAGCTTTTGCACTCATGAACGAAGCGTCAATAACCTCATTTTCAACAAGTGGAGCTTTTTCTTTTAAAACTGTGACCGAACCATCGTTGGCTACAAATTCAATTTTGGCATCACCAACTGAGGATGCAGGAACAGTCATGGATTTTTCAGTGGCACTAAAATCACCACTGGTCATAGTGGCAACATGGGTTTTGGAGTCAGGTGACCATTTTCCCATTCTGTGCGGGTTTTGTCTTGCGAACTCTTTAACTGCTGCAGGTGGGCGACGATCAGAGTTGCCCTCCCGCAAAACTGGGTTAACCGCACTACCTTTTACTGAATCATAACGAGCTTTAGCATCTTTCTGCTCGTCATTTTGTGGATCTTCAGGATAGTCAGGAATATCATAGCCATGGCTTTGGAGCTCTTTAATGGCTTCTTGAAGCTGTGGAATAGAGGCACTGATATTTGGCAGCTTGATAACATTGGCCTTTGGGGTTTTCACCAGCCTGCCCAACTCTGCAAGATCATCTGTATGGTGCTGAGCCGGTGTTAGCTTCTCTGGGAAAACAGCAAGAATTCTGCCTGCCAGCGAAATATCTTTTGTACCGACGGTTACTCCAGCTATTTTGGTGAAGTGCTTGATAATAGGGAGTAGGGAACCGCTTGCAAGTTGTGGTGCTTCGTCAACTTTGGTGTAAATGATATCTGGCATTGTTTGATCTGACATGTTTTTACTCCAATTATAGGGACGTTTCATGGGCTCTTTTCGAGAGTTCGTGCATACTCTATAACTCCTGCAAATACCATATATACAAGGCTTTGGGGAGTATAAAATATTCACATCCGCTTTATAACAGCCCCCTTTATTAATTAATAATAGCTTGAATGTCAATGTTTCGGCGATATACCATGGCTGTGGTAAAGAGAGGGCATTATTAGTAACATATTGAAAATTATATGTTTGACTATAAAAAATTACTGTAAAAGTATTTATACTTAGAGTATAAGTTGTCTCTGTAAATCTTGAATATCACTTAATATCTGGTTTTTTCTCTATAAAATTTTTAATAGTAGGATAGAAAATGAAAAAATTTACCACCGCATTGACCGCTATTTTTTTTCTGTTGTCGGCACCAGTAGCAGCTAGTGAGAGTCAGATGCTTTTAAATGAGGGTAGGGGGCTGGTTAAAATATTTTTTACCAGTTTAAAAGGGAAATTGGTTACTGCTCTCAAATCTGGTGGTGCGGTAAAAGCAATCAAGGTTTGCAGTATGGAAGCTGGCGAGGTGGCAAGTGAAGTTGCTGACATGAGTGGCTGGGAGGTAAAAAGAACCAGTCTTAAATTGCGCAATCCTGGCAATGAGCCGGATGCTTGGGAACGAGATGTGCTGTATAAGTTTAATGCCAGAAAATCTGCCGGAGAGAGCCCTGAAAAAATCGAGTTTTCCGCAATAGTTGTTGAGGATGGAGTGCGGGTTTTTCGCTATATGAAGGCAATTCCTACTGCTGAAAAACCATGCCTTGTCTGTCATGGAGAAGCAATAAAAGCTCCTGTCGCCAAGGCTTTGGATGAGATATACCCTTCAGACCAGGCCCGTGGTTATAAAGCTGGTGATATTCGTGGAGCTTTTAGCTTCCGTAAAACCATTAATTGATAACGGTTCGTATATCATGAGCATGAAGCGCAGGCTATTTATCATTATGTTGGCTGTTATGGTTGTCAGTACTGTCAGTCCTGCTTTGATTTATGCTGATGCTGGTGGTGATAGCGACGTTGTAACGGCCTACAAAAAGTTTGCCAATGCTTTCATCTATGGACGGCTGGATGAGGCCCGCTCCATGGCAGAAGGGGATGTACTGGGGGTAATTGCCCTCAAAGAGGTTCTGCTGCGTAAGGCCAAGAAAATAGAGCCAATTCAAGAACCGCTTTTTCTTATAGTGAGTGAAACACCGACCAAAAAAGGTGCTGAGGTTTTAATACATGCTGTGCAGGTTGTGCAAGGTGATAGCAAAGAGACAATGTTTCAACCGCCATCTCTGCATCGGCAATTTGTTACCATGCTCCGTACCAAGTCGGGTTGGAAGGTGGTCTCTTTTAAAGATGATCAGGAGAAATGTTGCCAATAGTAGCTGGTGAAAAAATCCAGTTAAACTGGCTTAGGGACTTTTATCTCTAGTTCTGCTTCAATCTCCATGAGTTGCTCTGCTGATAAATCAACACTCTCTAGTTTTTTGTATACTCCTGGCCAAAATGCTAACTGGCTACCAAATAGAAAACTTAGGCTACCGTCTGCATTCTCTTCAACAGTTACACTCCCTAAAGGGATGCCGCTCTCTTGCTCAGAACTTCCGCCAATCCCCATAAGGTGGGCAGAGAGGTTATAGTTTTTGCAAGGGTAGGTTGCTTGGTTAAACCCTTGGGCCTGCTGTCTCCATTCAATATACATTTTTAGCCTCTATACAGCTTCTTTAACTTGCTCAATTTAGCACTCATGATAGATACTGCTATTTTCAGATTAGCATATTTCTAATGGCTGTCGCAAAAACGAGATGATTTATGAGTCAATCACATAGCAGTACAGATTCCTATTATACAACTTTATACGACAACCCCATCGGTTTGATGGATGAGTACGCTATTGATCAAGGGTGGAGTGTGGATCGCTCTAGTGAAAGTGAGTTGTGGACCGAGCTACCTGGGCCGTGGGGCAACCAGCGGCTCTGGGTTGCTTTTCATGCAGACAGTAGATTTTTGCAGTTTAACACCTATATGAATATTAAAATACCACCACAAAGGCAGGTCTCTGTTGCCCACTCATTAACTATGATCAACGAACGGGTATGGTTGGGGCATTTTGAGCTTTGGAGTGAAGAGCAGGTTCCTCTCTTTAGAGTTGTCCTGCCTCTAAGTGGCGGAAGGCTGTATAAAGAGCAGCTTAACGATATAATGACATCTATCCATAAAGAGACCCAACGGTTTTTCCCAGCAATTCAATGGATTGTCAGAGAAGGAAAAGCTCCAGAAGAGGCGATTGCCGCAGCAATGGTTGAGACTGAAGGAGAGGCATAGTAGGAGAGTAGAAGTTTCTCCTTGACGCACTACCCAAAGCAATATAGGTTCTTTCTTTGCTAATCGGGCGGTTAGCTCAGCGGGAGAGCACTACCCTGACACGGTAGGGGTCACTGGTTCAATCCCAGTACCGCCCACCATTTTTATTAAGTGTTTTCATGCAGTTAGAGCCGGAATCTCTAACTGCTTTTTTTTGCCTTTTTCACAATCGTGCCCAAATCGTGACAGATTATCCAAAACTGCTACGGCTTTTCTGATATTGTCTGGATTCAAGTGGGCATACTTCTCAGTCATCTTGATTGAGCTATGCCCAAGCAAATCACGAATCTCTGGTAAAGGCACTCTTGCTTGAACCAACCATGCCGCACATGTATGCCTGAGATCATGGATTCGGAAATCTTCAATACCAATTTTTTTACAAGCGACCTTGAAAGCCGTTTTAACAGATTTCAACCGTGCCCCATCCTTATGAGAAAATACCCATGGAGAATCTGGACAATATTCCGCCCGAAATCTTGCACGCCCAAGAATTGCTGAATACGCCTCTTGGTTAAGAGGCACAGATCGCCTTTTCCTATTCTTAGTATGCTCTGCTTCCAGCAAAATTAAACCAGCACTCATATCCACTCTATTCCATTCCAACCCCAACATTTCTCCACTTCTGCAACCAGTATTGAGAGCAAGTCGAAGGAAATCTGACATGTGAGGTGCCTGAACAGAATCTTTCACAGCATCAATTAATTTTTGTGCTTCCTCATGGGTTATCCACCGAACCCGTCCAGCAGGCTCTTCCAACTTACATTCTGAAACAGGGTTTGGAATATCCCACTTGAGTTCGGTACGACCAAAATTGAGCGCAGACGAAAGAGTAGTCAATTCTCGGTTGATGGTCCCATCTTTGATACCATAAGATTTCCGAGCCTTGATGTACTTTTTGACATCCGTATCTGCTAAAGAAGACAAAACCTTACCAGATAACTCACCGTACAAATGTGCTACATGGATTCTTTCTACCCATGCACTCGGCTTTTTTTCAGTAGTCTCTCGTAAAAATTCAAGCATAAGCTCATCAAATGTATGCTCAGGATCCTTGTCCCACTGTTTTTGCTGATACACTTCCAACTTCCACTTTGCTTCTAGCGATTCTGCTTCTTGCTTGTTGGAAGTCCCAGAAGATCTCCTAACTCTTTTGCCGCTTGCATCGCGATAATCGACCCACCAGATGGGTTTTTTACCTTTTGAATACTTCCTTTTGTAGACCGACATAATTCTTTCTCCTTTCCTTCCACCATCGGTCCCGTTGCACCGCCATTATGCTCGCAACAGGGGCGATTTGTCATCCATTTGTCAATTCCTTCAACAGTGATTGCCATCCGTCTTTTTCCGATGCGAAAAGCTGGAAGCCCTTGTTCATACACAAGGCGGTATACATGCCGCACAGAAACTCCAAGAATTTGTGCTGCATCCTTCACCGATAAAATATTAAGCCTACCCCCCTCACATTGTCTGATATGTGCCATCCTGAACTCCAAACAACAAGCAATCTTCAGATTCACAGACTGAAAACGCTTACCCACTATCCCTTTGACAGTGGAAGCAGTGCTACTACCTACAATCAAACTGCTTAGGATGGACCTCAACATTGAAGTGTAACTACCGTAATCGTAGCGCGGTCCATCTAACCCCCTCCTAAAAACCCTTAGATGGATTTTTCATGAAACTTTGGAGGATGTGAACAATTATAGACCTCTATCCATTGAATAAACTGAGCAATTTTTACAATCGGGAAAAAACAGCCTTCGTTGATTTTGATTCAATGGTTGGATGAATTTGAAAAACTTTTCCTTAAATTATTAATAACTATTTCACCTATACGTAGTTGTTATTGAAAATTTCTGACATATAACCAACCATCTCAATCAAGAGATTACATCCACCTCATGTAGACGATTCCAAGCTCACGAAAGACATCGGCAAACCTTTCCTTCCTGGCACCAAGGTAGAAAACTGCACTTGGAAAGGTAGCAGAGTTTTTTGAGCCAGAAAATCTCAGTCTTCCCTTGATAAAACACACCGGAAATTCTCGGAATTTATGGAACCATTTTGTATCTGTCCGTGCCGGAATAAGCACGATTGCTTCTTTGGTGCGACTGGCATAGTACTCTTCCAATATTTTATCAACCCACAACACCACCTCTCTGCCGTAGGGAGGGTTCATAAACACTCTTTTACCCCAAGGGTGAATAAGACCATTTTCCTTTTTGGAGTAGACTGTGCCTGCCTGGACCGATGATTCAGAGTTCCAACAGGGGTCAAGATCGATACTGCCCATTACTGATACGACCTTGGCAACAATTTCTGGAGGTGTGTTCCAAACATCTGACCGGCTTGAAAACAAGATGCTGTTCTTCGGGTCGGTCCCTTTCAAAAGTGGCATCTCAGTTGGATGCTGTGGAAACAAATATGGGGGTTCTTTTCTGCTTTTTTCGATCGCCTTGTAATAAGTGGCTTCTTCAGTGACATTTCTCTCTGACATTCCAAAATCTCCGTAAATTTGACAAAAGTGTCCCTACAGACCCCAAAAAGGGGTCTGAAAATGACAACATTTGTGTGGCGGGGAATGTTTTATCCTGAAGGATGATCATGAGATGTACCTTCAGGATAAAACACTACCGGTTAGGGACTATTCCCTTTTCAAAATGGTGCTTCAAAAAGTTCCGGTTGATCCAAAGCCAGATTAACCATCTGGGCTCCAAGCCGTGTTAGAGCCTTGTAGTACTTCGAATCAAGATGATCTGAGCAAAACTCATGTCCAAACTCGTGAATAATGAGATCGTTGATTGACTCGTTCGGAATCAACTTGAACCACTCATATCCAAGCCTCTTTAGATTAAAGTTCAATTTGCCACCCCCATACCATGCCAAGAACCCATTGTTTACAAGATGGACTTCAACATCGATCTCAAAACCTAGAAGAGCACTCCCCATCCGTTTTGCATGGTCTACTGTGGCATGAATCTCTGGCGTCCACTTTTCAATTGGAAGCCGAGTATCCGGAACATGTGGTGATGATGTTGGAGTTGGCGTCGGAAACAAGAACCCTGACCGTTTGAAAATTCCTGTCCTCCTCACAATTTTCCACTGTTCAGCCGTCAGATCACGTCCATGAATGACTCTGTACCCCTTGGCTACTGCTGTTTTGTTAGCCTCATGGTCCATAGGATCAAAAATCACAACCTTATCTCCAAACCGTTTGTGCATAACCTCAATAGCTACATCATCAGAAATATCATCATTCTCAGTTGCTTGGATTACCCATGACGCGGATGCTGCTTCATCTGGCAATTCCTGGATCATGTTATTCAGAACGGCAGTTCTCAACTCTTTCAAAAAAGATGGAGGAACGTTATCACGTGTCATATTGAGAGGAACTTTCTGCCCAACAACAATATGCCACTCGGTATCCATCTCAACGACGGGGATGCCTAGCTCATGTAGGCGTGCTTTTTCCCCTGGATTTCTCCTAAAAACCCCCACGCCTGTCTTGCGCCGTGTCCTGCGCAACTCACCATCTTCGTTAGAAATTACAGTTGGCAATGTTGCTTCAAAATCTTTCAACTTGTCTCTTGTGGAAAGCAATTCCTCGTTGAAATATGTCTGAACGCCCTCTGGTGGAATCAATTTCAACACAGCGGCGCAACATTCTTCATATTGTTCAGTGTTCATTCTGATACTTGCTGAAAAACATGTTCCAAACTCACGGCACTTGCGGCTCATTTTTCTACCTTGAGTTTTGGAAAAGATTACCGTTCCCTTGGTGGACTCAATCTGAGCATCTTCGCAACGACACAGAACTAGTTTCTCTCCAAGATTCCATACCCCTCTTTTTTCTGGATCCCATTTCTTTTCACTCTCTGCATAAAGAGTGAAGGCATGCTTCAGATCCTTAAAACCATCAGGATCATTGTCAAACACAACCAAGTTTGCGTATGGTCGCCCAGGCTGCTTTTCCAGAGTTATCCTTACCTCGGTCGCATTGGTGTCCCAGCCATTCTGTACCAACTCATAGATCAATGGACCAGAACCAAAAACGGCAGTACTTTTGCGCATTCCAACAATGTCAACTTCAAGCCAGTTTTTCTTGGCTTGTCCAGAATGAGCAGCACAATCGGCTGCACTGTTTTGAGCTTTACCTTTCATGTTCTTCATCATCAATCACCTCTTCAGTATTAGTGTTTCAGTTTGTTGGGTTGAATGCCCTCCCCCAAAGATTTTATTGCGAAAACCACCGAAGGATAGGCACTCAAACCAGTTCTGCCTGTAATATTTCACTTTGCAAACCGGACAAATAAATGCCCGCATTATATTGCAATTTAAAACTTCGTTTTCATTACCAATCACTCCTTCCCGAATCGTATATTTAGCATTAGTTTTTTACCCAATGTCCTTTCCCAAAGATACTCCTCCGATAATATCCTTGGGAAAGGACACTGAATTCATATAAGATCTTTTCCCCGATCTTTCTGAACCTCATCGAAAGTGCGTCCATCCCCATCAAGGATAGCCTTTTTTCCTGTTTCCTCTTGCCAACGCCTAATAGCTACATCAACGTACTGAGGTTCAATTTCCATAGCATAGACTCGACGTCCAGTCCGTTCTCCAGCGATAATCTGACTCCCAGACCCTGAAAATGGCTCATAGCAAAGACCATTTTCAGGAACATGTTGAAGCATTGGGATAGTAAACAACTCAATCGGTTTAGGAGTTGGGTGATTAGGACGGTTCTTTTTAGTAAAACCAGGAAAATCCCATACAGTCTTTTGAGATGATATACCCTTGAGTTTTGGAGGTTTGTTACCACGGACCCAACCATATAAACATGGCTCGTGATTCCAAAGGTAACGAGAACCAATTCCACAAGTAGCGTGGGACTTTACCCAAATTATCTGTTGGTGTAGAAATGCCCCACTTTCATTCCAAACAGACTCAAGCAACGCTTGTCTTTTTGATGCATGCCAACAATACCACGCTGCATGACTTGTAATAGCTACCTCCTTGGCAACATTGATAAAATCGTGATATAGTGGTGACTCTACATCAGCATCATCCCAAGAACGTCCGTAGGAGTCTGACCAATCTTTTCCACCGCTTGGTCTATTTGTGCCCGTGTAACCAACTTTGTAAGGAGGATCAGTAGCGAATAGAACTGCTCTCTCACCGTTCATAAGTTTGATTACATCTTTCTTATCTGTACAGTCTCCATTAAGAAGCCGGTTTGTACCTAAAAGCCAAAGACAGCCTTTTTTAGATACAGGTTTCTGAACGTTTTGTTTTTTACTAATACGTGCATTTTTCATCGTTATTTCTCCAGTTTAAAGACAAAGGTATCCATTTGATTTGAAAACAAAAAAATTCAAATCATTTCCATTTTTCTATTTGACTTAGGAGATGGATGGAGCTAGATTGCAAAGGCGACTAAGCAACTCGATTAGCTCCATCTCATCTTAAGTTTATTAAGTAATTTTCTTACTTACTCCACTCCACATCCACTTAGTTTTTTATTGTATAAATATCTTCAACATGTGGGTGTGCTTCTATAGTTGACAAATCATTAGCATACTTTCTTGCAAATTCATTTTTATCCTGATAATTCTTGAATCCCTTTTTTAAGTATTCAATATCAAATTGATCTTCTAAGAGAAGCGCCGGAGCGTTATGGATAGCATCAGTCAACTCAAGTGCTTCTCTATATCTTCCCTGATTCAAATGAAACCTAATAAAGATTAGTACTTCAGCTAGCATTTTCCCGATGTTTTTTCTTTGGCTAATCGTTAACGGTGTATTTTTAGAAAAAAGTTGTTTCTGTGCTCTTGATGAATTGTTACTTCGTGTCATGATAAATCTCCATAAACTGATTGAATTGTCGGGGACTATCCCCAGTTGCCATTATTTTCTAGTTTATATTTACAAATAGTTCTGATCGTAGCCCGAATAGGTCACAAAACAGTCAGGCTACCATCACAACCATCTGTAAAAGGTTTTCATCTATCCATTACCTTTATCCAACAAACAATCTAGTGCACCCTGCATTTCAAAAACCTCCTCTATAGTTGGTACCTCCATACGGTTTGCTGTATTTGATTTAACCGTGTCCATTTTTAATCATCCTTTCAATTAAATGTATTTAATACCTACCCGATTGAGTCCTGCATCACTTCATTCCTACAGATGTATTTGACGGATGCCATACTACTGATCTTCACGACTCAAGTCAATATTTTTGTTGTTTTTCAGCTACTTAGGCGTAGTGCTTAAGCAGTAGACCCATTCACATCAATGCTTAAGCACAACTGCAAAATGGTGTTGTGCTTAAGCACAACACCATCATTCATGGGGAAAATTTTTAACTGGTCTTTCATGGTGATAGCATGTCTTATTGCCAGAACTTTTCTATTGGGATGACCATTTCCGGATTTGGAGACAGAGTTGCTGTTTGACAATGGAGAACGGCAAGCAGCCTATCTATTGATGAAAAATCCGACCCCAAAACATCTACCATGTTTAAATCAAGTCATTCGACTCGTTGCTATGGTGGGTGGGTTTCTTGGTCGAAAAGGTGATGGTTAGCCAGGGGTCAAGACTATATAGGAATGTTTATGGCGTGTGATGGATGCTACTGTAGGGCTGTAATGGGTTAAGAAGTATCATGATGGTTGAGGTGCTTTGTAATGGATAAGGGTAAAGATGGTCCGACACAGATTTAGATGCGTCTTTTTATAGTGGGAGTAGTTCGTAGAATTCAGATATAGTCACATGGAACTTCACATGTAGCCAAGTTCACCATCAATTCTATTGATCCTTTTTTTATTATCATCAGTAAGTGCATCCATAAACTCTTGCTTGTATCTCTTTGCAAAATATACTCTATGCTCTTTAGCTTGCACGTCTTTTTCATCATTTAAACTTGGAAAATTTTCTTTTCTAATCTTCATGTATTCGGAATACAATTTATCGCACTTCAAAACGTAATCCATCACAATCATCCATCCGCGTTTACTACCCTTTTTTTGTTTAACTATTTCTTTTAATTCATCATCGTTCATACTCGAAATTAATTCATTAGAATAATTATGAAGAAATCTTCTCATTTCCACATATTGTTCTTTTCTGATATTTCCTCCACTAGAAGCCACTTTTTTTCTAGTAGATCTGTTTTTTTCATTAATCCATCGGTTTTCTTTTTCAGAGTTTCTAACTTCATTATTTACTCTTTCAGATACGAACAAGCATTCAGACATCAACTCTAATGCTAAAACACTATTATTTTTATATGTTTGAAATACGCACTCTCCAAGCATCAAGACCAGAACTGCACGCAATACATTTGATTCGCAACAAAACGATGGCAACCAATACGCTCCAGTGATATCTATTATCTCCAAAGAGCTATAATAATGCATGTTTGACCTGCCATATTGGGAGCCTACTTCAAAAAAAAGATCTTCATCATATCTTTTTTTGTTATATTCAAACATATTTTCCCACATATTTTTTTGTCCGGTTTCTGGATATGTAGAAATTTCAACATTATTTTTTATAAATTCTAAATCACCACGTGCAAGCGCCCTTCCATATTCTTTATATAAACTTGATATCTCATTTGACCATAACGGAAGGTTTACAATTGTCCTGATATCAGGCGCTTCATCCTCGTACTCTTCCTCATCTTCATCCTCGTCTACATATTCACTTTCATATTTATCTCTATTGATGAATGAGAGGGTTTCAGAATACCCACAATAGTGCAGATAATTCCAAGCATTTTCCATAGCTTTATGAAAAAAAAAGGGAAGGTCAGTGTTCTTTATATCAAAGTATTTATCTGCATGATTAAATCCACTCCACTCCTCAAGTGGATGAACTTTCAATTCTTTGACTTCAGATGAATCTGACATTTCGCAAACCTCCAATGTAAGTAAATAAAGATCCTGATGACCTTGTATCTATCTTCTACTCTTTATTGACTTGGTTAACTTTCCTTCATCCACTGCTTCATTGAACTGTTTCCGCAGTTCATTAGTAACCGGAAGCAGGAAAGAACCGGTTTTGAGATTACCCAGAAGCTGGATATCTACGCCACTACTGCACTTGTCCCATTGTGTTCTTTTGATGAACAGACTGGCAAGGAGCCATGCAAACAAAGCATCCAACTCATCATCATTTTTTGGAGATAATTTCATGATATCGATTCCAATGGTTTGGGATATATCGTCCCCATAGGCACCACAAAAACAATTCCATATTGTCTGTTGGGTATTTTTGCTCTTCTTGTATTCCCAAGATATTATATCCGGTTTGTGATCTTTACAGAATACCCAAATAGCAAGTGCTGGATGAACCTCTACTATGTAGCTTCCCTTCTTTGGCGTAGTTGCATTGGATGCTAGAACCAGAAAGGGAAGTTCATCTATGGCAGTATCCCACCGTCCAACTCTGGGCAACCCCAAGAGTCTTCTTGAGATCGTCCAGTGGGAACAGCCAGCATAACCTAAGACGGAAATCCCATTTGGTGGTTTGAATCCGTATTCCTGTCTTGAAAAGAATTTCTCAATCAGGCGTTGGGTATGGTCACCATCTTCAAAAATATCAAAATCTGGATTTTGAGATCCAGTTAATGGTGCATCCCAGGCGATCAAAACATCCTGTCCGTGTAAGGCTGTCAATCTGTTGTTCAGTTCTCCAGCTTTACAAAGGTGATATTCCCCGTCAAAGATGGTCGACTCTTTTCCTGGTGCAGGGTCGATACCCAATATTTTCATCGTTACTCCATTTTTACCTTCTTAGATAGATGACAATTTCTAATATCTATCCTGGATAGCATCATGTACCCCCTTTTATCCAATAAATGATAAATACACCATCTTGCTAACTATTATGCATAAGTTAGCTGGTTGGTTTCTAGGTTTGAATTTTACTAACATTTACATAATGTTACCAGAAAAATCTTATGACCAAATTTTTTGCTTGTTTTTTATCTTGCTAAGTTTTAACATTATGTCATTA